>CALEMP010000116.1 GCA_937910685.1 uncultured bacterium
CCTCCGCCAGAGATGTACTCATATCGCATGACATAAAACAAGTCGTTGTCGAACGAGTCGACATACTCCACGTCAGTGTCATAGATGTACCTGAAGAAAGCGTTCTGTGCTACCTCGGCTCCACTGTAGCGGTTCGTATACATGTAAACAAACTTAGGGTTGTCTGCATCAAGCATCGCCATGCTGTCGTAGCCTGGGATGATGGATACCTGGCCCCAGTTCCGGGGAAGGTAGCTCGGGCACTGGAGGGAAACCTCGACTGCCTGATTGATGGAGACTGTACTGTCATTAAAGTATACGTAGGCTCGCTGGGGACTAAAGAAATAGATCTGACTCCCTAGCAGCACTGGGTCAATCAATGGCGCGGTGCTGTAGAAGGCGGTAGGGGAGATCACCGCGTTTGTCGGTGTGATCGTATTCTCTGAGCCACTCAGCGTAAACTGAATGTCGGAGCCTGTGTTAACAAAGAGGTACTGTTGAAACGGAGTCATCGTAGTGACTGGTGCATACTTGTTAGTAGACAACCGGACATCGATAGGGTCCGAGTCAACGATGAACGCAGGATTCTCTGCCCAGAAGTCGGAGAAGTCTCCGATGCGGGAGGAGAACACAGTGTCGTCCACCGAGAGGAACAGGCGGTCACGGAAGAAGGCCAGGCTCTGGATTGCAGACTGGCGCCCTCCCTTGAAGGCCTCTGGCCCTGGGTTCGTATTGAGATCTCCTGATCGACGCTGCTCCAGCTTGAAGTCGTTGACCTGGAAGGTCTCCATCTTCGTGACTGGGTCAATGCTTTCGATGTTAAGGATCTTAGGGAACCGCTTGGCGTCCAGGACAGAGTACTCGTAAGGAGTACGGATGAGCCGGACGTAGGGCTTCTTGTCAAACTCTCTAACGATGTAGAACCCAGGGGGCTCACCAGCGTAGGAGTTAGATACATTATAAATCTTACCGTTGCCCGTAGGATTAATGTTATCATACAGAGCAGCCAGCGTAGACGTAACCTTGCCGGTCATAAGAACGGCGGGGTTGTTATCGTCTGCTGTAGCTCCACCCTCAGCGTTGACGACTGTGTAGTCAGACTCCTTGGGTGGGAACTGGAACTCCGAGAAGTCCTCAAGGTTACCACCAAGGTAGGCCTTGCTTGCTTCAGGGTAATCCCAGTCCTCTACTGCAATGTACTTAGCAATGGGACCACCATCGATCTCAGTGCGGAGCTTCCAGAAACAGTAGTCCTCGTATACGGTCACGGGGTCTGTCACAGGGGGCTCGCCTTGGTCAGTGTATGGGATCGGGGCGTTCTCGCCGTCTTCCTTCTGGGCTACGCCATCGTTGGCGCACGTGAAGATCAAGACTTCGTCATTCCTAAGGTTACCGTCTGGGAAGACGAGGGCGTCCATCTCAGGGTAGTTCGTAGGAGTGGTTGAGTCATCGTATCCGTAGGCATCCATGTTCGTGCCCTGAGGAATCAGTGCAAAGACCTGGTCGTTACGGATATAATATTTAAATGGTACGTAGATCGAGGCGTCACCTTGTTTATCAACAGGTGTCGTGGTGAAGTAGGTCAGCTTGCGGCCAAGCCCATCTTCATAGTACGCCAGGTCGTCAGGCTGCCCAGGATCTGGTGCAGTGTGCAAGAAATCACCGTCCATGGCAACCTGACACCAGTACTCCTCGCCGTCTGCCGGCGTCACAATTGTGTCGTCGAAGAGCTTGATCTTCTCAATGCCGTCAAAGGTCTTCAGGTCTGAGGTATACCCAGCCTGCACCAGTGAGTTGAGGATGATCAGCTGTGGGCCGACTGTGATACCTTTAAAGATATCTTCAGCTCGGTTCTTCGGGTTGTCGTTGCCGTAGGTCAGGTACTTAAACATATCCTCCGTAATAGTAGGGAGGAGGAACGAGCACTCGTAGAATCCTTCGGCTGTTGTGCGGTAGATACGAATCAGATTGATAGCCACGGTAGCCTGGTAGTCAATGACCACAAGGTACCGCTGGGCATCAGAGATCTGCTGCCAGTAAAAGAAGTAGTCCGCATCTTCGGTGCTGTTAGGCAGGTTCAACGTGGAGTACGAGTTACTGTCATCTATTGTGTCAAATGTTTGGTTAGTGTAGCGGCGGATAAACTCCGTGGGCGGTCGCTTCTCAGCGCTACGCTCAATGGTGCATAGGACATTGTCCAAATCCTCTGCTTCGTTCACGGCTCGCTTAGTAGGGGCCTGCCTGCCGACGCCACCACTAAGGGAAGGGATGGCGATACGCTGCATCCCACTAGGGTACTTAGCTCGTGGGTCAATTGGGGGCATCAGCCACCTCCTGGTGCATTCCAGAAGCGGAAGCGCTCTGGGTCATCCTTCACGTTCCGGTTAAGAGCGCGGAAGACATTGTTCTGCATAAACAGAGTGTTATAATTCTTTGCGCGGGTGTCTGCACCCTTAGCCTTGGCACTGTAGAACGCTTCGAGCTGGCTGAGGTAGCTGTCAACAGCTCCGTCACCCTGGCTGAGCATCTGGTAGGTGCGTGAGGCCTGCACAGTGATGTCCTTCTGGACTGGGGTATCCATATCTTCCCAGTCTACCTGTAGGATTACTTCAACTTCGTAATCTTGGGCAGGCGTAAGGTACTTGGTACCGTCCGTCAAGTTGTAGAGATAAGGTGCTCCACTTTCCCAGCCCCTCGTAGTAATACGAGACTTGAAGACGTCTTCGCGCACAGAGAACACTGGGGTCAGCGTATCAGCGGACATGACATCAGCAGTAAGGTAGACTACGCCCTGCAAGTCAGCAGTCATAGTCCGGATAGTAATGTTGTTGGCTAGTCCTCGTGCCTGGACATCAATAGTCTTCTGGTCGAGGATCTGTTCTGCAATAGAAGTATCGACACCCGCGCTCCCGTCGAGGGAAGCTACGGGCGTTTCGCCACTCAAGAGAAGCATCTCATTGATGGCTGAAAGCTTAGTATAAGCGCCCATGGTGTGGACTCCTTTTAAATTATTTGGTTATATAAAAGCACCGACACCAATTAAGGCACCGGTGCTCGGGGGTTTCACGTGGCTAGATAGCGCCACGGTGTCATGGAAGTAGACACCACAAGACAGGGGCCGAGGTTTCCCCCGGCCCCTGCAGATATTTGATCACCTTCCTTCTGTGTGCTATGGGGCATAAAGCCTTTTGCTACTCAGAAGGATGTTATCAGACGGCCTTCACGTACTCAGCGCTGAGACCCATGGTCGTGGCGAGAGCGAACTGTCGCTTGGCCTTGGCATCAGCTCCGGTCTGTGCCGTCTTCATGACGAGCGAGCAGACTTCTGGACGAAGCACACCCGTGCCACCCATGACGCTAGCCACGGTGAAGACGGTGTTACGTCGGATGTCATCAACCGTATCGACCTTGAGGCCGGTCTGGTTGAGGGACGCGACGGAACCGCGCTGCCAGATGACAGCACCGACGTCACTGAAGTCGCCGTTGTATCGGGCTTCGCCGACTTCCTGGCCAAGACCGCTCTGGTTCTTGCCAATGATGTGCTGGCTCTTGATGATGGTAACACCCATGTAAACAAGGGTATCGGTGAGGGAGTTCATTCCCACACGCAGACCAGCACCGAGACCGCCAGCTTCAGCGACGCCGCCGAAGTAGGGCCGACCAGCGCCACCGGCGAGGTCGGAAGCTTCACGCGCGACACCGAGGGCACGAATGTCCTGGAAGGTGCGGGGCGTGACAGCACAGTAGATACCATCGCTGGGAGCATTGATCTCCTGAAGATGGATGCAGAACTCTTCCAGGGCCTTGAGCAACGCGAGGGCTGCATCGGCACGCTGGGGATCGGTGCCGGCGCCAAGGAAGGCGAGGTCGGCATCGAAAGCGGTGTCAAAGAGGGGCGCGTTCACGAGCGTGTTGCGCCACTTGGTGTGAAGGCCAGCTTCGCCGACGGACTTGAGCCGGGGGTCAGTAGCGATCAGGACCTCGCCGCCAGCGCGTGCGAGGAAGGAGCCGACCTGCATGTCCCGTGCGTTAGCAAGGGTCTGACCAGCCTGTCGCGCGAGCTCCGAACGGAACTCCCACTGGGTGATCATGAGGTCGACGTTGTCGAGTTCAAAGTGTGACGCGATGGGGCGGGCGTCGAGCGAGACCGCGAAGGTCGTGGATGCCGAAGCCTCAATGCCACCAACGAGTTCCTGACCAGCACCCCATGCGGGCATCATGGCCACGGTACCGGTGATGGGGAATTCCATCACTCGGCCGCTGGAGATCGTACGGCTTTCAACCAGTGGTTCAAACATCCGGTACTGATCGAAGGCTCGCATGACTTCGCCACTCCAAATGGGAAGCCACAGCTTGTTGTCACCAGGAGCGCCGCCCCGGGTTGCTGCGAGACCGCCGGGAGTTTGCCCAGAGCCATCGCGTCCGTACATAGGAGCCGAAGCGTAATCAACATTTGTTCCAATACCAGCCATTGTATTATTCCTTAATACATGAGTTTTACTAACGGTGAACAGTTTGCAAATTGCATAACATAATCAATCTATCATCCGGTTATCCTCGGGCGGAGGGCCGGTGACTTACCTGGAGCTGCCTAGTCCGAAGAGAGGCTCACCCCAGGGTCGTCCAGTCAGTCAAGATCATGCGTTGCTCGACGGCGCCCCTGAAGTGGGGATCAGCCATCTTTGCAGCATCCGAAGTGGCAGCATAATATTCTGCCTTAGATGCGAAGCCAGTCTGCACCTGACGCCCAGCAGGATTGCCAGCATAGCGGGGAGCCTCACGAGGTTCCGCAGCCTTAGCTTGCGCAGTCGTACCTGACGCGTCGTACATGCTAGCCATACCTCGAAGAGTTGCCTCACTGGCTGACCCTGCAAGCCCGGCGTTGATGGCAGCTCGCTGCCCCTCGTCCAGGTTCTTCGCAGCCCAACCAAAGATCTTCGAGAGTCGGTCGGAGCCACCAACGATATCGCCAGCACGGGAATATTGATCCCGCATCTTAGCGCGTTGGCCTTCGACCATAGAGTCAATTAATGATTCGGGAATACCACGCTCTACGAGAGAGGCCTTGGACTCCTCGGAGATGTTACCACTACGCATAATCTCTTGTGTGTAGTGTGCCATCTCACTGTCCTTGACAACAGTCTTGCTGCCTGGCTCTTCGACGGGTGCTTCCTCTACCGGAGGCGCATCAGGAACACGGAGTTCCTGGACGGATGCCTCTACCGGAACTTCCACCACTGGTTCTGCAACCGCTTGTGGAGCGGGGGCAGTGCCCTGTCCGTGAAAGTTCTTCTCCAACTCGGCATACCCTGCCGCCATAGCAGCAATGGTTGCCTCAGGAGTTTCCCGCTGGAACTTCTCGGGGATGTTACCCGTCGCGGCGTTGCCTTCGGCAGCCAGCTGGGCGTTATACGCGGGAGTCCCTGGCGCTGGTGCCACGGGTACAGCCGGGGTCTCTACTCCCGGCGTGTGGAATTCTTCAGACATTGTGTTCTCTCCTTAAATCACTTAAGCTTCTTCTTGATCATGACCATAGTCTGGGTCATGAGTCGTTCATATTTGACGTCGTTTGTCACGTCGAAGTCACCATCGTTACCGACATCAGTGATGCCAGCGAGGTCAGCAATCTTTTCTGCGAGGACGTTAGGGATATCTTCCAGCAGTCCTTCGACGGTGGGTTGTCGGATAGCTAGGGTGATACCACTGTATTGAAAGTTAGCCATTATTTCTTCTTAGCCTTTCCACCAGAGCCCTGACGGGCCCGGTTAGTTTTCTTGGATTCAAGGGTAGTGCCTCCACCCTTCTTGTGACTTACATCTTTGCCGTCACCGTTACCGTTCGTCCCTCGCTTGCGGTTTTCAGCAATGAGTTCACGTCGGTACTCCTTAGCTTTCGGCTTAGCGTTAGCCTTCTTATCATAATTAGCCTTCTTGGCCTTAGCCTCGGGATTGTCCTGGTAGTACTTAGCACTACGAGAGGTACCCTTAGAAGATTTATCTGCCATCAACCACCTCCCGGGGGCATCATGCTCTGCATTCCTTCTGTGATCATAGATTGCATACCGGGAGCCTGGGCCATCTGGCCGATCCCTTCACCAACAGCCTGACCAACGCCCTGTGCAGCACCTTGACCAACAGCGCCCTGGATTTCCATCTGGGACTGCTGCTGCATCTGTGCCTGCTGCTCTGCCTGGAGTTCCTCTTCGGACTTGACCCAGTTGCGAGCATCAAAGCCTAGTGCAGAGATGAGGGACTTACCATACTCTTCCCACTTGAACATAGCTGCTGCCTGCTCGGGAAGGTTACGGACCATCTCACCCATCTGCATGAGCTTCTGCAAGTTGCTGTCCTGCGAGAGAGCCTGGAGACCAGTGATGATATCCAAACCAATCTTGCCATCAGATGCAAACTCGCGCTCAAGTTCTTCATCAATGTCTCCATCGGAGACCATGTTGTAAACACATCGTTGGACCATAGGGACCAGGAGGTCTCGGGCAATAGCACTGTAGGCTCCACCCAGGACGTTCTCTAGTTCCTGTCCAACCATTCGAACCTCAGTCGCAGTGACTCGTTCGGCCTGTCGGATGCCGCCAGCTGTCATGAGGAAAGCCTCAGACACCTCGCGCCGCATCATCTCGACTGCTGCCATAGTCTGCTGGATCTGTGGGTTCATCGTGTCCGCAGGAGAGATGACATATGTATCCTCCTTGCGGGCTGCGATCCACTGACCGTTCTGTGCCGACGCGAGGTCGGTCAGCTCAGTGACGCCAGTTGGACTGACGCACATGAAGAAAGTGGAGGCTGCGGCCATGCTCTCGAGGAGGCTTCGGGTGTAGACCTCAAGGGTCTTGATGTCACCGTAGATCTCTTCGCACTTAGCACGACCATAGTTCTCACTAGGCATGGTGTTCCATCGAAGAACAGCATAAGGGAATACCTCGTACTGTCCGTCTTCGATAAGATTACCTTCCTTATCTTCCTTGCGAGCATACCACACGTCGTCCTCACCTTGGACGTACCGGCAGTAGATCGTCTTGAATCCCTGTCGCTCCCAGACACCCGCGTCGTAGATCTGCTGGCTCTCGTAAGGGAGCGGCGTCTCGTCCGGCACGAACTCCAGGTGAATGAACTCAATGAGGTCACCCACGACATCGCGGATCACCACGTAGTGATCATTGCGAATAGTTCTAAAAGTATAATCATCCTGCAGCTTCACCGCCACATCACCCACTACTAGGAGTGACTGTAGGGCTTGGAAGAAGCTGTCTCGAATGTTCTTGCTGCTCAACTTCTCGTACACTTGGAACGAGAGGGCTTCGAGCAACACTTGCGCGTCAGGCGGTGCCTCCTCACCTTGCTTAAGGACAAACTTAAAGAAGGGGAGATCATTAAGCGGGATCAACGCACTCAGCATACGAGATGCTAGGTTAGTGATACCGCGACCAGCCACACTTGAGTAGGGCTGGGTGAGTTCGAACTGTTCCGACCAGTTCTGAGGAGGCATAAGGTTAGGGATCGTGATGCTTGCGATCTCACGGGCCCGTTCCAACTTAGAGTTCCGCCGCATGTCTAGCTCAAGGAAACGATTCTGGATCGTGTCACCCGGTACAGCTGCGAGGTTACTCATTCAGGTCTCTCCCCGCCCTCGGTGAGAGAGCTGTAGAAATCAAGGACAATGTCATCGTCCTCTTCCGCAAGGTCTGTGTTGATCGCGTCCACGTTATCAGTAAGCTGATTCTCCATGGACTCAAGAGCGTTAGCTTCGTTAGTACGAACCTTCTCTTGGCGATTCATCTCGGCAGTCTGTCGCTCAACGCGAGCAGTCTCCATCTCATTCATCATAGTCATCTGTCTATCTTCTTGAGCACCAAGGAACTCTCGTTCCTCTTGCTGCAGTCGGGCGTAGGCTGCTTCGTCCATACCACCGTCGACTTGAATTGGTCCGCCAGCTCCCATAGTGAAGCTCCTTATTGAGGACGTGTAGATTTAAAGCTCACGTCTTTAACTTTTCTTTTACCACCAATGCCTGGCTGAAGCAAACGATACTTCGTATTCTCGTACTCCTGCTCAGCTGTACGGATACCAGCGTTGATATCCGTGATAGCCTCAGCAGTAGCTTCGTCGCCCATAGCTTTGGATCGTTTCTGCATTGTCATAGTACTAGACTTAGCTTTCTTAGCAGCCTCGATGCGGAAGGCATCTTCCATCCCAGCGGCTGCGTCAGAGGAAGCGGCTGCAGAGAAGAAGATCTTAGAGTATGCTTCACGCATAGCTGCAACGCCTTCCGCTCCCACATTATACGCTTTGGAATTACCATCGATGATCTTGTCACCGGATCTAAACTTATCGTAACCCAGCTCAGCGGTAGACATGTTGTGTACATCATCATAAGAGATGCCAGTCATGTCAGACATAATCATGTTCATGATATCCTGCTGACCTACATCGCCACTAGGTCGTTCGGTTCTAGTGTTGTCATAGACCCCTAGGGTTTCATCATAGCTATCTGGGTGCATCTGTTGGTAGGCAGCTTGCTCCTCTGGAGTACGGCCGGCGCTGTTAACGTCGACCTCTACCGTACTGAACATGCCGAAGCCTTCCCCAACTTCATCAAAAGATTCCATGCCATACATCTCGGCGTAGCTCTGCTGCGCTGCAGCCACATCGGCATCAAACTCAGCGTAGAACTGATCCATCTTTGGGTCCAGCATCTCGTAGCCTGTGTCGTTAAACTTAAAGGAAGATCCTGACACACTGGATTCGTTGGCTGCCTTAAGCTTGCGCTTGGCACTCAAGAAACCTTGTATTCGTGCATCGAGATTGCCCTGAGCTTGCGCCACGTTTGATACAGTTGCGTTCGGAGCTTTGATATTTGATGTCTCATCAACAGCATCTTGCCGCAGCTGTGTTCTTTCCTGCATACGCTTGGTGGCATAGCCCAGCTTCATGTCTTCCAGTCCAAAGTCTTGGAAGGAAGCAACAGCTGTCTCAACTTCTGACTTACCCTTTGATCCCCAGACCTCAGCCTTTGCTTTCATGAGCTCTGAGTGTCGTTCAACCTTGCCGGAGATCTCGTCAACGACATGGCCGCCAACGGTAACGCCCAGTACTTTCTTCTTCTTAAAGTATCCCAAACGACCTGTGGTCTCTCGGACCTGGCGCTTCTCGGGATTGTATGAGAAGATATCATCTGGGTTATCAGAAGCAGTTCTTCTACTGCCTCTAAGTCCCCCTAGTAGATCGTCAAAAAAGCCCATATTTATTTATCCTTACTCATTGATTCTAGGATAGCCAGAAGATCAAGCATCCCCTGGCGCTTCAGAGCCTTCGCCATCAGCTCGGCTTGGCTTTCGCCCTCGCTTAGCTCCAGGCTCGGGATCCTCTCCCGGACATACTTTACCACATCCGGATGCACGAAGGGACGTAAGTTCATTCTGTAGTTCCTCGATATCTTTAATCATATTCATCAATAAAATTCTGGTGTCGCTGTCGGAAAGATTTCCGATGCCTCTAACCAGGCGTCCTTGAATGGACTTCAGGTCGTTCATACC
>CALEMP010000117.1 GCA_937910685.1 uncultured bacterium
TTGACGGAAAGAACCAAGATGGATGAGAGACCCGACCTAGCCGCGCGCCATAAGCGGTTGGGTATTCGAACACTTCTCGTCGGCGCTCTCACTTTGCTGAGCCGCGTCTTGGGTTTCGTGCGAGAGATTCTCTCCGCGACTTTGTTCGGTGATCACTCGGCTGTGTTCGATGCGTTCATCACCGCGTGGCGTGTGCCGAACCTCTTTCGGCGCTTCTTCGGTGAGGGTGCGATCAGCACCTCGTTTCAAACCGCGTTCACCAAGGTGGAGGGCGAGCAAGGGGAACAGGCCGGCGGGATATTCTTCCGCTCGACCCTGCGTGCCCTGTTCGCCACATTGGTGGTGATCACTCTGTTGACCATGGCGTTGATCATGGTGATGCCAGATCAGATGCCGATCACTGGTTGGCATTGGCTTGGGGCGGACCCAGATCCCGTGCGGGATTTGGCCCTGCGGGTGATGCCCTTTGTGATTTTCATCTGCCTTGCGGCGGTGGGCAGCGCCGCGCTGCATGTGCGCGGCCAATTCACCGCCCCGGCTCTGGCGCCAGTTGCCCTCAACCTGGTTTGGATCGGCACCCTGGTGTGGATCGGGACGCAATTTGGCTGCACAATCGACGAGGGGGATTTTGCTCGGCACGAGGAAATGGCCCACACCTTGGCCTGGGGAGTCTTGCTGGCAGGGGCGGCCCAGTTGGCCTTCTTGGTGCCAGCCCTGGGGCGAGAGGGGCTGCTGAAATCGGGCAAAATGGCACCTGGAGCCCCCCCAGTCCCTGGTGTGGGCGCGGTTCTGCGCCGTGCTGCACCCCTCGCATTTGGCGCGGCGGTCTACCAAATCAACGTCATGGTCGATGGATTCATGGCCGAGGGGCTCTTGGAGGACGGCGGCCCGACACTCCATTACTACGCCAATCGGGTGCAGCAGTTCCCCTTGGCCTTGGTGGCAATTGCGGCCACCAGCGCGGTGTTTCCAGCGCTGCAGGCCTATGGACAGAAGGGGGATTTGCTCTCCCTGCGCCGCCTGCACGATCAAACCCAACGGGCCGTGGCGTTTTTGGCTGTGCCCGCGGCCGTGGGGTTGGCAATTCTGGCCCAACCGATCCTGTCGGTCACGTTAGAACATGGTGCTTTTGGGCCCGAGGGGGTCGCGCGCGCGTCTGGCGCATTAAGTTGGCTGGCCCTGGCGGGGTTGCCGGCGGGGGCTACGGGCCTTGTGGCCCGCGCGTTTTACTCCATAGGGGACTTCCGGACTCCCGTGTGGATTTCGGCCTTCGCCCTCTTGCTGAACATTGGTTTGAATACGCTCTTCCTGGTGGGCTGGGGCATGGACGTGGACGGGCTGGCCCTGGCCACGGCGATCACGAGTTGGTTGGGCTTGGCGGTGATGTTGCCGGTTTTTTATTCGCGTCAGGGCATGCCTCGGGGTCCCGGGGGGACCTTGGATTCCATGGCACGAACCGCCCTGGCAGCCACTGCCTCGGGCGCGGCTGCGTACTGGGTCCATCGCTACGCATCCGAGTCGTTCAGCCCACTGTGGGCTCTCTTCTTGGCCATGGGGTCCGGCCTAGGGGCCCACCTCGGGGTGGCCTTCTTGGTGAAGTCGCCCGAGCTGCAGCGAGTGCTGCGCCGTGGGGCTGGGCCAAAGCCCTAGATCCGAGTGGGGTCTGAGTAGGGATCTGTAAACAGATTGTTGCACAAGCCTGGTTGGGGGGACAGAATCAGGACAGGCAGCGGGGCTTTCCAGAAAATCAATCTGGAAGGGCGGGTCCGTTGCCGATGGCTCTTGTTGCCATCTCCATTCTGTCAACCGTTTTGAGATCGAAATGCCTGTGAATCCCTACGCACCAGCACCTACCACCCTTGCCGACCGCGATCCCCAACTGATGGTAGAAGCCACCAGTGCACTGGCATCGATCGACCCCCCGCAGGACTTGCCCAACCCGGACGTCTCCGAAAATGGTATTCAGGTTCTGGAGCGGCGGTATCTTCGGCGTGATGGTGCAACAGGCAAGCTGGTCGAGACTCCCCGGCAGTTGTTTTGGCGCGTTGCGACTTGCGTTGCAGCAGCGGAGGCTCTTTATGTGAAGGATGATCCCGAGCACACAGTGACCATTGCGCGCGACTTCTACAGCTTGATGGCCATGCGCATGTTCTTGCCTAACAGCCCCTGCCTGATGAATGCGGGCCGTGAGATGGGAATGCTGTCGGCTTGCTTCGTGTTGCCCGTAGAGGACTCCATCGATGGGATTTTCGAATCCGTTCGCGCAACCGCGTTGATCCAAAAGGCCGGCGGAGGCACGGGCTTCAGCTTCTCGCGCCTGCGCCCCCGTGGCGACTTGGTTAAGTCCTCTGGTGGCACTACCGAGGGCCCTCTTTCCTTTATCCGGGTTTTCTCCCAGGCAACCGAGGCGATTCAACAGGGCGCCTTCCGCCGCGGAGCCAACATGGGCATGTTGCGGGTAGATCACCCCGATGTGATGGACTTCATCACCTTCAAGGACGACAAGACCCTTCTGACCAACTACAACCTCTCGGTTTCCGTCACCGACAAGTTCATCGAGGACCTGCGCCGAGATCCGGGTCAGGTTCACAACGTGCAGAACCCGCGCACCAAGGAGTGGTTCCCCCTGGGCAAGGTCGACGACGAGCGCAACTTCAACGGCGAGCATTGGACTGTGGGCGAAATCTGGGACAAGATCATCGATCACGCATGGAGCAGTGGCGAGCCGGGCGTGATCTTTATCGACCGCATCAACGCTAAGAACCCGATCAAGAACGTGGGCCTCATCGAGGCCACCAACCCTTGCGGCGAGCAGCCCCTGCACCCCTGGGACTCTTGCAACCTTGGCTCGATCAACTTGGGCCTGTTGGTCGATGGAACCGGCTCTGAAGCCACCTTTGACTGGGAGGTCTACAAGTCGATCATCCACACCAGCACCCGTTTCTTGGACAACGTGATCGACGTAAACCGTTATCCCTTGCCCCAGATTCAAAACATGACCAAGACCACGCGACGCATCGGTCTGGGTGTCATGGGCTTTGCTGATACGCTTTACAAGTTGGGCATCCCCTATGACTCTGAAGATGGCCTAGCCTTCGGTGAGAAGATCATGCAGGTGCTGAACGACGAGTCACACCTTGCCAGCGAAGTGTTGGCGGAAGAGCGCGGCGTATTCCCCGCCTGGGAAGGTTCCGACTGGGAAGCCCAGGGCACCAAGATCCGCAACAGCTACACCACGACGGTTGCGCCCACGGGCACGATCTCGATTCTGGCGGATTGCTCCGGCGGCATCGAGCCCATGTTCAGCTTGGCCTTCAACCGTCAGGTGATGAAGGACACCAATGGCAAGCCGACCATCATGAAAGAGGTCAACTACGTCTTCCGTGAAGAAGCCGAGAAGGCCGGCTACTACAGCGAGGAGCTGGTGGACACCTTGCTTGAGAAAGGGACTCTGCACGGGATCGACGAAGTCCCCAGCGAGGTCCAAGACGTCTTTGTGACTGCCCATGACATCACTCCCGAGTGGCACATGCGCATGCAGGCGGCCTTCCAGCGTCACTGCGATTCGTCGATCAGCAAGACGATTAACTTCCCCCATGACGCCACCGCCGAAGACGTGCGCTCGATCTACGAGATGGCCATCGACTTGGACGTCAAGGGTGTCACGGTTTACCGGGACGGTTGCCGCGAAATGCAGCCCATGGCCCTCAAGAACGCCGAGGAGGACTGTGCTCCCGCAGTTGAAACTACGGAAGCTTCCACCGACGAGTACGTCGAGATGATCCCCGTGTCCTTGCCCGAGATCATGAGTTGCCTGCGCATTCGCCAGATGACTCCATTCGGCAACATGCACATCAAGGTCACGGTGGATCCCGTCACGGGTCTCGAGCGCGAAGTCTTCGCGCAATTGGGCAAGGGTGGCGATGTGGCGAACTCTGACCTAGAGGCGATCTGCCGCATGCTCAGCCTCTGGTTGCGCGGCAATGGCAGCTTGAAGCGGGCCATCGCCCAGTTCTCTGGGATTGGGTCGAGCCTAACCGTGCCCACCAAGGACGGGCGTATCATGTCCCTGGCCGACGGCTTGGCCACGGGCTTGCAGCGCTACCTGGCGGCCAAGGAGTCCCATGGCCTGCAGCACCTGTTGCTGGGCGGCCAAGCGATGGCAGCAGCTACTGACGATATCCCCACGGCTCCGCGTCCTGCCCCGTCCAAGACTACCGGCGGCCCTGGCAACACCCCGCGCAACGTGGGCGCTTATAAGTTGAAGTGTCCCTCTTGTACGGGCACCTTGGCCTTCCAAGAGGGCTGCGTGAAGTGTCACGGTTGCGGCTTCAGCCAGTGCTGATCGGCCGGTCCCGAGGGACCTGATAAGAAAAACCGGGCCCCGTTGCTGGAAAGCGACGGGGCCCGGTTTCTTATGAGGGGTGGCTGGGTCTCTAAAGGCCGTCTTCGTCCTGCGGGGCCTTTTCGATGGGCCGTCCAAAGATGTCGGTCTCGACCGAATCGGCTTCAGCCTCGGCCTCGGATTTGATCTCCACGGGCTTCGGTTGGCCAAGGGGGTCGCGCTCGGGTTCAGGGCCCTCTTCGACGGTTCCAAAGATTGACCAACGAACGCTGTTGCTGGGCAGGTTGCGGGCAAAGGTCAGCTTGGGCCCGAGGGCCGACTCCATCACCAGCATGTTGGCCGTGGGCATATGAACTGAGATCTCACGTTCTGTGCCTCCGGACTCCCAAATCAACTCCTCTCCCGATGTGTCCAGGTAGGAGCCGATCAGAGAGGTCAAGGTCATGACCCCGTCGCGGTCGAGGGTGTATTCGCTGTGGCCCGTTTGGAATGCGTCGGGCACCGGATCCCGGGGCGTGGCCCAGGATGCCTGGATTTCCATAGAGAGGAAGTTGGCGCTCACCAGCAGGAAACCATTGGCCGAGCCCCCGTTGGTGGGCGCGTCGGGCAGGGAGACGTCCATCAGGCGCCAGCAGCCTTGGATTCTGAGCTGGAGGTCGGACATGGCGCCCGTGCGCACACGGCCAAAGATGTCTCGGGTTTCAACCTCCACCTCCTGGCCAGTTTCTTGGGGGGCGGGCTCGTCCTGCAGGGCTCCAAAGAGGGGCAGGAGGGAGAGGGGCAGGGCCAAAAGGGGCAAGGTCGCTTTCATGGGGACTCCAGGGTACCGAGCTGAACCTTACACTAGGGTCAGCGGCGGTTGCACTCTTTCCCTGCTCGGAACCACCGGGCAGGCCTTCTGCGGCCCCTCAACCCGACCCCCATGGCCGACCCAGACCCCACGCCCTCCCACGCCAACGCCGAACAGGTGCTCGTAACCGGGATTTGGGTCAACACCTCCCTGGCCGTGCTCAAGGTCTTGGCCGGACTCTTGTCCGGTTCTCCTTCCTTGCTGGCAGACGGCTATCACTCCCTGGGGGATTTGGCCACCAACAGCTTGGCTTGGTTGTCCTGGCGCTGGGCCCAGCAGCCCGCCGATGAGGACCATCACTATGGGCACGGCAAGATGGAGGCGGTGGCGGCCTTGGTGGTCGGCGGCTTGTTGGCCCTGACGGGCAGCGGCGTCCTATGGTCTGTCTTGGGCGGGGAGGCCGTGACCTACGAAGGATCCGAGGCGTGGATTGCTTTGGGTGCTGCCTTGGTTTCGATCTTGGCAAACGTTTGGCTGACACACTTGACCACGCGTGCCGCCAAACAAACCGACAGCATGACCCTTGCGGCGTTGGCTGCAGACAATCACTCGGATGTTTGGACCAGCGCGTTGGTGGTGATCGGCGTGGGATCCAATGCCTTTGGCTTTGCTTGGGTCGAAGTAGCGGCGACTTCGTTGATTGGTTTGTTTGTGTTGGCGATGGGGCTTAGGACCGTCAATACCTCTTTCGATACCCTTACGGATCGAATCACCGATACGGGCCTACGAGGGCGCGTGACGGAGGTGGCTCGCGCGGTGCACGGGGTGCGTGGGGTAGGATCCATTGCGGCTCACCCCCTCGGCAGCATCCTGCGGGTGGACATGGAAATCAGCGTGAATGGTGATTTTACCGTGCGGCAAGGCCATGAAATTGCCCATGCGGTTGAAGAAGCCGTTATCAAGTCAGAGAAAGCGATCGTAGAGGTTGCGGTTCACGTGAATCCCACCGACGCACTCCCGGGCTGACGAACTCGCTACCCTAGGCACCCGAGACCTAAGAATAACATGTATCAAACTTTCCTCTTTCCCGTCCTGATGGCCCTCATGGCGGTTGCGGCGCCGGCCCAGCAACGCGCTCGCGCAGAACTCTTCACACGCCTTGACGGCGACCTGGTTCAGGCCGTGGTCCGTATCGAGATCGATGCGGGCTACCACCTATACCACGACAGTTTCTCAGACTCCGAGTTTGCGGGCATCCCCACGATCTTGACGGGGGTTGGGGATGACGTGGAGTGGGAGACCTGGTTGATGCCAGTGCCCATGTCGGGCTTTGATAAGTTCCTCGAAAAAGTCTACGAGAAGCACGAAGGCACGATCTTGGTCCACGGACTTGGTTTGATGCTGGGCGACGACCCCGCTGAGATCAAGGTCAAGGTGGTGGGGCAAACCTGCGACGACCGTGCTTGCACCCCTTACTCTGACAGCTTGACCACTAAGGGCGCGGGTGCGGATGCCCTGTTCGCGAACTTCCCCCTGGGCGTGGATGACCACGACGAGGCGCCCGAGATCGACATTGCGGATGTTCCCTGGGGTACTGCAGCAGTTGATGTTGAAACACACGAGGCTGACGCTCCCGAGCAGGACCATGGGGACGACCCGGCGCACGCTCAAGATTTTGACTGGTCTCCCTCTTTTGCATCGGACCGGATGGCGGACTTTTCGGCCACGGTGGAGCACGATGGGACGAATGCAATGTTGCGCATCGAGGTGGCGGTCTCGGGCAAGTACCACCTTTACAACGGACCGACCCAGGAGGATATGGCTCCCGGAGGAGCCGTGGGCGTTCCCACTACGGTCGCGGTAGAAGGGGCGGGCATCGAATGGGCCGGACCCCTGTTCCCGGAGCCGGGCTTCATCCTGGGGATGAACAACGACTTTGATGACATTGATGTGGCCACGCACCATGGCACCTTTGTGATCGAAGTTCCAGGGCGCGTGACCGATGCGGCTGCCTTGGGCAAATTCAGCGTGACCGTCGCGGGGCAAACCTGCGACGACATGGGGTGCTTGGACTACACCCAAACCAAGGCTGCGCCCACTGCCAAGGTTGCGGCGCTTGTTGTAACAAGCCCTGCGGCTGGGGTCACCCCAAGCGATAGCAGCGAGGTCCCAGGCTTCCCCATCGAGGAGGAAAAACCCCTCGGGTCTTTCCTGCTTGAGGCATTCTTCTGGGGCTTGATCACCCTGCTGATGCCTTGCACCTATCCGATGATCCCAATCACGATCTCGTTCTTCACCAAGCAGGCGCTTGCGCGGGACGGCAAGGTTCTTTCCCTGGCCTTGGCCTACGGCGCTGGCATTGTGGCGGTGTTTATCGTGATCGGCGTGGTGGTGGGCGCACCCATTCAAGAGTTCGCCAACCATCCAGTTTTCAACTTGGTGATTGCCGCCATGTTTGTCTTCTTCGCTCTAGTCCTCTTTGGCTGGGTCAACCTGCAGCCGCCTCAGTTCTTGATGCGCGCAGCAGGCAAAGCCAGTTCCGCGGGGGGCTTGATCGGCGTCTTTATGATGGGCCTCACTCTCGTGATCACATCGTTCACCTGTACGGCCCCCTTCGTGGGGACCTTGCTGGCCCGCGGGGGCGAACAGGGTTTGATGCGCGTCGTGATGGGCATGGGAGTCTTTGGTTTGACCATGGCGACGCCCTTTGTCTTCTTGAGCCTGTTCCCTAGTCGCGCGCAGAAGATGCCCAATGCTGGAGCTTGGATGAACACCCTGAAAGTGTTCCTGGGTTTCGTTGAGTTGGCGGCGAGCCTGAAGTTCTTGTCCGTGGCGGACTTGGCCTGGGAGTGGGGCTTCCTGTCCAAGGAAGTTTTCCTGATCCTCTGGGCGGGTATCTTCATGGTCGCGGCCATGTACCTCTTCGGCAAGATCAACCTTAAGGGCGAGGAGGACGGAATCGTTTCTCCTGGCCGCATGGTCGGTGGAATCGTGACCTTCCTGTTTGCGATCTACTGTGGGTTCTTGACCCTTGGCTTCCAGATGGACCCATTGCTGACCGCCTTTGCGCCGCCCTATTCAACGGCCCCCGCGCGCTCAGCTGCAGGCGGTGATGAACACACATCTGGTGCGGCCTGGGAATTGCTGACCGACGACTACGAGGGTGCTATTGCGAAAGCGAAGGCCCAAGACAAGTTGCTGTTGATCAACTTCACCGGCTTCAACTGAGTGAACTGTCGCGTGATGGAGGGCAAGATCCTCCCTGCTCCGGCGGTCGCCGGAATCCTCAAAAGTGGCTTTGTTGAAGTGCGCCTGCACTGTGACCTTGGTTCCCATGCCGCGGCCAACAAGGCGTTGCAGTTGGAGCTGACCAACAACCTCGCCCTCCCGATTTTCGTCGTCATGGATCCGGACACGAGAAAAGTGCTCCGGGTGCAGGCGGGCGTTGCCTTCGCCGCGGACTTCGCCGAGTTCTTGTTGCCCGCTAAGTAAACCCGAGGGCCAAGCCCGTTTGGTAGACCACAGCGCTGGCGACCCAAGATAGCACCGTCATGTAGGCCAGCAGAAATGCGGGCCAGCGCCAGGTCGCCGTTTCTCGGCGCACCACTGCCAAGGTCGAGAGACACTGGCACGCGAGGGCGAAGAAGACCAGCAGGGACAGCCCTACCAGTGGCGTGTACAAGGGCGTGCCATCGGTGCGCTTCGCATCTCGCAGGCGTTGCCGGAGGGAGGTCGATTCTTCGTCTGCCTCATCTCCTACCCCGTGCACAATGCCGAGGGTGGAAATGAAAACTTCGCGCGCAGCAAAAGCGCCGATCAAGCCCACGGCGATGCGCCACTCAAATCCCAGGGGCGCCAGGGTTGGCTCGATGAAGTGCCCTATCTGGCCGGCGTAGCTCGATTCCAGCTGGATTGCGTGGGCTTCGGCGGGGCTTTCGTTGGGCATGGAATCCCGTTGGGGAAACGAGAGCAAGACCCACAGGACGATGGTTGAAACCAGGATGATTGTGCCGGCCTCCGAAAGGAAAGCGCGGCCCTTGAGCCATGCCTCCTGAATGATTCGGATGGGCTCAGGCCTGCGGTAGGCGGGTAGCTCAAGCACCAGGGGAACCGCCGGGCCCGAGAGCACAGTTCGGGAAAGTACCGCCGCGGCTAACAGGGCGATGACCGTGCCGAAGAGGTACATACCCACCATCAAGAGCGAGGCGGTGGACAGGCCAAACCAGGATTCGGTGGGAAAGAGTGTGGCGATGATCAGGGTGTAGACCGGCAAGCGTGCGGAGCAGGTCATTAGGGGCACCACCAGCATGGTCTTGAGGCGGTCCCGTTTTCTTTCCATGGTGCGCGTGGCCATGATGGCCGGGATTGCGCAAGCGTAGCCCGACAGCATGGGCACGAAGGCTCGGCCGGTGAGGCCCATGGAACGCATGAGGCGATCCATCAGCCAAGCAACTCGCGCCATGTACCCAGATGATTCCAGCACGCCCAGGAAAAGGAACAGCAACAGAATCTGGGGCAGGAAGACCACCACCGCTCCGACTCCTGCGATCAGGCCTTCGGTGACGAACTCGCGCAAGTATCCCTCTTGCATGTGCCCGCGCACAAACGTGGCGAACTGTCCAAAGACCCCTTCCACCCCGCCAATCATTGGATCGGCCCAGGCGAAGAGTGACTGGAAGAGGGTCGCCATCACGATTAAGAAAATCGGCAACCCAAGCAGGGGGTGAAGCAGAACCCGATCAAAACGCTCGGACCACGACCGCTTGGCGGGTGCTGCGGGTTTGCTGTGTAGGAATTCCCCCACGTGCTCATCGATCCAGGCGTAACGGGGCCCAATCAGCATGAGGTCCGCGTCCTCACCGGCGCTTTCTAGCCGGTCTCGCTCTTCGTTAACCGTGGTCCGCAAGGAATCGGGCAGGCCGCTGAGCTCGTCCGTGGGGTCGAGGGAAAGCAAGGCCCAGCGAGCCAGAGCGGCGCGTCGGCGCACATCCCCGTGATGCCAGTCATCGGGAACTTGAGCGCCGATGCGCTCCAAGCTGTGTCCCAGTTCTCCTCCGTAGGGGGGAAGGCCCGGGGGAACCGGCGGACGGCGGCGTTCTTTGAGTGCGTCGCTAAGTGCAGCCTTGAGTTGCTCTAGGCCTTGACCCGTGCGAGCCGCTGTGGGCACGACCGTGACCCCGAGGGCGGCGCTTAGGGCCTCGATGTCGAGTGAGTCCCCGGCTAGCTCTACCTGGTCGGCCATGCTGATGGCGCAAACACAAGGGATGCCAAGCTCGAGCACTTGCAACACTAAGTAGAGGTTGCGGGCGAGCTGGGTGCCATCGATGACCAGCAGCACCAAATCCGGCATCACATAGGGTGGGTGCCCAGCCAGGGAGGACATGGCAATTTCCTCTTCGGCGCTTCGGGCAGAAAGGGAATAGGTGCCCGGCAGGTCCTCGATAAGCGCCTGACCGCCGGATAGGTTCACCTTGCCGGAGTGCCGATCCACGGTGACACCCGGGTAGTTGCCCACCTTCAGGTTGAGACCCGTTAGCAGGTTGAAGATGCTGGTCTTGCCAGCATTTGGGTTACCCGCGACGACGATGCGAGGGGTCGCGGAAAAGGGAGCGCTCATAGCTTCAAGCTTTTGGGGCCGAGACCATTAGTCGTGCAGCTTCGGAGGTACGGAGCGACAAGCGGGATCCGCGGGCTTCAACCTCGACCAGATGATGCACCCGTGAATGGCGGAGTAAACGCACCTCGGTACCGGGCACGAGGCCAAGTTCGAGGAGGCGCCGTCGGAACGAGCGTTGGCCGTGCACCTCGGTGAGGGTGGCTGACTCGCCGGGACGTAGGTCTTGAAGGGGGGGCATGGGGGATCTTAGTTGAGACTGCGTCTCAATATCGTTAGATCGAGGGCCGCGCGCAAGGGGCTTTAGTGCGCATTCTCCAGGTGGGGTGGCTCAGGGTTTGCCTTTGGCACCCCCAAACGCCCTAGATGCTGGTTTCCAGCCCATGCGCCCCTCTACCATGGCCTTCGCAATGGTCGAAAATTACAACCCCAAGCAGATTGCAGGCCGCCGCGCCGCAGAAATGGTCCAGTCCAACTCGGTCGTAGGCCTCGGAACCGGTTCCACGGTCTTCTTTGTGCTCACCCGCCTGGCGGAGCGCATTCAAGAGGAAGGCCTTGTGGTCACCGCCGTGGCCACCTCGATTGACACGGAAACCAAGGCGGGGCAAATGGGCATCCCCCTCGTCAGTTTGGACGAGGTTGAGTCCATCGACCTGTGCATCGACGGGGCCGATGAGATTGATGGGGAATTCCAGATGATTAAGGGCGGTGGCGGAGCCCTTCTGCGTGAAAAGGTCGTGGCCAGCATCTCGAAGCGCGAGGTGATCGTGGTGGGACCGGAAAAGGTCGTGCCGCGTTTGGGGACGACATTTTCCTTGCCCGTGGAAGTCGTGCCCTTTGCGCGCCCTTTGATGACGCGCCGGATCCGACCCTTCGGTGCCGAGCCCATGCTGCGCATGACCGAGGAAGGGTCACCCTTTCTGACAGACAATGGCAATGAGATTCTCGATTGCCATTTCCCCGATGGCATTCAGGACCCAACCGCATTGGAGCTGGCACTCGATGCCATTCCTGGCATTGTGGAGTCCGGCTTGTTCATCAACCTTGCCCACGCGGTGGTGATCGGTTATCCCGATGGCCGCTGTGAGGTACGCGAGAAGGCCTAGGGTTTTGAGTTAGCCGAATAGTTCTATTCGGCCCCAGAAGGGCGTTTCCAGCGGTTTAGCTGCTTGCGGGAGAGGCTCGGATCTGCCCCTGCTACAGGGGTTCTTGCGAGAGCCGCGGGGCACACAACTTGGACCCAGCGCCCCTTAGATTCGACCTAGGCTAGCGGGCGGTTACTTTGAGTAGTTCTCTGGGAAGAGCTCGCGCTCAACCGCCTCGATCACAATGTGCAGCACCTTGATGTGCAGCTCTTGAATACGGTCTGAGGTCGTGGCCAAGGGCACGACAATCGCGGTGTCCACTAGGGACTTTGCCTTGCCGCCCTGTTTCCCCAAGAGCCCGACCACGTGGATGCCTCGCTGCTTGGCCGCGGCAATCGCCCGCTCAATATTGGGCGAGTTACCCGAGGTCGAAATCACCAGCAACAGGTCACCCTGTTTGCCATAGGCTTCGACCTCCCGAGCAAAGACCTCTTCATAGCCAAAATCATTGGCGATGCAGGTCAGGTGACTGGGGTCCGAAAATGCGATCGCTGGCAGGGGCCGCCGATTGCCGCGAAAGCGCCCGGTAAATTCTTCGGCAAAGTGCATCGCATCGCACATGGACCCGCCGTTACCGCAGGACATGAGCAGCCCGCCAGCTCGCAGGGTGCTGGCCGCAGCCCCGGCGAAAGCGGCCACGGCGCTCATGCATTCCTCATCGACCATGAAGGCATCGAGGGTGGCGCGGGCATCTGAAAAAGCCGCGTGGATTGGGTCGGTGGCGCTCATGGCCTAGATAGTCGCTTTCCCGCCCATGCTTCGGCAAGCATGATCGAGGAATAGAGGTGCATTCTCCTGGCTCGCCCCCCCGGGGATCAGCGCACAATCTCCCCATGAAGCACCTCCTGATCCTATTACTGGCCTGCGCCGCTGCCCCCCTGGCGTGGATTGGCTTCACGGACCCGGCGCCTGATCACGTGCCTCACGGGGAGGCCAGTGGCGCCGACCCGGTCCATGTGCCGCGGGTTTTGATGGGGGAGGCTCCCGTAGGAGCGAGCCTGTACGAGTTCGTGGTGGACGGGCCCTGTTGTGATGGGTGCACCCAGAAGCTCTATGGAACCGCGCTCGACGTGGCCGGCATTGAGGGGGTCGCGGTGTACTTTGACGGGAACGAAAAGCTGGCCTATGGGCAGGCGTGGATCAAGGACGGTCAAGATTCCGAGCCCTTGTTGACTGCGTTGACTTTCGAAAAGTACACGGCCCGCGAGAGTAAGCCAGAGTCAGTCGAGCACTGAGAGCAAAGCCTCTGCGATTGCCTCTGCAAGCAGAGCCGTGCCGACCCCATTCAAGTGGCAGCAGTCGTCCTTGTAGAGGGTCTCGGGGTGCTCCTCAAAGAGCCCGGTCAGATCAAAAAAGTGCAACCCTTGCCCAGCGAGCCTGTTGCCTTCTTGGCGTAGACCTGGATAAGAGCGCCGTACTTCTTGTGCGTAGAGCCCATCGGGGCGCAGGATGTGATTCAGTTCTTCTTCGCTATTGGGTTTGCTTCCCGGCACATACTGATTGGGTTGTAAGCAGTGCACATACACGGCGCCAATGGCCTTGAGGGACTGGTGCATGTGCAGTGATGAGCGGCTCCAAAGGTCCACCAAAGCCCGTGAAAGCTCGATTGGCTGCATTTTGGGCCGAACGGGCCCGGTGCGTTCAAGATTGTGTTCGTTGCCCCGGGTAATGGCTTTTTCAAGACGCTTACGGGAGTCGAGCAGATCTCTGTTGAGCTTGGCGTCATCCAAGAGCCACCACAGCCGCTGGACCCAAGAACGCTGCATCGGGGACAAGATCGCCGCACGCGCGGCGGCACTTCTCCTGCCTTCGAGATAACGCATTTCCCCCGCTGCCGCGATCGCCGTTGAGCCCATGGCCAGGTGGGAAGCCCACTGGGAGGGATAGGCCACCGAAACCCCCTGCCTCTGATTGTCTCTCGGGTGTAGAGCGATTTCGTTGAAACCATCGAGGTTGATCACCGCGTCGAACCCAACACCCAGGTCGAGCAAGTACTCAAGGGCGAGGTGTTGCTGCGGCTGTTTGAACCCTGCGTTGGCAAAGAAAACCAGGTGCACCTCTTGTCCCTTTAGGCGCGGTGAGTCCAAAAGCGTTTTGAGCAATACAGGGCAGGCTTCCGAGCAGATTCCTGCGGCAACCGAGCCTCCGGTAAGGCCCACCACAAAGACATCGTCACGGGAACCGAAACAGGGGAGGTCCGGATTGCCTAGCCCCGGCCCCTGAAGCCAAGTGTAGTGAGGCCCTTCGGTCTCGTTCTCGCTCCCGAAGGCGGTGATGTGCCCGAGATAGGGATGCCGCGCATCGCGCCGCATGGCCTGGGCCTCCCGGCGTCCGGGGAATGCCAGATCGGGAGCGCTGCCCGTGCTCCTGAATCCGGTCAGGGCGGCGGCGATTTGCATCTCACGCATGCGCCCATAGGACAGGGCCCGATGGCTGATCAGCGAGCAAGTTCCCCAGGCTCCAAGTTCCAGGAGAGCAAGGATCCAGAGTGCCAGGAGTGTGGGTTTTCGGACCTGCATCGGGCTTTTGGGGTTGAACCCGTGTGGGCCGATCCTAAGGGGGGCGGCGGACCAAAGCTAGACAGCGGGCGAGAGGTGTCTCTTGAAGGGCTTGAAGAGGGACCTGGAGAAGCAGCTTCGGTGGGTTTAGGTTCCCAGCACATAGGGGTGATAGGGGGCGAAAAAGGGCCCTCCAGCCTGTATTGTAGTTGGGTAGATTCCCCCGGGTTCTCACCCAAGCCGTCCCCAGAAAGCAGGAATTCGAGTTGACCGAGACAGACGAACAGATCCCCCCCGTAGCCTCCGCCGAAGGTGCTCCGTCCATGGAGCAAGAAGTTACAGAGGTTGCCGACGGCTGGAAGGCCGAATCCAAGGGTCTGAGCCTTTTGGCGGCGGCCTTTGCTCCATTCACGCGGGAATCGTCCTATCGGGACATGAGCAAGGTGCCGGCGCTCATCGAAAGGACCCGCCAGAAGGCCGCGGACCTGGGCCTCGGAGACCGAGCCGAAGCTTTGCTTGGGCGCGTCACGGAGGGTCTTCAGGCGCGACGCAAGAGTATCTACGAGAACCTCGCCAAGGACCTTCGCGCCGCATGCGACGCCAGAGGCCTAGACATGAAAGTCTTGCGCCGGGATGAGCCTGTGGAGGTTCGCATCCTTCCCCTTGGTGTGACCATCGATCGGGTCAAAGGGCGCGCCACCTTGCACTTTGCACGCCAGACGATCATCGAGTGCTCCGCGGATGCGGAAGAAATCGTCGACGCTCATCAAAAATCCATGGGCATGCTTGGGGGTCAGTTCGACGCCGAGGCCTTCTTTTCTTCTTGTCACAAAGCCTGGTCTGCAGCATGTGGAGCAGGGGATGCGGGTGCTGGCGACCGAGTCGAGATCCTTAACTTTTTGCCTTACCTTGCCCTGCAAATGCAGGCCAAGGCCTTTCGTATAGAACCCTTGCCGGGCAATTTCAGGGGCTACTCCCGCGCTCAATTTGCTTTTGATGTTATGCAGCTAAGAAATCTAAAACGCTTCACCCAGGACGGGTGGCGCTTCAACCTCGGAGTTGCTACGGGAACCACCGCCAGCAAGAAGGACCGCACCATTTTCTTTGAAGATGAAAACGGTAATGGCGAGTTCAAGCTGACCGTGTTCTTTGTGCGCGCGGAGGGCTCCCGATGAGTATTCTCGCTACAATGACCCCGGACATGGCCCGGCACGTTTTGGATCGGATGGGTTCCACCGGTCAGCCCCCGGAGCGCGGTGCGCGGCACGTAAACGTGGCGACTGAGGAGCTGCTCGATATTATCAAGGATGAGTACCTCGTCCCGATGAAGGCATCCGGCCGCAACTCAACCTTCAAGTTGGTTCAAGCGCCCTTTGGCGGGGGCAAGACCCAGTTCCTGCATTGTTTGCGCGAACTTGCATGGTCCGAGGGTTTCGCCACGGCGATGATTGGCCTGTCACCCAAGGAGTGTCCCTTCGATCGCCCGCCGGCCATCTATCGGGAAGTGGTGCGTCGCATTGAATTGCCCGTGACCGACTTAAACGAGGAAACCAACCCCGGCCTCGACCGGGTCTTGCGTCAGATTGCCCTTGAGCGGGTCGATCAGGTGGGCGCCGATGTCTTCGTTAAGTGGCTAGGAACGGACTTTGGCCGTACCAACATCGAGAGCCGTGCTTTTGGTCGTGCGGTCAGGGCTTTCCTGGAAGCGGTTGCCCTGGATGACTTTGAATCGGAAGAGCTGCTTGGGGACTACTTGCTTGGACAAAAGATCCCGGCTGCGGACCTCGCACCCTATCGCTTGCGAGAGAACCTCGATGACGAGAGTGCCTTCCGCTGGTTGCGCAGTTTGGTTCAGTGCCTCGCGGCCTTGAACCTGCCCGGTGTGGTGCTGATGTTCGACGAGATGGACCGCAACATGAGCCTTAGCGCGGGCCGACGGCGCGCCATCGGTGACAACCTGCGGCAGATGATTGACTATTGCGGTCAGTCCCTCTTGCCCGGTGTCGTTTGGTGTTATGCGGTGCCGCCGGAATTCATGGACACGATCGTGCCCGAGTACCCGGCGTTGGCCCAGCGCCTCAAGGGCGCGGCCCGCTTTTCGCGGACCAGCCCCATGCAGCCGGTGATCGATCTCGATCATTTGCCCCTCGCCCCAAGCGAGCTGCTCCAGGCCCTCGGGCAAAGGCTGTTGGCTTTGACTGAGGTGGCCTATGACTGCAAGTTTGACGAAGCGATCCAAGAGCCCAACCTCCAGGGCCTAGCCACCGAGTTGGGTGAGCGATCATTCGAGTCCGGAACGCGCCGAACGTTTGTGAAGGCAGCGGTTTCGATGATCGAGGCCCAGCGGCGAGAAGGGGAATCCCCTCTTACCATGGAAGAGATTCGCGAGTTCGCTGGCCTTGGGGCCGGCGCTTCTGCCGACGCGATGCCTGGGGAAGTTGAGTTCTAAAAATGTTCGACAAGGGTGATCAAGTGGTGCACCCCACCCGAGGGGTGGGAGTGGTGCAAAAGCGGCTCGTACGTGGCGTCGTACGTGTGCTTTTTGATGATGAACCGGGCCTGCCCCGGACCCTGCACGGGTCCGGATTGGGCCTTGTGGGCGGTCCGCCCCCGGGAACGGAGCAGGCAAGCGCTGAGGACGAGTCGATGAACGACTACTTGTCCGGGGATTCACCCAGCGATCTCTATCCCCAGGCGGTTGCGGTGGTTCAAGAGCCCAAGCCTAAACCTCCCAAGCCCCGCGCGCCGCTTCCCGAGGTTTCCGCTGAAGCCGCCGCGTTGCACCGAGAACACGCGCGTGTGCTGCACGCCGCGGATGCTTGGCAAACGATTGAGGCCCTGCGACTAGGGGTGGTTCCGTCCCGAGGAGTACAGGCTTATACGGTCGCGCGCGACGAGGAGCTCGCCAACCTTGGGGGCCTCTTGAAGGAAGCCAAGGGCTGCCGCGTTTTGTGGGGAGAATACGGCGCCGGTAAAACTCACCTGTTGGAGGCCGCCGAGCAATTGGCCCTCGAACAGGGCATGGCCACGGCACGCATCACTCTCGATCCGCGAGAGAACGCACTGCACCATCCCCTGCGTCTTTATCGAAAGATCGCTGACTCGATCCGCACCGTGGATCAAGTGGCCCTGGGCTTTGAGGGTGTACTCGAGAAGCTCGTGGACAGTCCGGACCACAATACACCTGGAGGATCCAAAAGTAGCCGTTTCTTGACGCCCTACCTTTGGGCCATGCGGCACGGTGACCATGAGGCCATCGGCTGGTTGCGGGACTATGTGCGCGGGGACAATGTGGATGCCCAGGCCGTGAACGCGGTGTTGACGAAGCTGGGCTGGACCGGTCAGCGCGTGCTGCACATGTCCGACTACCGGACCTACGGTCGCATGTACGTTCACCTGGTGGGGACTCTCGCCACTTGGTGTCGGGACGCGGGTTCCAAGGGCCTCGTGTTGTTGTTTGATGAGGTCGAGCGCGTGGATGCACTGCGTCCCGCAGACCGCACCTACGCCTTCGAGGTTCTCAAGCATTACGCCGCGGTCACCATGGAAGAAAAGGACCTAGCCTTTGACCCCGAAACCCTCTACAAGGGCGGCCAACAGGTCCATCGCGAGATCTCCTTGCGTTTCCGTGAGGACCAACCCCTGACCTCGATCTTTGCCCTTACCCCCCTGCCCGAGGTGGAAGAACAATTCGCTGGCGTCACCGAAAGCGGCGCCACAGATTTGCGCTTGCGGCCCTTTGCGCCGGATCTCTTGGGTGAATTGCTCGACCGCATCGCGGCCCTCTACGAGCACGCATACGAGGGGTACAAGGTAGAGCACAAGGTGCGTGAGCATGCTTGCCATGAAATCGCCGAGGCCCAGGATGAAGGCCATGACAGTTTCCGCGACGCGGTTCGTGCAGCAGTGGCCCTGTTTGACCGGGACCGTCTGATCACCATTGGGCGCTGGAATCCATGATTGTTGATCGGGCGCTCTTGCCCCACACCCTCGGTAATTGGTTCGGGCGGTTCAACACCCTGACCGATGTACAAATGGAAGCGATCCCCGTCATTATGACGGGACGAGATGCGCTGATTTGTTCCGCCACCGCAAGTGGTAAAACCGAGGCCTATGGTGCGCCCGCGGTGGAGCTGGTCCTACGCGAAGGGGGCGAAGGAACCATTGTCTTGATCATCGCCCCGACGCGCGCCTTGACGAATGACCTCAAGCGCCGACTGGAAGGTCCCATGGGACTCAGCCATGTGACCTTTGGGCGTTATACCGGCGAGCACAAGGAAAAGTTCGGCGGCAAGTTGCCTCAAATCGTGGTTGCCACCCCCGAAGCAGTGGACTCCCTCATCGCTCGGCGCCCGGCCATGCTCAAGGCTATTCGCCTGGTGGTGCTGGACGAGATCCACGTGCTGGACAGCACACCACGTGGGGACCAGTTGCGGATTCTATTGCACAGGCTCGAAAACCTCTGCGAACAGCGGCCGCAGCGAGTGGCGGTCAGTGCCACGGTGGACCGGCCCGACAAGTTGGCCTTGCGATACTTGCACGACCCCAGCGTTGTGGTTGTTCCGGGCTTGCGCAAGATCAAGGGCCGCGTGTTTCATGGCCGAGGAACCGAGTCCATGGGCGCCCACCTTGACGACCTTGCTGGGCACCAACTGAAAAAGGTGCTCGTGTTTTGTCGCAGTCGAAACCAAGTGGAAAACCTATCGAGCAAGTTGCGCAACGAGACTCGCTTTGGTGACGCGGTTTTTGCCCACCACGGGTCCATGGCCAAGAACCAGCGAGAGCGGACCGAACGCCTGTTCTTGCAGGCTCCGGCTGCCGTAGCCTTTGCCACCATGACTCTTGAAATGGGCATTGATATTGGAACGGTGGACTACATCATGCTGGCGGATGTGCCCGCTGATGTGTCGAGTCTATTGCAGAGGATCGGGCGCGGCGGCCGCCGGGGTGACAGCACTCGCTGCGGTTATGTGACCGAGGACCCCACCGAGACACACCTCTTCCAAATCATGTTTCGCTTGGGCAAGGCGGGCATCTTATGCGGCGCGCCCTATGGCTTTAGGCCCTCGGTCCTGGTGCAACAGATCCTCGTGATGGCCTGTAGTCAAGCCTATATCACCTTGGACGATATTCGAACCATTGTGCCAAAGGACATTCAGCAAGAACTGGGTGCCGGGGCTTGCAAGGCTCTGGTCGAGAACATGGTGGAGACCGATTTGCTTGAACGGTCCGGTACGGAACGCTTTGTTGTCAGCGAAGAAATGGAGACCCGTTACAACCGGGGCAGTCTTCACGGGAACATTGCGGATGGTCCTAGCGTGTCCGTGGTCGACCGCATGACCGGTGACGTCATTGGAAAGGTCCAATCGGCAGATACCAATCAGATCGAGGTTGCTGGTATGCACCGCCGCATCGTCAAGGGCGGCGACGGCCGCATTTTGACCGACGCAACCGGCGGCGGTGGAGGGCCTGCTCGCTTTCGATCCTCAAGCTCACCGAGCACTTCGTTCCTCTTAGGAAGAGCCGTGGTTAGTGGCTTGATGGGCGCAGGCGACGGCGCGGGCCTTGGGCCAGATCAGCCGGGCGGTCAGTTTATCTATGCCGTGGACAAGGGGCACCACACCGTCTTGTTGCACGGTTTGGGTACCGTTGGTTCGCTGTTTTTTGCCCATCAGGTCGGCAAGCACGCGCGGGTCGTGGAAAGCAACGCCTACAGTACGACCATCACCGGCGGACTCGCGGAATTGCCCAGGCCCGAGAGCGGTCAGGTGGCTGGGTTTGTCAGTGAACGCATCGGCGATCTGGCCAAACTCGCCAGCATGGGCCCCTGGGCGAAGGGCGTGCCCTCGTCCATGCGCGAAGCTGCAGTGCGCAGGATTTGCGGCGCGGATCAAGTGGCTGCTTTTCTGCAGTACGCTCAACTGAAAGAGGTCATGTCCGTCTCACCGGAGATCATGGACGTGATCGGCGGCTTTTAGAGCGAGCGGTCCACTGCTTCCAGGATGCGCGTGATCGTTGCATCATCGTGCTCGGTGGAAAGGAACCAGGCCTCGTAGGGAGACGGGGGAAGCAGGATGCCGTGCTCGAGCATGGAACGGAAAAAACCGATCCAGGAATCCCGGTCGGTCGCGCTGACTTCGTCCAGGTTGTGCACTGGCGCATCGGTCAGATAGAGGCACATCATGGACCCTTGCCGTTGCACTCGGGCGGGCCGGCCATGACGGGCAAAGGTTTTTTCGATACCTACCGCAAGTCGCTCGGCGGATTCTTCAAGGCCTTCGTAAACCCCAGGGCGTCCCAGGATTTCCAAGGTCTTTGTCCCCGCTGCAACCGCAAGAGGATTGCCGCTCAAGGTCCCGGCTTGATATACATCGCCCGCGGGCGAGATTTGGCTCATCAAATCCCTACGACCGCCATAGGCACCGATGGGTAGACCGCCACCGATCACCTTGCCCATGCAAATGAGGTCCGGGGTGATCTTGCAGATCTCTTGGTACCCGCCAGCCGCTACACGAAAGCCGGTCATGACCTCGTCAAAGATCAACAGTGCACCGTGGGAGTCGCAAAGGTCGCGCAACCCTTGAAGGAAGCCCGGAACCGGGGGCACCAATCCCATGTTGCCCGCCACCGGTTCCACGATGATGGCGGCGATGTCGTCAGGGTGGGCCTTGAACAGGGAGCTTGTGTCCTCCAAGTCGTTGTATTCCGCCACCAAGGTCAACTCGGCCAGGCTCTTTGGTACACCCGGGGAATCCGGAGCGCCCAGGGTCAGTCCACCCGAGCCCGCGCGCACCAAAAACGAGTCACCGTGTCCGTGGTAGCAGCCGTTGAATTTGATGATGCGGTTGCGCCCCGTGGCGGCTCGGGCAAGGCGGGCGGCGGAAAGGGTGGCTTCCGTGCCACTGTTCACTAGGCGCACCATTTCCACCGGGGCCACTCGCTCGCAGATCAATTCGGCGATGGCAAGTTCGCCTCGAGTTGGCGCGCCAAAGGTTGTGCCGCTTTCGACCGCAGAGTGCAGGGCCTCTTTGACCTCTTCATTGCCATGGCCCAAGATCAGCGGGCCGTAGGACAAAACCATGTCCACATACTCGTTGCCGTCTTCGTCCCAGACCAGTGGACCTTGACCCTTCTTGAGATGGGGGGGCGTTCCACCCACGGACGAATAGGCGCGAACGGGGGAGTTCACCCCGCCAGGGATCAGAGATTGAGCTCTTGAAAAAATCGCTTTGCTTTGGTCGAGACGCATATCACTCGTTAGTGGCAAGGGCCTGAAGGGCCAGGGTCAGGGACGCCGGGGCAGGGGACGCAAGGGGCAGGGCCAATGAAAAGTGTTCTTGGTGCTCTTGAAGAGCATCCAAGGTGGTCCAACCGATGGCAAGGGCTGCCGGGCGGAAGTCGTGATCCCCAGCGCACCATAGTTCTACTGCTTCGGGGGCCGCGAAGAAAACCACATCGGTGATCGGCGCGGTTGATGGGGGAGCAGGTTCGGTGCGATAGACAGTGCGCTCATCCACTTGGAACTCGGCCGTTCGTAGTTGTGCGCCAAAGTCCTGGGCCCGCTCTCCTCTCAGCCAAAGTACGCGCGCACCGGCACTCGCTTCTTCAATGAGGGCCTTCGCTAGACTCGTTGCGTTCCCGCCGGTGGAAACCAAGGCCACCTCAAAACCACTTGTGGTCAGGGCTCGTGCGCTGCGTTCACCCACGGCTGCAAGGGGCGCCTTACACCACTCGGCGCCCTGTTCGCGGGCCTCGATCAAGGCTGGCACTGCACCCACCGAGGTGATTGCGATCCAATCGGGTAACGGTTCGGGTGGGTCCTCAAGCGCCAGGGGGGAGCGTTGGAGCAGGGGCTGGCTATGGCATTCCCAACCGGCAAGTTGCACCGCCTTTACCCAGTCTGCTGGGTCTTGAATTGGCCCCGTTAGGAGGAGGCTCCAGGGGCTAGTCCCCACGGGCCTCCGCCACCATCTCGGCCGCGCCCTGTTCAAGAAGTTCTTTGGCAAGGTCCCGGCCCACTTCCCAGGGGCGTTCGGCATTGCCGTCCATTTCGCCGGTGAGTTCTCGGGTTCCATCAAGAGAGAGAAGCTGCACTCGCAAATGAAGGCGACCAGCTTCATTGGTGCAGTACACGCCCAGGGGCGTGGTGCAGCCAGCATCAAGTGCGCGGACAAAGGTGCGTTCCGCTTCAGCTCGCAGGTCGCTGCCGTCGTTGACCAGGTTCTGGACGAGGGCTTTAGCTTCTGGATTGTCCGTGCGCGCCGTGAGTCCCACGATGCCCTGTCCCGCAGCGGGAAGGAACTTATCGGTGCCGAAAACCTCGCTGATGCGCTGCCCTAAGCCAAGGCGCATCAGTCCCGCGCGGGCCATCAAGAGTCCATCCGCATGGCCTTCTTCCAGTTGCCTCAGTCGCGTTTGAACATTGCCGCGAATTTCCACAACGACTAGGTCCGGTCGCAAGCGCAACAGCTGGGCTTTGCGCCGTTGGCTGCTGGTGGCGACCTTCGATCCGGCGGGCAACTCGTCCAGCATGCGGCCGTCGACGGTGACCAGAACATCTTCGGTGGGGCCGCTGGGTAACACTCCCGCAAGGCACAGGCCGTCTTCGATTTTGGTGGTCAGATCCTTCAGGCTGTGGACGCCCAGATGAGCACGGTTCTCAAGCAAAGCACTGTCCACCTCTGCGGTGAAAATACCAACTCGGCCAAAACGGGAGAGGGCGGTGGTCAGGTCCTTGTCGCCGCTTGAAGTCACGGGCAGCAGGCTCACATCCACATCGCGGTGTTTGTCCTCGATCAGGCGTTGGGCTTCTTGGGCCTGCCACAGCGCAAGAGGGCTCTGACGGGTAGAGAGGATGAGTTTCACAGGCTTCTAAGATAGCGTTGATACATACGGTCGAGAGCTTCTTCTGAGCGTGCGGCTCGGGCCCCTTCCTTGAGTTGTCCAAGAGCCGCATCCAGCAGGCGCCGGCTCAATTCATGGGCGATCTCTAATTCTCGGGGACTTGCAGACCCGGAGGTGACTTGATCGAGGACTTCTTCACGAGCGATTTCAAAACGCCGATGGAGTTCAGCGATGGCAGGCCGAAAGCTGGCGTAGGTGCGCAGGGAGAGAAACTTGTGAACCTCGCCGACCAACAACTCGTCGGCTTTGGCGATGGAGGCGCCTCGCTGTTCGTGGTTGGTGGCAATCACCGGTGCAAGGTCGTCCAGGTTGATCAGAAAAACCCCATTGAGGTCGCGCACGTCTTCATGAACCGCTCGAGGCACGGAGAGGTCAATCACAAGGGTTGGCTGGTCCCGGCGACCAAGGGCCCGTCGGTCGAAATGATCCGGCGTGATCAAGCCAGGGGCTCCATCCACGCAGGTGGCGATTAGGTCAGCACCCTTCATTGCCGCGGCAAGGTTGTCCAGTGAATGGGCACGGCCGCCCGTTTCCCGGGCTGCTTCTTCGGCGGATTCCAAAGTACGGTTGACGAAGTCAATCTTGCTTGCGCCCTGGGCCAAAAGGTGCTGGCCTAGGAGCCTGCCGGTTTCTCCCGCGCCCACGATCACAACCCGGCGACCGTCCAATTGACCGAATACGCGCTCGGAGGTAGTTACGGCTACCCGCGCGATGCTCAAGGTGCCTTCGCCCAAGCCGGTTTCGGTGTGCACCCGTTTGCCCGCGGAAAGGGCCTGTTGTATGAGCGGTTCTAAAACCCCTCCCATGCTGCCAGCTGCTCGTGCGACTTCGCCGGCCCTCTTCAGTTGTCCGAGGATTTCCGTTTCTCCCAGAACTTGGCTGTCAAGGCCAGCTGCAGTGCGGTACAGGTGAATTATCGCGCGGACGCCGTGGTGCTCGTAGGTCTTGTCGGGATCTAGGTTGCGGAAGAACTTAAAACGTAGCAACTCGCCGGCATCGCACTCGTGGGAGCAATGGATCAGGATCTCCGTGCGATTGCACGTGGAAAGCAACAGGGCTTCTTCAACCCCTTCTTGCTCGAGCAACTCTTGCAGCAAGCGCGGCGTGTCCTCGGGCTGCACCGCATATTGCTCGCGAATGGCTACTTCCGCCGAGCGGTGGGACAAGCCTAGCAGCACGATCTCTTCGAGATGATCCATCAGGAAGCGTGGAAGGAAATGTTAGTGGCCATGAGGGCCAGGGATGTGAGCAATGCCAAGAGGCCACCAATGGCCATGGTGGAGGCCCGGCGGGCATTCAGTCCGGGGATGCGCCGTGAGAAGGCGATCACTCCGAAGTGCAACCATAGGGCGGTAACCAAGATCACCTGCGGGTCCCCGTACTTGAATTCGTGTTCGGGTCGCGCGTGCCCCAGGCCGATCCCCACGTTGAGCCCCAGGGTCAAGCAAACAAACCCTGCAGTGGCAGTCCGGCGCACCATGACCGAAAGGGACTCCAGGGAGGGCAAATTACGAAACAGCGTGCCAAACACCCGGCGTCTCATTTGCCCGTATTGCACGAGGTGCAGCCAACCGTAAAGGCCCGAGAGAATCAATGCAGCCGAGGCCAGCACCATCATCAGAATGTGCAGAATCGCCACCGCATCCAGGGGGCTTGCGTTCCCGGTTGCCACCATGGGACCAAAGCTAGAGGCAACTAACTGCAGACAGCCAACCGTGCCGAGTACCAGTGTTCCCACCGAGGGTTGGGGTATCCGCAGGGTCAAAACGCGGAAGAGCAGGGCGGTGGTCAAGGCCACTGCGGACACGGTCAGGGCTATACCTTGGACCGGGAATTCGCCGCTCTCCCGGTTGTGGATCAAGAAGAGCCAAACGTGCAAAGCCATGGCGATAATCACCACGCTGCGTTGAGCGCGGGCGGCCCACGTCGGTTGACGGTCCTCGGCGTAGGCCATGCCATAGAGGGATGACGCCGAGAAATAGAGGAGCGGCAAAATGACCGTCAGTAGCTGGATGGAGTTCACGGGGCAGTTCCTTTGAGGTGAGCCTTGGACCCGGAGTCTAGCAACGCACTCGTTTCTTCCGCAGCAGCGATTCCAGTCTTGAAACGATCTTCCACCGAGACACCCCCGTGCCAAGTTCCCGCCATGACAAACTTAGGCAGGGCCCTGCGCACCGTGCTGTGCAAATCGGCCATTTTGCGATCATGGCCCACCCCATACCTCGGGATGACCCCTTTCCAGTGCCGGATGCGGGCAGTTTCCAAGGTACCTGGCTGATAGCCAAGGCCGCGCCGCAAGTCTTCGAGGGCCAGTTGCACCGAAGCCTTGGAGTCCAGTCCCGCCAAGCTGGCGCTGTGGTAAATGGCACTGACTACGGCTCCGCCAGCGGGGGCATGTCCTTTGAAAATATTCGATGGGAAGAGAGCCCCAAGCAGGCGCGGCGCCGAATCCACCGGCTCAGCATCGGGGGGCACCAAGAACCCAAACGCCGGGGGCAGGTTGGCTTGGCTCAAACCCAGGTGGACGACGGATATGTTGGCCGTGGGCAAGTCGAGGAGTTGGCGCACATCGGTCCTGTCCGGGGTTGCCATGGCCAGGAGGGCGTGGGCGTCCCGCGGGCCGGTGGCCAAGACGATGGACTCGGCCCTGAAGCGCGCCCCATCATCCACGGTCACCACCCAGCCGCCGGCTCCCCGTTCGATCTCAGTTGCTCCGCGGCCCAGCTGCAGGCGTTGCCCCAATCCACGGGCCAGTACCAGTGGGAGTTCGCCGAGGCCCCTCGGAAACGAAAGCAAACTACCCGGTGGCGGGCTGGGCCCCGGCAGTGGGGTACCGGGCTGGCTCTTAGCTGCCTTGCGCGCTTTCAGCACCCCACGCACAATTCCCCCAGCGTCGTTGGCCAGATTAAACACCCTCGGGAAAGCGCTGCGGGCGCCTAGTTCATTGAGCTCAGCAGCATAGACCCCGCGCACAAAGGCTCCGCCCAAGACCTGGGCCGCTTCTTGCCCGAGGCGGTCCACGAGAAACTCTTGAAGGGACGGTTCGGCATCAAACAAACCAACCTTAGACATGGGCCGGAAGGGCTCGCTCATGAGACGCAGTTTTCCACCAACGGAAAGCAGCTTGGAGCGCGCAAACTCTAGTGGTCCTGTGGGCAAAGGGTGCAGGCGTCCGTTGCGATAGACCAACCGAAGGGAAGCCGCGGGGTTCGAGACGGTCAAGCGGTCAAGAAGGCCAGCCTCTTGGGTCAAGCGCCGAAAGCAAGGTGCGCTGGCGGGAATGGTGTTGGGCCCCTGCTCGAACAGAAACCCTCCCTCCTGTTGGGTGGTCATGATCCCGCCCGGAGCACGTCCGCTCTCAAGGCAAAGGACCTCGACCCCCCTGCGGTGCAGGGTGTGCGCGCAAGCGAGACCGGTTGCCCCGGCCCCAATCACAATCACATCGTAGGTTTCCTGCATAGGCCTAGAGCGTCTTGCTAAAAGTGCCCTCGCCTGTTTTCCCTTGTTCCTGGCGAGCTGCAAAGTAACTGTCAAACTGCACCGCTACGTTGCGCATGAACATCTGTCCGAGAGAGGTCAGCTCGATGGCATGCGGGTGCAGAAGGACCAAGCCGTCGTCCTGCATGGGGACCAGAGCCTTGAGTTGCGCGGCAAAGTGCTGGTCAAAATCGATCCCGTAACGCTCTTGGATTTGCTGCTTGTCCAGATAGCCGTTGCACATGATCCCAAGAATGATATCTCGCCGGAGGCAGTCTTCACCGCTCATCTTGTGCCCGCGCAGGGCAGCCAGGCCGCCCCCTTCAAGTGCGGTCAGGTAATCGATCTCGACTGGTTTGTTTTGCACAAAACAGCCATCCACTTCGCCGATGGAAGAGACCCCAAAGGAGACCATCTCTGTTCCGGCATGGGTGGTGTAGCCCATGAAGTTTCGGTGCAGGGTGCGGTTCTTGAGAGCGACTGCTAGCTCGTCATCGGGAAGCGCAAAGTGGTCCAGGCCCAGGTATTCGTACCCCGCATCCTGAAAGGCCTCTACCGAATCCAAGAAGATCTCGATCTTCTCTTCGCTCGATGGGGCTGACTCCATGTCCATGGCCGTCTGGTGTTTTTTCATCCAGGGAACGTGAGCGTAGTGGAACAGCGCAACGCGTTCTGGGCGCAGGATGATGGTCTCTTTGACCGTCTCCGCGAATAGGGCCCGTGATTGGTGGGGAAGGCCATAAATTAGATCTAAGTTGACCGACCCAATCCCTAATTTGCGGGCGCTTTCAACCAGGCCAACCGTGATTTCCTTGGGTTGGACGCGTTTGACCGCCTCCTGCACCTTGGGGTCGAAGTCTTGCACGCCCATGGAAATGCGATTGAAGCCCAACTCGGCGAGAACCTCCAGCTGTTCCTGGTTGGTGACCCGCGGATCCACTTCGATGGCTACTTCGGCGTCATCGGTCAGGGTGAACACCTTGGTGAACATGGCGTGCACGCGACGGATTTGATCGCAGGTGAGGTGCGTAGGGGTGCCTCCACCCCAGTGGTATTGGTGAACCTGACGCCGACCGATTCCTGTTTCGGCAACGCGCTCGAATTCCGTTTCAAGCTGCTTGAGGTAACGCTCCACTCGGTCTTCCCGGCGAGTGATGACCACGTTGCAACCGCAATACAGGCACATCTCAGCACAGAAAGGGATGTGGATGTAAACCGAGAGTGGGGCGCTGCTGTTGTTGGCGGCGTTCGTCAGGTGCTGGGCATAGTCCAGGGGCTCAAACGAGTCCGCAACCCAGTCAATCGCGGTGGGGTAGCTCGTGTAACGCGGAGCGCTGGTGGCATAGCGTTCGAGGAGCTTCTTGTTGACCGGGAGGCGCATGCTTAGTTGGTGGATCCTTGGGGCTTGAGGACCGTTTCCCATAGGGCCGTAGTGGATTCCAGCGGTGTCTTGGGGAGGATGCCGCTGCCCAAGTTGAATATGTAGCCGGGGGCATCCTTAAAGGCCGCGATGGTACGCAGGGCTTCCTGTTGCACCACTTCTGGGGGAGCAAAGAGGGTCACCGGGTCCAGGTTTCCCTGGAAGGCGACCTTACCCTCGGTGCGCCGGATGGCTTCAGCTGGATCGATACGCCAGTCAATGGAGAGCACGTCCGCGCCGGTTTCCACCAGCAACTCCAAGAGGTGCGAACAGCCGTTGACGTACAGGATCACGGGAACGCCCAGCTCTTGGGTGTTCTTGACCAAGCGGGTGACCGGCTTCAGCATGCGCTCGCGCCATGTGCGCGCATCCAAGCTGCCTCCCCAGGAGTCAAATATCTGGACCGCGTCCGCTCCCGCCTCCACCTGCATGGCGAGGTAGGGCAGGGAATTGTCCACGATGCGGTCCACCAGGCGATCAAAGGCGGCGGGTTGCCCCAGCATGAACGCCTTGGTGTTCTCGTAGTTGCGAGAGCTCTGGCCTTCGATCATGTAGCTGGCAAGAGTGAAGGGAGCGCCGCAAAAACCGAGCATGGCACGTTCCTCGCCAAGCTCTTTGCGTACCCGTCGTAGGGTTTCGCCCAAGAATGCTGTTTGCTCTCTGGCGTCAAAATCCCGCAGGCGTTCCACATCCTCGGCATTGCGGACGCAAGGCTTCAGGATTGGGCCCGTGCCCTCTTCGATCGAAACCGAAACGCCCATGGCCTCGGCGGGCACCAGTATGTCGCAGAAAACCACCGCAGCGTCCATGCCGAAGCGGCGGATCGGTTGCAGGGTTGCTTCCGAAGCTAGTTCTGGCTGGTGACACATCTGCATGAAGGTGTGGCCTTCTCGCAGTTTGCGGTACTCGGGCAAGGAACGGCCAGCTTGGCGCATCATCCAAGCTGGGGGGCGATCTGTGGGCTGTCGCCGACAGGCCGCTAGCATGCGCTCGCGCGGGTTCATGGGAAAATCCGGTGGGGGAAAAAGGGGCCTAAAATAGGTCGCCTTGTGGCAGACAGGATAGCCAACAAGGCCGTCCCCTGTGGGCTTCGGGGGCATGAAGATTGCTAGGCTTGGGCCCCTTCCCCGGGAATACCTGGGAGCGATTCCCGTGAACGACCCCCAGCCCAAAGATCCCGAGCAGGCCAGCAAGGCTTTTGCTCCCAGTCCCGCCCGAGCAGCCCGCTTGCGGCTGCGTGGACGCAGCATGATCGGGGCTTCAATCGTACTGGTGATTGCTTTTGTGCTGACCGTCTCGGATGCGGGCTACGGGCACGATCCTTATCGGACTTTTGGCCAGCGGAGGTCCTACAACATGGTCAAGCGGAATGTGCACGGTGCCCTGCCCGGTGCCTTGCCGTACTTGCTGGGAGCCGGCGTGTTGTTTGGTCTTGGGCAGCTAACCCTGCGCCGGGCTAACCGATCAAAACCTTGAGTTCGCCCATCAGGGCCTCGACCACTTCGTCGTAACTATAGGTTCCGACGGTCTCTGTCCCACGCTTGAGATTGACCGTCTTGGGACCGCACCAAAGGCCAAGGTCAGCGTCATCGGTTTCGCCTGGGCCATTCACCCGGCAACCCATCACCGCGATGGTCAGGTCGTGTTCGGCCGCAATTTTCGTGGCTTCTTTGACCTCTTGGGCAAGTTCAATGAAGCGCTCGTTCTCAACCCTCGAGCACGATGGGCAGGCGATGATGTTGAGCCCGTCGAAAAACCCTTTCGGCACGGAACGGAATCTGCCAGCCGCGATGTCCGCGAGGATTTGGCGTCCAACCACGATCTCTTGGCCTTTTTCCTCGAAGGGCACGGTCAGCGAAACCCGCAAAGTATCGCCAATTCCCTGGGAAATGAGCTGTTCGAAGGCGATTCGGGTTTTGATGACTCCGTCGGGGGGCATGCCCGCTTCGGTGACTCCTAGGTGAATCGGAACATCAGGGCGCTCGGCGGAGAAGCTCTTGTTGGCCTCGATTACCAGGCGGGGATCCGAGTCCTTGATCGAAACGCAGTAGTCCTTGAAGTCGACCTTGTCGAGGAATGCGCAGTGGTCCACTGCTTGGGCGACGAGGGCCGCCGTGTGGTCATCACCGAAACGTTGCTTGTAGTCCGGAGCCAGCGACCCCGCGTTGCAGCCAATCCGTAGGGCGCAGTCATTGGCCTGGGCCACGTCGGCGATCCAACGCACCTTGTCCTCGACCGACTTGTTGCGTTCGTGATGGTGGAGGTGTCCGGGGTTGTAGCGCAGCTTTTGAACAAAGGGCGCAACGTCCTTGGCCAGGGCGTAGTTCTCTTGCAGGTCAATGGAGAGCGGAACACTAAAACCCTCAATCACGTGGGCGAGGGCGGCCACATCAGCAGCGCTGTCCACCGCGATGCGAACCAGGTCCGCGCCCGCGGCGGTCAGGATTTCCAGCTGCCGACGGGTGGCAGCCACATCCTGGGTGCGGGTGGCGGCCATGGACTGCACCATCATCGGCGCATCCCCCCCGATGGTCAGGGAGCCGATGCGGATCGGACGTGTGTTGCGGGTGGTGGCCATGGGCCGTGGATTCTCGCCTGTTGGGTGGGCAGAGGGGCGCAGGTTCTTGTCCTCAAACCGTGCCCCGGGGGAATTCTCTGGGAATTCTTCGGAATTTGGCCCCCGCCGCCGGGGATTCCTCGGATGTGTGTTCAGACAAGAGTTCAACTGGCCATGGGTCAGTTTCCAACCAGGCCCTCGGGGCCCATCGATTGTGAGCGCGGGAAACCCCTCTTCTGCGCACCGACGATGGGCTCCGAGTGCCTCTTTTAGGGCCTGTAGGAGCGCGCCCCGGGTCGCTATAATGCGAGCCTTATGGAGGACAACACGTGAAGGCCAAGATTCTCATTGTAGGCGGCGGTGGTATGGGCGTTTCGATTGCGCTCCACGCTGCCACCCGATGCGACCCGCTCAACGAGCCCGTGATGCTCATCGAGAAGTCCAGTCTCGGCGCCGGATCTTCTGGTCGCTCGGGAGCAATCGTGCATGCGGCCTATTCCGACCGGGTGCTGGCCGGCATGGCTCGCGATTCCCTCAAGCAATACACCCACATCACGACCCACACGGGGCGCTCGGTGGGCTACCGCAAGACGGGCGTGCTTTTTCTACCTGGGCCTGGGGATGAAGAGAAGGCCAGCTATCAGGCAGACCTCAAAATGCAGAGGGCTCTTGGAATTATCGCCAACGAAGTGAACGCGGATGAAATGCGAGGGCTCGTGTCCGGCATCGAAGTTGCGGATGACGCGGTGGGGATTTGGCAGCCGGAGGGGGGCTTCTTGGACCCCGGGCGCACGATCAACACGATCGCCAAGCTGGCTCGTGCCCGCGGCGCTACCACCCGCTCGGGGGTGGCCGAGCCCCATGTGATCGTCAAGAACGGGCGCGTCACCGGCGTCGAAACAGACAAGGGCTTCATCGAGGCCGACCATGTGGTCTTAGCCACAGGGGCTTGGACCCGCGTGCTGCTGGGTGAACTTGGGGTGGAATGGCCCCTGCAAGTCCTGCGTACCGAGGAGCACTTCTTAGAGATGCCTTCGGTTGAAGCCAACGAAGATGACGATTTGGATGATGCGGGAGGGCACGAAACACGCTTCTTGCCAGATCCCCTTGAGAGTCTGCCCGTGGCCCACCCGGTCTTGATCGACCGGGGCAACTGCTTCTACATTCGTTGCGATCCTCAGCAGGGACGCAGCCGCGTGGGTCGGATCGGATTCAAGAACCTGCCCGAGTTGGACACGCCTCTTGGGCGCTCTGAGGTTGCTACGAAAGAGTTCTCCGAATGGGCGCGAGAAGCCGTTGTGCAGCGCTTGCCGGCCTATAGGGACCTAAGCGACCTTGGCTCCAATGCCGCCCATATCAGCGTGACCCCCGATGGTCGCGGCATCGTGGGCGAGGTGCCCTCGGTCAAGGGCCTATGGATTGTGACCGGGTTCTCTGGCCTGGATTACACCTTGGCTCCCAGCATCGGCGAGGGCCTCGTGCAGATGATCGAAGGCCGCCCAGTGGCCGCCTTCAAGCCCGAGTTCTTCTCGCCTGAGCGCTTTGACTAGCCCTGCTGGTCAACATCAGCCCTATCAGGAGGTCGTTCTTTTATTGAAGGATTCCACTCGGTCTCTTGATAGGCCGGCTATAGGTACAACTCAGTAAAAAGTTAGGGTGAATAACCCTTCTAGGGTGTTTGGCAGCCTAAGAGGAAAGATCAGAATAACTTTCTACGAGGTCTTTCAGGTGAAAATCTGGGTACCAATGGCACACCAACATCTGCTGAACAGAGAGGCGCTCGCTTTGTTAGGTCTAGCCCTCAACCTTACAGCGTAAGCAGTTTAACAACGAAGCCAACAAGTATGATGATAAATAGAAGGATGCTGAACACGTGTTGTACTCCTTGCGCCTTCTGCGCTTTGGACTTTTCTTCGGTCAGTATATCAATCCGCTTCCACAACTCGGCACAGTTGGGGCAATGAGAATCTTTTGAGTTTTCCATTGATCGTAGAACCTTTTATTATCGCGTGATGACTGTGAACTTGCTGGCTGCTCCAGAAGCAGCGCCGTTGATGCTCGCTATGAATTCCGTCAGGCCCTTGTGTGGGAGGGTCGACACTGTCACGGAACTATAGGTAGGGACCACGCGGTGATCCAGTTGTGTGGGTAATCTCTACACCAGATGTGCACAGTATTCCCCGTTGGGGACCCATGGACCTTTGGAAAACAATCGCGTTTGAACTTTCCCCTCAGGCAACCAAGCCGGAGGCTCTCCAGAGTTTCATCTT
>CALEMP010000118.1 GCA_937910685.1 uncultured bacterium
ACATGATCGAAGACCCGCAGTACTATGTGGCCGATGACGAGTTGGCCTAGCCCTGCGGCGAGCAGCCCCTTGATGATTGAACGCGTTGACGCGGAACAGCTCTCAGGAGACTCCGTCCACAGTCTCTTCCCCATCGAACTCTTCCCCATCGAACAGCGCGGGGGTCAAGATCGCCAGGAACACAAGCGGTTCGGCGAAGGGGTTGTGGGTCGCATGGGGGACTCCCATAGGAATGTGCACCGTGTCTCCAGCTGAGAGCTCTTGTTTTTCTTCGGCCACCGATTGGATACAACGGCCGCTGAGCACGTAGAGGATCTCCTCCATGGCCGGGTGGGAATGGAATTCGTGGGATTGACCGCTCTCCATGGTCACGCGCACCATGGCCAGGTCGCCCTCGCCGGTGAGTCCATCGCGCACAAGCCACTCGTGCTTTTGGTCGCGAGGCCATTCCACCTGGGCGGCGCTTGTGGGAACAAATCGTAGGGGAGCGCTCATGGAATCTTAGGCCTTGGGCAAGCGCAGGGCTTTGAATGCGCGGATTTGTTCGGCGATGGCGATTTCTGTGGGGAAGCGTTCGGTGGAACTGGCCCCATAAAAGCCATCGATGCCCTCGACCCGTTGCAGGACGAAGTCCGCGTCGGGGGGCATGGCGATGGGACCGCCATGGCAGAGGCAGATCACATCTTCGCGCACGCTCTTGGCGGCAGCCACGATCTCTTCAATCAGACCGAGGCAGTCCTCGAGGGGGTCGACGGTCTCTGCGCCAATGGTCCCACCGCTGGTGCAACCCATGTGGGCCACTACGATGTCGGCACCGGCCTCTGTCATCTGGCGCGCTTCGTCGGCGTTGAAGGCGTAGGGGGTGGTCAAGAGATCCATTCCGTGGGCGCGTCGCACCATGTCAACCTCTAGGCCGTAACCCATGCCGGTTTCTTCGAGGGTTGCGCGCAGACGGCCTTCGATCAGTCCGACCGTGGGGAAGTTCTGGATGCCACTGAACCCGAGGGAGACCAACTCGTCCAAGAAGAGCTGGGGCATCATAAAGGGATCCGTACCGCAGACTCCGGCCAGGACGGGGGTGTGCTTGACCACGGGAATAACCTCATATGCCATTTCCTTCACGATCTGGTTGGCGTTGCCATAGGGCATGAGTCCCGCCGTGGATCCGCGACCCGCCATGCGGTAGCGGCCAGAGTTGTAGAGGATCAACAGGTCGATGCCGCCGGCCTCTTCGCTCTTGGCCGAGATGCCGGTGCCTGCGCCTCCGCCGATGATCGGTTCCCCACGGGCGATTTGGGCCCGGAAGCGGGTCAGGATGCCGGAGCGCGAGTTGTCGTTTTGAATTTCGGTGGAGGACATGGATCTAGATTAATGAAAGGAGGGCTTGGGCCGCGGCTCGGGCGAAGTCAGGGTCGTTGATGTGGGCGTCGATGATAGAACAAGGCACCGAGCCTCTGTTGCTTTGAACTGCCTCGAACAGTTGTTTGCGTGCGATGGGGTCGTCAAAGGGTTGGCCTTCTGCATCCAAAGCCGAAACACCCCGGCCCGGGAGCAGGATCATCGCGGGGCCGGTGGACTCTGCCACGCGCTCACCGATCATGCGCCCGATGGCGGAGCACTCGGTGGGGGTGGTGCGCATCAGGGTGACCTGCTCGTTGTGGGTGTACAGTTGGCGTTCGCCAAAGACCGCCGGGACCGTGTCCCGGGCAGCAAAATTCACCATGTCCGTGGCGCCCACGGAAACCACCTGGGGGACCCCCTTGGATGCTGCCCCGCGCAATCGCTGGGGGCCCGCGGAAAGGGTTCCGCCCACATGTTCATCCGCCAACTCGGTGGTGGTGATGTCGAGGACCCCCGCAAGGAGCCCCTCGTGAATCAGAGCTTCCATGGTTTGACCGCCGATGCCCGTGGCGTGGAACACCAGCACCTCGTAGCCGGCCTCTTCCAAAATGGTGCGCGCCGCTTCCACACAGGGGGTCGTGACCCCAAACATGCTGGCGGCGATCAACGGCCGGTCTGCGCCCTCATCGGGGGTTGCGCTGGACTCTTGCCGAACCCGCACCATGCCCGCCATAGCCCCGGCTCCGTTGCGCAAAATTGGTCGGCTGATACGGTTCAGCCCGCTGATGTCGACCACGGAGTTCAGCATCAAGATGTCCTTGTCGCCCACATAGGGTCGCACCTGCCCGGCTGCCATGGTGGAGATCATGACCTTGGGCACACCTAGGGGCAGAGCGCGCATGGCACTGGTCCCGATCATGGTCCCGGCCCCGCCTCCCAGACTGATCACCCCATCCAGTTCGCCCGCGACGAAGGCTTGCAGCACAATGGCTCGGACTCCGCGCGCCGCCGCATCCACGGCGAGTCCTCGATTGTTTTGTTGGGTGAGCTCCAGGACCGAAGTTCCCGCCGCTTCAAACACCTCGTCTCGAGAAATGTGTGCATCAATCGTGCACTTCCCCAAACAACCCACATCCACAATCCGCACATTCATCCCTTGGCGACTGAGCTCCTGGCCAAGGAAGTTTGCTTCGGCACCCTTGGTGTCACATGTGGCGATCAGATAAACGTTCATGGGGCCAGGGTATCATTTCCATATGGGGCCGCACTTTTCCGGCTTGTGCCCCAGGGTCTATGGAGCTGGACAACCCCACGGGAATCATCGGGGCGTGCTCAAGGGCGCAGATCCCCCGGGATGTGGAGTTACTGTTTGCCCTCGAGCCAATTGAGCCCAGAACGCATTAGGGATTGAAAGGCCGCAAGTTGGTGGGCGCGGCCGTCGTGGCCGAGGGTGACGACGAGCACGCGGCCTGCCCCCGTGTCGGGGACCCAGACGCAGGGGAAGGAGTCACCCCCGTGGCGGGACAGGCCGCGGGCGAGAACTTCGATGGCTAGGTCGGCGTCGGCGGGCGCTTTGACCCGATAGAGCTCGTCAACGATTTCGAATGTGAGGGGCACACCTTGGATGGCCGGGTGGCGGGCAGATTCGATGCGCACATCGAAGCCACGCAGGGCCTCGTGGCTGAAGGCGCCGGCGCCCAAGATCTTGGTGTGGAGTTCGGGCCACTCGGCCCAATTGAACCAGACTCCTGGGTGCAGGGCCAAGAGGCTCCCGCCTTCTGCCACATGGCGGTTGATGAGGTTTTGGGTTTTCTCTGCCAAGGCTTGGTTGGTGCAGAAGATGAGGGTGTCGCCTGTTTCAAGTCCGGCCCAAAGGGTCTCCTCGTCGTCCGTGTATTGAACCTGGCGCTCTGGCGTCGTCAAGAATTTGACGTCCTCTTGCTGGTACCAACGGGCAAAGTCATGGCTTGAGCCACCGCCGAAGATCCAGGTGTTGATGGGGGAGAGGTCCTTGGTGGGGCGCGTGGGAAGGCTGGGAGGGGAGACCTCTTTGCCCGGATTGATATCACTTGTCATGGCTAAGAATACAGGTGCTCCGAGAACATCACGGCTCTCGAGCACGATGGCCTGCACATGGCGAGTTTCGGAAAGAGACACCGTGAAACGCCGCACCTGTCCTGGACCGTGGGCCAACAAATCCGGCACAAAGGTTGATCCGGGCACATCGTAGTGCCCAATCCAATCGGCAAAGTGAATGCCGTTGGACAGAACCTGAGTCTCGCTACTGCCGTCCTCGAACATAAAGGTCATGTCCACCAGGGGAGAGATTTCCTTGGTGCCATAGGGATGGCCCCAGGCTGCGACTCCGCCCAAGATATGCACCCGGGCTAGGGTCTGGTTCACGGGGATGACAACGCGCTGTGGATAATCGGTCTTGGATGCTTGGCTCTTGTCGGGGCCGCCCTTGAGCACGAGAATGTTCTTTCCGCTGGGTAGGGACGCTGGATCGCGCAGGCTGTAAGGCACGCCTTCGATTTCCAAGATTCCCATGCGCTTGAAGGTGTAGCCCTCGTTGCGTTGATCATCGAATAGGTATTCCCCGGAGTTCACATTGGCCACCAACTCCAGGTCCAATATCTGCAACCCTTGGGAATCTTGGGTTAGGTACGTCATGATGTCACGCAACACATCGGTACCCAAATCCCCGAGGCCCGTGGGCATCAGCGAGATTCCCGTCGAGCGCAAACTTTCCAGGTCACGCCGTGCCACACTCGCATCGCCGCCGGTGTTGCGCAGCACGATCCCTTCGGCGGTTTCCCGCACCATGATTCCAGTGTGGGTCTCGCCGTTGACGGTTTGGGCCACATATTCCACATAGGCTTGGTCCACTTCTCGGTTGGGATCGAGCACGATGTTTAAGAGCTCTTCGATTCCATGGGCGCCCATGCCGGTCAGGTCAGGACCAACCGCTTTACCTTGGCCCTCAAAGCTGTGGCAGACGCCACAGTGTTCCCCAAAGAGGGTCGCTCCTAGTTTCGGATCCCCCGGAACGCTTACCAGGGGCAACATGGTTTCCAGTTGGGCCAGGACCGAGTCGTTCGTGTTGTAGGTGTCGAGGATCCGCACGGCCTCTTGGGCGATTGCTGGGGAGGGGTGGTGCCGCAAGCGGTGCAGCAGGCGCGGTCCAAGATCCAAAGGTCGTAGAGTGCGTTCCTCCAAGGCCCCCAAGAGGGCCGGCACCCGTTCCGTGCGGGTCATGATTCCTTCAAACGCAGCATCCCGTGCCTGGCGCCCGAGTCCCGGCAGGCTGCTGGCCAGCAAAGTCCCGACCTGGTCATCCAAGCAGGCGCTGAGCAGTTGAATCACTTCCAATTGCACTTCGAGGGGTGCGTGGGGCACGAGCATTTCCCCCGCAATCTGCACCGCGTCGCTGCGTAAATTCTGGATCGGCAAGAGGGCCCTAATGGCGTTCATGCAGGTTGCATAGGAGGCCTCCGGATCTTGCGCCGCATGCAGCAGCCGTTGTCCAAAGGCGGCGGCGGCGGCATTCAGTGCAGTGCCTTCAAATCGTTCGGTCCAGGCCAGTGCGGCACGGGCCAAGGGAATAGAATCTTGGTCAAGGAGTTGCGTCACCGCAGCAATTGCAGCGGGATCATCTTGGGCTCGAAAGCGCTGGCCGAGGGCGGTATCCATGGCGCCCAGGGCGGCGATTCGGGCCGGGACATGACCTTCCGTTGCGGCCAAGATAATGAGGGCTTGGTTGGTCAAAGGTCCATCCCGTCGTGCGCCGATCTGCTGACCCAGGTCGGCCACCAAGGCGTCGAGGGCCGGAGACTCCTCCGCATCCAGCAAGGCCCGTAGGCTCACAGGGGGATTGCTCAAGAGAGCCGCCATGAGGCCCGAGCGAGTCCAGTCTTCAGTGATTTTCGGGGCTAGGGCCAACAGCTGACTCAGCCCTGCAAGCTGCAATTCGCCGTGTTCCAGAGCAAGCAGCGCTGCCATGCGCGTGCGTGCGTCCTCTGTGGTGATGGCAAGGTGCAGGAGGGGCGCGGTCATGCTGCGGGCCGCTTTGCTCTTGGCCATCAAGGGACCTGCCAAGAACGCCGCTCGTCTGCTCACCGCCGGATCTCGATCTTGCAGGGCCCAGGCCACTGCGGCCAAGGCCTTGTCAGGGTCGCCATCAAGATCATGAATCAGAGACAGGCAGCGCATGCGCACGGCTGCTGAATCCGATTCTCGCAGGGATTCCCAGAGGGGCAGTATGGTTCCCCGGCCGGCTTCCTCCCGCAGGAGTCGTTCCGCCGTGCGTCTTTGCCAGGAACCGGGGTGACCCAAGCTCGCGATCAAGCCCGCCGTATCCTGTGGTAGGAGCGCCCGGTTCGCGGGAGCATTCTTGTGCTGGACTCGCCAGATACGCCCGTGCAACTTGTCCCTGTCCGGGCGTACCGCTGCGTTGGTGGGGCCATGATCGGGTCCACGAGTGTCGTTGTGGACTGCCGCTTGGTTGTAGAAGTCCAAGACATACATTGCTCCGTCGGGACCTGTACGCAGGTGCACCGGGCGGAACCAAAGATCTCGCGAGGCGAGAAACTCGGCCTGGCGCGGTTTGCTGGCATTGAAGGTGACTCCTTGGGGGCTCAGGCTGTCCCGGTGCACCAGGTTTACCGTGGGCTCGCAAACAAAATGATTTCCTGCGAATTCAGCGGGCCAGGCTCCGCCACTTTGAACTAAGCAACCGGCCGCAGCGGTAAAGCCGCCTACGAAATCAATTTGCGCATAAACCATGCGCTCATCATGGGCGGCGGGGAAAACCTTGCGGTGGTCGACAATGTCCTTCCATGAGTTCACTCCTCCTGATCGGTGCCCTTCCAGGCGGCGCTCGGGCAAGACCACATGGCGGGCGTGGGACCCGTTGGCCATGGTGAAGAACAGCTCTCCATCCGGGTCAAAATCCAAACCCCAGGTATTGCTGCCATAGGAGGAGACCATTTCGATGGCCGACCCGTCCGGGCGAAAGCGCAAGAGACCGTTTCGAATAGCACCTAGGCTCTTGTCTGGATCTGCTGATCCGCGAATATCCCTTGAAGCGCCTCCGCTATAGCCCTGGGTTCCGTAGACCCAGCCATCCGGGCCCCAGCAGAGATTGCTGATCACCGCATGGGTGTCTCCGTACCCAAAGCCAGAGTAAAGCACCGTTGTCTTGTCCGCCCGGTCATCCCCATCCGTGTCTTCGAGGTACAGGATCTCTGGCGCAGCCGTGACGATCACCCCTTGCCCGTGGCGCACCAAACTGGTCACCAGGTCGAGGCCTTGGTAGAAAACTTGCTGCTCATCCATGATCCCGTCACCGTCTCGATCCGTGAGGATCTGGATTTCATCGTGGGCTGGAATCCCAGAAAACTTCTCCTTGTAGGGATATCCGGGGGTGGAGGCCACCCACATGCGGCCACCCGCGTCCCAGTCAATGGCGATGGGGTTCACCACCATGGGTTCCGCAGCCACGCAGGCGATTTCAAAGTCCGGGTGCAATTCAAAACTGTCCAGGGCCTCGTGTGCGGGCTTCGGTCCCCCGGGCGGATAGCGCAAGTCGGCGATCTCTGCGGCCTGCAAGAACAGGTTTGCGTCACGGTTCCCAGCCCATGCGATTCCGCGCAGGACAATCGCCTGCCAGGCGGGGTGGTCGAAGGTCTTGGTGAAGTGTCCTTGAATGCTGACGAAGGCCCGATAGGTTCCGGGCTCATAGGTCCACATTTGGGGTGTCACATCAAACACGGTGTGAAAGCTGTTGGCGAGAACCTGGGTTTTGGGATCGAGGTGCAAATCAAAATAAAGTTCATCCTCCAAATCAAAGTGGGGGATGCCTTTCGTGATGGGGTGGGGCGTGCCATCCATGTACAGCCCGAGCTTGCCGATCTTCCACTTGGAATGCCCGTGTTCCCAAGCGCCGCCGATGATGGTCTTGAACCACTGGGCGTCGTTGCCACAAACCGCATCGTGTAGGGCAACGATGCCTCCACCCCTCTTCAAGTAGCGATCTAAGTCCTCCCGTTGCTTGGGATCAAGCGTCCCGCCCTCCGCAGCATAGAACACCAGCACATCGGTTTGCTCCAGCTCCTCGCCGCTTGGAAAATTCAGGGAACCGTTCACGAGGGCTCCCCGTTCGGTCAAGAGCTTGGTCCAGTCCTCTAGGAATTTGGGGTGGTCGTGCTCCCCGGGTCCATGGGTCTTGGGCCCAGCGCGCAAGTAAACCCGCAAGGGCGTTTCAGAGTCTTGGGCTGCAAGCCCATTCCAGCCTGAAGCCAAAAAGATAAGGCCAAGGGAGCAACAAAGAATACGGGAGGCGCCAAGGAGATTTCTCATGGGCTAAGGATACAGCCTGTCCCCGTCCCCTGTCCGAGGCCCGGTTGCGGCCGAGGTCGTCTTTCCCTCGCGGGTGGAGCCGTCGAGGGCCATCCCTTCGGCGATCAATACACCGGGAACGTCGAGTCCTGGGGCACTCCCCCAAGGTACGGGTCAATCTGGGCAATGGGAGAGCCGCCTAAGGCCGCTGCACGAGGATCTGATCCCCAACTCGAATCGTGCCCGCTTCTGCCACCAGGCAAAGAACCCCTCGCCCGCGTAGACCCGTGGCATTACCGCGGGCCACGCGCTTCGATGCGCGCGCTCCATAACGCTGATAGAAAGATTCGCACGGCCTATGGGTCACATCGCTGATTTCCAGCACGGCGCTGCCCATCACAAGGCGCGTGCCAATTGGCAAGTTGGCTTCCGAAAGGTCCAGGTCCACGTGCAGGTTGTCACCAGAGAGCTCCGTAGGGATCTCACCAGCAAGGGCCGCAATCATGTGGGTGTTGATCAGGCTCACCTGACTGCCTGGGCAGCGCTCGGGGTTCTCGTGCCAGCGATCTCCCAAGATGCCTTGCTCGGGGCTGAGCTCGATGGACTCTGGGCATTCGCGCTCGCCGCTGGTTTCCGCCCCCGGACGAATGACAAGGCGGGTCACTCGCCCTTCATCGGTGGGAGAGGTGGGCAGCTTCTGGAGCCAACGGTCGTGACGGCGGGAAAAATCCATGGGCAGAATGTTCCCCTACAATATACAAACCCAGGACGCCGGGTGTAGGACGTCCTGGGCTTGGTTGCTTGGATCCCAAGCGGGGTAAGTGCCAAGAGCCGAGACTCTCGGCGAGTCATCGGGTTTACTTGGTGGTGATCATAGTCGCGATGAACTTACCGTCCATCACGTGGCCTTCCAGGTCGGCCGCCACGGGGCCTTGCTTGCACCACTCCATGTGCCCCAGTTCCATTTCCTTATCGTTGCCGATGGGAATGTACTTGGAGTCGATCTTGACGTAGTTACCGCAGGCGCCTATGCCCTCGATGGTGCAGCCGCACTCCACGTGGGTGTCGAAGGAGGTGCTGACAGCGGGTGCAGGCTCGGGGTCAGCGGGCTTATCGCTGCTGCAGGCGGTCAATGGAAGGGCAAGAAGCAGAAGTGCAAGAAGTTTCATAGGAGCTAAGGGGTTGTTGTGGGGGAAGAATCCCCGGGGAGTCAAATTGCGGGGGTGCCGCAAAAGCGGTGTGCGGGACGCCCCGCAGGAAAAGACAGCGTAGCGGGGCAAAGGCCCCTCATGGCAAAGATCTAGCTAGTGGTGGCGGCTTTCAAGCGTCGCTCTTGCACCCAGCAAAACAGGACCGGAACGATGAACATGCTGATCAGCACCACGCTCATGCCCCCAAAGGAGGGGATCGCCATGGGCACCATCACATCCGCACCGCGACCGCTAGAGGTCAGCACGGGCAACAGGGCCAGAATTGTCGTGGCGGAAGTCATCAGGCAGGGACGGCAACGCCGCTTACCCGCCACCACAACCGCATCGCGCATTTGTTCAATGGTTTTGGGCTGGAGCTTGTCAAAGGACTGACGCAGGTAAGTTGCGATCACCACGCCGTCGTCCGTGGCAATGCCAAACAGCGCCAGGAATCCGACCCAGACCGCGACACTCAAGTTCACGGGATGCACGCTGAAGAGTTCACGCATGTGCACACCGAAGACATGGAAATCCAAGAACCAGGGCGTGCCATAGAGCCAGATCATGATGAAGCCGCCGGACCAAGCCACGAACACTCCGCTGAAAACCATCAGGGTGGTGGAGACTGCTTTGAACTGGAAGTAGAGGATCAGGAAGATCAAGAACAGAGCCAGGGGTAGCATCACGGCCAGGGTCTTAGCGGCCCGGACTTGACTCTGGTAGGAACCAGCAAAGGTGTAGGAAACCCCCGCTGGCAGGATGAACTCGCCCTTGTCCATCTTGTCTTGCAGGTACTCTTGGCACAGCTCGACCACGTCCACTTCGGCTAGGCCAGCCTGGCGATCAAAGATCACATAGGAGGTCAAGAATGTGTCCTCGGTCTTGATCATCTGGGGACCCCGTGAGTAGCGGATCTCGGCCAATTGACTCAAGGGGATCTGAGCGCCGTCTTGGGTCGGGACCAGGACGCGCTCCATATTCTCGACGGTGTCACGCAACTCGCGCTGGTAGCGCACACGCACTGGGTAACGCTCACGCCCTTCCACCGTGGTGGTCACGTGCCGGCCCCCGAGGGCGATTTCGATCACCGATTGCACCTTGGCGATGGACACGCCATAGCGGGCCGCAGCTTTGCGGTCCACGTCAATCAGCAGGTAGGGCTTGCCGATCACGCGATCCGCAAAGGTGGCCTCGGCTTTGACCTCTGGAATCTCCTTGAGGTATTTTTCTAACTGCAGGCCGACCTCTTCGATGACCTCAAGGCTAGGACCCTTGATCTTGATGCCCATGGGGGCACGCATGCCACTGGCCAGCATGACCAGTCGCGCAGCGATGGGTTGTAGGCGCGGGGCGGTCACCGTGCCGGTCAGGCGTGCGGCGTCGATGATCTCGTCCCAAATGTCATCGGGTTTCTTGATTTTAGGACGCCAGTTGCGGAAGGGTCGGCCATCCTCGTCAGCAATCAGATCTCCATCACCATCGCGTACATAGCTGTTGGCATCTTCGTTGAAGCGGAAGTTGATGCGCTTGCCGCTCTCATCGATGATGAACTCGGGCTTGTAGTTGATAATCGTCTCTACCATGGAAACCGGCGCGGGGTCGAGGGCGCTTTCCACCCGTCCGATTTTGCCCACGGCCAATTCCACTTCGGGCACGCTTTCGATGGCTTGATCGAGCTTCTGCAACACATCCAAGGCCTCGCCAATGGAGGCGTGGGGCATGGTGGTGGGCATGAAGAGGTACGAACCCTCGTCCAGAGGCGGCATGAATTCTTTGCCCAGGCCTGGAAAGGCGTCGGTGCCCTTGGACCAGAGGGTGGTGGAATACACAGCGTCTCGATCTGCGCCCATCTTGACCAGGGAACCGGGGATGAAACCCAAAACCCGATCCATACCAAGCCAAACCGTCAAGCCCATCACCATCAGGGTCAGGGGCAGGGACAGGAACAGAAGCTTGTGGGCTAGACACCAGCGCAGGATTGGTTCATAGGCCCTCAGGAAGAGGGTGAAGAACAGCAGCAAACCAATGATGGCCAGCAACACGAAGGCCAGGTTGCGTACCGAGCCGCGCTCGGGACCCAGGGGCTCCCAGTGGGTGGCAAGCATGGAGGCCACCAGCAAGATCACCAGACCGTTCAGAAGGTAGGGCCAGCTGACGCGCAGCAATTTGCGTCGGTCCAAGAACTTCTTCCAGGCTCGACCCAGGAAGCCGCCCTTTGCGGGGAGCAACCAAAGAGCCATGGGCGGAATGATCAAGAGCGCGACCACAATCGATCCCAAGAGGGCGCAGGTTTTAGTGAAGGCCAAGGGGCGGAATAGCTTGCCCTCTTCCCCGATCATGCTAAACACCGGCAGGAATCCCACAACAGTCGTGGCCACCGCGGTCAGGATCGCCGAGGCAACTTCGGTGGTGGCCGTGTAGACCACCTCCAATGGGGATTCCCCTGGATCTGCCTCTGCCAATCTGGTCTGGATATTTTCTGTGAGCACAATCCCCATGTCCACAATCGTGCCGATGGCGATCGCGATCCCCGAGAGGGCCACGATGTTCGCATCCACTCCGCCGAGCTTCATGAAGATGAAAGTGAACAGCACCGCGATGGGCAACAGGGACGCGATCAGGAAAGATGCGCGCAGGTGCATCAACATGAACAGCACCACGAGGATCGTCACCAGAATCTCTTCAGAGATCGCTGTGTTCAGCGTCCCGAGGGTTTCATGGATCAAACCTGAACGGTCATAGAAGGGAACCACCGCTACCTGGGATACGGTGCCGTCTGCGAGAGTCTTGCGGGGCAAGCCCGGTGCGATCTCGGCGATCTTCTTTTTGACATTTTGAATGACCGCTAAGGGGTTTTCCCCGTAGCGCGCCACGATCACTCCGCCAACCGCTTCCGAGCCGCCCTTGTCCAGGGCTCCGCGCCGTTGGGCCGGACCCAGGGCTACGCGAGCAACATCCCTGATCCGAATGGGCACTCCATCCACGGACTTGATCACCGACTCCTCGATGTCGGTGGTGTCTTCGATCCAGCCCAGACCGCGCACGAAGTATTCGGAGCTATTGATCTCTAGGACCCGCGCGCCCACTTCCATGTTGGAGCCCTTGACCGCCGCAAAGACCTCTTCCAAGGTAACTCGGTGAGCACGCATGGCATCTGGATTGACGTCCACTTGGTACTCGCGCACAAAGCCGCCCACAGAAGCCACTTCGGAAACTCCATCCGCCGCCATCAGGGCATAGCGCACGGTCCAATCCTGAATCGAGCGCAACTCGTCCAGATCCCAACCGCCAGCGGGATTGCCGTCCGGATCGCGACCTTCCAAGGTGTACCAATAAACCTGGCCCAGGGGCGTGGCATCAGGACCAAGCGCCGGCCGTACTCCCACAGGCAAAATGTTGGGTGGCAGACTGCTGAGTTTCTCTAGCACCCGTGAGCGGGACCAATAGAACTCCACGTCGTCCTTGAAGATCACATAGATCGTCGAGAAACCGAACATGGAGGACGAGCGAATGGTTTTGACTCCGGGCAGACCGAGCAGGGCCACGGTCAGGGGATAGGTGACCTGGTCCTCCATGTCCTGGGGGGAACGGCCCATCCATTCGGTGAAGATGATCTGCTGGTTTTCGCCAATATCGGGGATCGCGTCCACCGCGATGGGATCCCGGGGCAAGCCGCCGAGGTCCCAATCAAAGGGCGCGGTGCGTGCGCCCCAGATAATCACGAGGAGCGCCAAGAGCAGGACCACGAGCTTTTGCTCGAGGAAGTATCGAATGAGTTTGGAAAGCATGGTTGAGTCCGCTCAGTTGCCTAGCTCAAGAATCTTGGTCCGTGATCCGCAACGCAACATGCCGGATCCGTAATAGGGGTTGGCTGTGGTTGCTTCTTCTTGCAGCCAGTCTGCGCCCACATCGTCCAAGGCCATGGGGCAGTGGAAGATACCCACCGCTCCGCCTTCGCGGCTGTATCCAAAGGGATCCAGGATGGGCACAAGAGCCTGGGTCAAGGGCTCGAGCAGTTTCCGTCTAGCCTCCAACTCCTTTGCTTCGGCGAAGTTCTTTGCAGCGGCCATCAGGTCTGGTCCATGGTCCATCCAGATCTCTTGGGCGTCGATTGGCAGTAGGGCCAGGTCGAGCTTCTTCAGGTTGTCCAGGATCGCGACAGCCATGGGCTGGTTATCCGTGTCCGCGGCAAAGTCCGTCTGTACCTTGAGGTACACGTCGATCACGTCGCCCAACTGCTGCTGGTATTCCATGGGCACTCCCAAGTCCGCTTTGGGTGGGGGAGAATCCGGATCGGGGTTCATCATGCTGAACTTGGCGCGGATCTGCAGTTCGCTGTCCAGTTTGAAATTCCCATGAACCACAACTTGTTCCCCAACGAAGAGTCCAGCGCGCACGATGTACCATTCTCCAGCTCGGGGGCCGAGGGTCACTTCGCGCCCCTCAAAGGTCGGCTTCTCGGTGTTCGGTAAGCGCACATAGACCACCGCTCGTTTGCCGGTGATGAGGGGCGCCGTGTGGGGGATCACCAGGGAGTTCCCCTGGCTGGCTGCCACCACGAAACCGAGTTCTTCAGCGGGGGCAAGGTCCATGCCGCACTCATCGCAAGCGGCGATCCCTGGGGATGTGATTTCGGGGTGCATGGGGCACATCCAAATGCCCTCAAGGTTCGGGTCCACCACTTTGCCCCTTGAAGTCAGCAGCGCATCCACCGTGGCTGAGACGAACATGTCAGGCTTGAGTCGCCCGTCAGTGTTCTCCACGTTCAAGCGCACCTTGACCGTGCGCGTGCGATCGTCCAGAACCGGATCGATGAAGGCCACGCGACCGTGAAAGATCTCGCCGGGATAGGCTTCCACGGTAAAGTGAACATCTTGGCCGTAACGCAGCCAAGCAAGATCGGATTCATAGGCATTCAGTAACACCCAGACCTTGGACAAGTCCGCGATGGTGTAGATATGTGAGCCCTCCTTCACGTACATGCCCTCCACCGCTTCTTTGTGTACCACCACGCCGCCCATGGGGGCCATGACCGTGACGCGCTCATTGGGTTTGCCATTGGCGACGATCTCTGCAACCTGCTCCACGCTCAACCCATGCAAACGCAGCTTTTCCCTGGCCGATTCCACCGTTCGTGCGTTGGATTTCAGCATGAATTCGAGAGCATCAGGGCCAAGCTCTGCCTGGACCCGAATCGCTTGCAGCAATTCTTGTTGGGCCGTGTAAAGCACGGGGCTGTAGATCTCTACCAGGTGGTCGCCTTTTCGCACGGTGACACCGGTGTAGTCCACGAACAAACGATCCAAACGACCAGCCACCCACGAGGTGATCGATGCCACGCGGGTTTCATCAAAAGCGATCTTTCCCACCATGTCGATTTCCCGGGCCACGCTGCGGCGTTCTACCGCGTGGGTCACGATCTCCGCGAGGGCCATGGCGCTTTCGCTGATGGCTATGGTGCGCGGACCCAGGTCTTCCCCGTCATCGGTTGCGGGGATCAGATCCATGAAACAGATCGGGCACTGGCTGTTTTCGGGCAGGCGCACTTGGGGGTGCATGGAACAGATCCAAACCGTGGGGGCAGCGGGTGCTTCGCTGGCGTTCTCCACGGGGGAATGTTGGTTCCCAGGGCCCAGCTGCCGGCCAGCCAGGAAGGCGAGAACAAAGAGGCCTAGGGCGAGGACTAGTTTGCGTAGTCCAATGGAATTTTGCGGGGACTTTTTATCGGTGGTGGTAGTCATGGTCAGTTCCTTTGGTGCAGAGCGACTCCGCTCAAGTGTTCAATCGCGGCGAGGGCTTTGGCCCGGTCCGTTTGGGCTTGGGCCGCTTGGAGTTGGAATTCCAAGAGAGCCCGTTGGGCGTCGATGAGATCCAGGAAACCGCCCTTGCCTGATTGGTAGGCGGTGTCGAGAGAACGCAGGGCCTCTTGGCCCTTGGGGATCAGACTGTCTTGGAACAGCGCAACCCTTCGAGTCCCGTCCCTGTGTTGGAAGAAGGCCATTTCCAGCTCTGCGGCCAGAGTGTTATGGGCCTGTTCCAGGGCCCGTCCACTGGCGCGCAGGAGGGCTGCTGCCGAGCGTTCTTGGGATCGGTAAGACTCGCGCCAGATGGGGAGTTCGATGCCCAAGGTTAGGGCCAGGGCATCGTCGCCGGAGCCCGCCATGCCTGAGTTCTGAGCATCCCCGATGAAAGTCAAATCAGCGCCGACGGTGAGATTCGGATACCCCGCAAGCTCGGCAAGATCCACTCGGTATTGTGCGGCGCGACGCATGTGCTTGAGCTTCAAGAGGTGTGGGCTGCTTTCGAGCAGGCTTGCGCTCAGGCTCTGTTCGTTGAGTTCCTTGGTGACAACACCCTGCAAATCCGGCTGGGGCAAGGCGGCGTTGGTCGTTCGGTGGAGCGCACTGTTCAGTCGCGCCCGCACGGGCTTGGCCAGGTCGTGCATTCCCTGCAGTCGGTCTTCCAACTTGCCCAATTCCACCTGGGTGCGGATCACGTCGGCGTGGCTGCCGAGCCCGGTTTCCATACGCGCCCGGGCGATTGCTTCCCAGTGGGTCAAGAGATCTCTGCTGCCCTTGGTGATTTGTTGGGCCCGGTCCAGCCAAGCCAACTCCCACCAAGCAGTGCGCACGCTTTGGTCCAGCATCAAGCGCTCGGCCTCCACTTGCATGCGCAGGGCCTCGGCCTGTTCAAAGGCTAGTTTTCCGGCTGCGGCCAGTTTTCCGGGCCAGGGCAGGGGTTGGGCATAGCCGATTCGCCCCTGCATGGGGCCCACACGGGTTTCCACATCGGCGAGGTACGCACTCAGGGTCAGGCGCGGATTGGGCAAGGTGGTTGCCCCAATGACTTTCTCCAAGGCACCTTTCCACCGCTCAAATGCCGCTTGCAAGCCAGGGTTGTGGCTCCGTGCATGTTGCAGCAAGGCGTTCAAGTCCGCGTCGCTGGCCAGGGGGGCAGCACTGGCTGCGTGAGCTTCGGCAAACATAGCTTGGCGCTCATCCCAAGCGTCGAGACGGCTGGGTAGGGCGCTCGGCCGGGTGGCGCAACTGGCCAGTACCAGACACGCAAGGGTGGTGGTCAAAGGGGAGCTCATGATGGTCTGGTAGCTAGGGGCTGATGGAAATGAAATGGGTGCAGAACGAATGCCCTGTAAAGTCATCACCGTGGGGGATGACGAGGCAATTTCTGGGAGCGCGATTCGGGGCCGACGGCCCTCTATTCCCCAAGCATCCGCGCCTCAAGCCACAACCGTCCAGGTTTCTTAGATCACGTTCGGATCTTGCCTGAGACAGATTTCTTGCTCGTGAGGGCACGCTTGTGCAACTCCCGGGGGGAGCATCCGTTCAACAGCGGAAGCAGCAAAAGGCCACGAAAAGTGGCTCTTGGGAAGGCCGCTTTGGCCCCCGGCGCCCGAAGTGCGTCGCAAGTACGATGGGACGCGGGCTGAGCAGACTGAGCGGATCCTCGAAGGTTGATCCGAGCTTCACAGGCACGGGCATGTGGGGCGATGTAGCTGCGGGCTCGGAGCCAGGCTGACAGCCAATGGTCAAGCACCTGCAATCATCCGGCTGCTCACCATCGGGCCCATCTAGGGGACAGGAGTGCTTGCTCTTGCAGCAGGAGCTCTGCTCTGAATGATTGACCTCGGCTAGGTCACCTTGGGTGCAACAGGAGCCGAGCTCTTGGGCTCCCGAAACATCCGTCCCCTGGGTCTCCCCAACCATTCCGCACTCACAAAAGTGCGCGCTGACGCCACCTAATGCCATGAAAGGCACTAGCAGCCAAGCGAGCCAGGTGGTGGGAGTGAGTGAAGGGAGGGTCATGAGAAAGGTACCGGACAGCATTCTTGGTGCCGCTCTCTAGGAGTTTACGTCGGTTTCCCGCCGGATGTGGGTAATGAGGCTTGGAATATCCGGGTCACTCTCTAAGTAAGTCAGGCCTGGGGGGGCTAAAAGGGGGGTCTCCCTTGAAACTCCCTCCCCATACGAGAAATTAGCTCACGTCAAAGCCCGTTGGCCTCCACCACTCCGTGTACCCCTCGTCCTGCTCCTTCATCAACCCTTTCGGAGCTTGACTCCAGGGTTCGCGAGCTCAACCGAGTAGAGCGATGTTCGCGCCGTGATGAAGAGCGTCTTGGAGTCATCTCCTCCGAAGCAGCAGTTGGCTGGGGACTCAGGGATCTTGATCGTGCCGATGATCTCGCCATTAGGGCGAAGCACCGTGACGCCTGCCGCAGAGGTCGTGTATATGTGTCCCTTGACATCCACGCACATACCGTCGCAACGGGTCTCCGTCTTCCAGACGGGTTCCAGTTTCAATGTTCCATCAGCCTTCACTTCATAAGCAGCAATCGTCGCCGGCAATTCGCGGAGCGACTCGTCCGGATGCCAGTTACCGCCCGTATCCGCGATGTAGATGTGTCGCTCATCAGGTGAGAAGGCGATCCCGTTCGGCATGCAGAGATCTTTCAAGAGGGCTGTGACCTTCTTCGTCTTCGGATCCAGGCGAAAGACATAGTGCCCTGCCTGCTCTTTCCCCTCGCGCCCGCCCGGCAAGCCCCACGGCGGATCCGTGAACCAGAGCGTGCCGTCAGACTTAACGGCGACATCATTCGGTGAGTTGAGGCGCTTCTCTTCAAAACGGTCACAGAGGACGGTGAGTTTCCCGTCTTTCTCTGTGCGCACGATGTCCCGCGCGCCGTGCCGACAAGTGAGCAGCCTCCCCTCTCTATCGAGCAGGTTTCCGTTTGGGTTCGGGCTCTTCCTAAAAAGCTTGAGCCCGTCCTTCTCGCTCCACTCCATGAGCTTTGCGCCCGGGATGTCGCTGAAGACGAGCTTCTTCTCTTTAGGCAACCAAACCGGCCCTTCTATGAAGCCCATCTCTCCGGCGAGCTTCTCAACTGCGGCCTCAGGGGCCATGAGATCTTGGAGCTTGGGTGCCTCAGCGTCCTGAGCAGCGAGGAGGAGAAGAGTGATGAGCGGTGTCATAAGGTTCTTTGGTGGTGGGTGGGGCGGCTCCCTAGAGAAAGCAGCCTAAGTTGTCCAAGACCCCGATGGCAGCCGCTCGTGTAGGTGGGCGGCATGCTCCTCGCCCTCGCAGTCTGCCTCTCTCAACACGCCTTCGGCGTCGAGACAAAGGGCGACAGGATCACAGCCGTCAGAGTCATCCACGTGAAGAGAAGCGCTTCAGCTCCTCCCTCTTCGCTGACTGCACTGGTCACGCCACCATCGGCGCGGCGGGCGTTCCCGA
>CALEMP010000119.1 GCA_937910685.1 uncultured bacterium
CGCTTGAGCGGAGGGGGCGCGATGCTCCCCGGCGGGATTCGCGTGGGAGATCCTCCGGGAGCGGGGTTTCTGTGGTGGGAGAGAGGGGGGGTGGGCATCCTAATCGGTCCACGAGCTTTGGGCACCGCCCCCTCGGCATTGGGCAACACCCCCTGAATGCATGGGGGCCCCACGCGGGGGGGCCACCAAGCGCGCATTTCCTAGACTTCACGGGGTTTCTGTGGTGGGGGAGCTCAGCCGGCGGATACGGCAGATAAAAGAAGGGTGCGGAGGCAGCCTTCTTGAGAAACTACATGGGCATCCCTCACAGTCAGATCTGACTGGGGTGGTGAAAAACTCGCCACCCGTGTAGTAAACACTGAAACATGGGGTCGAGCCAAGTCTGAATAGTCTTCCCAGTCGTATGCGATATGCGAAAACCAGCCATTTTCGCGGTACACCTCAGCAAAACCATTATCGTCCAGAGCAATAGCGTCCTCAATACGCCCCCCTGGATCGGTGAGGGTAGCCACTAGGATATCACGCTTGCTCTCATAACGCTCCTTGAAGACCTGCATGGTGGTCTTAGCCGGACGGGCCTCAGCCATTGATACCCATTCCTTGAAGTCGTAGTCCGTAAACTCGCCGCTCAGTCTTTGAACCGCGCTAAGATACTTCTCCTTGTCAAGGTCAATAGCCTCACGAGCCAGGGATGCAGCCTTATATTCTGAGTCTCCGTCGAGGGAGCGGATGACCCACTGAGGCTTATCGGCAAATGCCCAAGTATCAAGGGATGTCTGGATCAACTGGGCGGGAATCTTGAGGAAGTGGACATAGGGGACCATCTCCGGGCCGCGCCACCATCCGTGGAATAGCAATAAGGCCCGCGCCCCGTCTTCCACAATGAAGTCTAGGGTTGAGTGTTTGACCGATGCGTCGTCATAAAATGCGACCCCCCGTCCAGCGCAGGCTTCAAGAATCTTCATAGGTTTAGCTTAGGCTCTGTGGTGGTGTACGGCATAGGACCACTAGAGGACGAAAAGTTTCTCTGGGGCCCCCCCCTCAGAATTCTGCATTGGGTAACACCCCCCTGAATGCAGGGGGGGTGGGCATCCTAATCGGTCCACGAGCTTTGGGCACCGCCCCCTCGGCATTGGGCAACACCCCCTGAATGCATGGGGCCCCACGCGGGGGGCCACCAAACGCGCATTCCCTAGACTTCACGGGGGTTCTCTGGTGGGAGAGGTCAGCCCCCCTCAGAATTCTGCATTGGGCAACACCCCCCGAATGCATGGGGGGCCCACGCGGGGGGCCACCAAACGCGCATTTTCTAGACTTCACGGGGTTTCTGTGGTGGGGGAGCTCAGCCGGCGGGGGTCCTTGCCCTGAGGGCTAGGGGGCTCGGTCATTGCCTAGACTGCGCGCCTGATGCCTCTTTTGCTCTATGACGATGCTATGGCCCTCTTGCGAGGGCTGCCGATTGATTCGGGAGCCGTAACGGTCCCCTTGGCCGAGGCTGCGGGGAAGGTCTTAGCCCGGGACGTAGTTGCCAATTGCGACCAGCCGCCTTTTGATCGGGCGACCATGGATGGTTTCGCCCTGTTACCTGCTGCTGAGCCGTCTTTTCAGGTGGTAGGCACCGTGATGGCTGGGGAACGGCGGGAGAGCGCCCTTGGGGCTGGAGAGGCCGTGGCGATCATGACTGGGGCGCCGGTGCCAAAAGGCTGCTGCGTGATTCCGGTGGAGTTAACCCAGCGGGATGGGCAGGTGATGACCACCGAGGTTGGGTATGAGTTGCGCGCGGGGCGCAATGTGGCCCGGCAGGGGGAGGACGCGAAAAAGGGGGACTTAGTCTTGCGGGCGGGGACGCGCCTGTCGCCCGCGGGTCTGGCAGCGGCGGCCATGGCGGGAGCCACGGGGCTGAGCGTTTTTGATCCGCCACGCCTTGGAATTTGCACCACCGGCGACGAGGTGGGATCAGATGGACCGGCCGGGGTAGCCGACTGCAACGGGCCTCTGCTTTCGGCCTTGGCCGATGCCTTAGGGGTCCCAGCGGAACGCAAGCACGCTCTGGATGAGCCGGCGCACTTGAAAGAGACCCTTGAGAGTTTGGCGGCGATCTCGGACGTGGTGGTCACCGTGGGCGGCGTGTCCATGGGCGAAAAAGACCTGGTGCCGGGCATGGCCCAAGAGCTGGGCTTTGAAAAGGTCCTGCACAAGGTGGCGATCCAACCGGGCAAGCCTGTGTTCTTGGCCCAGCGAGCAGACGGCAAGGTTTTCATTGGCTTGCCCGGGAATCCGGTCAGTGTGCTGGCCACGGCACATCTGTTTCTCGCTCCTTTGCTGGGGCGTTTTATGGGGGACTGGGAACCCCCATGGATCGAGCGGCCTTTGGCCCACGATCACGCGCATCGGGGCAAGCGGCGACTGTTCTTGCCGGCGCGCCTCGAAGCAAACGGTCTGCACCCGGTGGCCTGGAATGGCAGCGGGGACTTGTACTCGGCCACAGCCGCCCACGGCTTTGTGGACTTGGCTGCCGGAGGTTCTTGGGACCAAGGGGATCTGCTGCGCTTCCTTCCCTACCTGGGTCAGGGCCCCGGGGAACATTCAGTGATGCCCGCCCGGGTCGGCGGCGAAGCTCCCTGTTGCTGATCAAAAAACCATGGCTGTAATCGACGAGACTTTCGAACTGGCTTACGAGGACGAGCCCGGCCGCGCAATCCGCGGGGTGGTTTCTAAGCCCGCAGGAACCCGCGAAAAGGCGGCTCCCACGGTGCTGATTCTTCACGGGTTCAAGGGCTTCATGGACTGGGGTTTCTTTCCCCTGTTGGCTCGCGGATTGGCCGAGACGGGTTTCGTCGCCGTTCGCTTCAATGCCTCGGGCAGCGGAGTGGGCGCCGACGGCGTCGACTTTTCAGACCTCGGCGCGTTTGAGCGGGACACCTTCAGCCGTCAGCTGGAAGACGTGGAGCGTGTCCACCAGCATTTGTTGAGTGGCGAGGTGGGAGGCGTGGACCCCAAGCGCATTGGCATGGTGGGACATAGCCGTGGCGGAGGAGTGGCGCTGTTGCACGCGGCTCAGCATCCGGTGCAGGCTTTGGTGACCTGGGCCGCGATTGATTCGGTGATTCGCTTTGAGGACGCCACCGTGGAGCGTTGGCGTAAGGATGGGTTCCTTGATATTCCCAACGGACGTACGGGGCAGATCATGCGTATGGGCCGAGCCATGCTGGAAGACGTGGAACAGAATGGGGAGGCCCTCGATATTTTGGCGGCGGCCAAAAAAGTCGAAGCGCCCACCCTGCTGTTGCACGGCAGCGCGGACGAAGCCGTGGATCCCGCCGCCGCTGAACGCATCCGCGAGGTCATGCAAAACGTGGGGCTCGAGATCGAACCAGACGTGGGGCACACCTTTGGCGCGACCCACCCCCTTGGCAAGGTTGGCCCCGAGTTAGAGTGGCTCTTGGCGCGAACCTTGGGCCATCTCTTGACGCATTTGACCTGAGCGAAGAACTCCTCAGGAGTCCGAGCTCAAGTGGTGGGTCAAGTGATCCACCAAATCCATCTTGGTTAGGATGCCGGCCAATTGGTTGTCCCCTTCGACGATGATGCCGACGGAATTATTGGCGAAGAGTTCGAGGAGCTTGGATGCGTCTTCGTGAGCGTGAAGCGTGATCACCTTACGGCCCATGACTTCAGCCACTCGGTCTTCCATGCGCGCTGTGCCGTCAAGCAAGCGCCCGAGCACATCAGATTCGGTGACGATGCCCACCACGCGGCCCGCATTCAGCACGGGCAACTGGCTGACGCCCCCGTCCTTCATGCGGCCGACCGCATCGCGAACGCTCTCGGAGCCGTCGGCGGTCAACAGTTTGTGGGGCGGCGTGCGGCGCAACACTTCACCGATCGACCTGGTCTCCCAGCTTTGGTCTTCAAAGCCGTTTTCGCGCATCCAACGGTCGTCCATGAACTTGGTCATGTAGTTGCGCACGGAATCGGGCAGCACCACCACGATGCGTTGGCCGGGGCCCCGCTGCTTGGCTACCTGTAGGGCCGCCCACATGGCCGAGCCCGAGGACCCGCCACACAGGAGGCCCTCTTGCCGGATCAGTTTGCGCGCGGTTTGGAAACTCGGGCCGTCTTCGCTGCGGACCCATTCGTCCACGAGGCCGCGATCGAGCACATTGGGAATGAAGTCATAGCCGATTCCTTCGACCTTGTAAGAGCTAATCGTGCCCGGTCCCGCCAGGATGGAACCCACCGGGTCAACGCCCACGATGTGCACGTTGGGGGCGTCCTCTTTCAGACGCCTGGCGATGCCAGAGATCGTTCCGCCTGTGCCAGCCGAAGCCACCAATACGTCGAATTCGCCGCCCATCTGTTCGATGATTTCCTTGCCCGTGCCGTAGTAGTGCGCGTCAGGGTTGTCCCGGTTGGAGTACTGGTCGAGGATGTGCGCATTGGGCAAGACCTTTTGCAGGTCCTTAGCCACTTCGATGTGACTTTCGGGGTCATCCCATGCGGCTTCGGTGGGCGTGCGAATGATCTCGGCCCCAAGGGCTTCTAGGACCACTTGCTTTTCGCGGCTCATCTTCTCGGGCATGGTGATGATCATGCGATAGCCGCGCACGGCTGCAGCGATGGCCATGCCGATGCCTGTGTTACCGCTGGTGGGCTCGATCAGGGTGTCGCCGGGCTTGATGCGACCAGACTTTTCAGCTTCTTCCACCATGCGTCGGCCAATGCGGTCCTTGACCGAGCCGCCAGCGTTGAGGAACTCGCACTTGGCGAAGAAGGTACAGCCGGTTTCCGATCCAAGGCGTTGGAGTTGGATGAGCGGCGTGTTGCCGATCGCTTCGAGGATGCTTTGCTTGGGTTTCACGATGTTCTGGGAGTAGGTTGCAGTTTGGGCAGAGTCTAGCCTGACCGTGGGGGTTTCCGGGCAGTGTCCGGTGCGGGCCTGTGGGCGGGGCTCTGGGGTGGTAAAATATGGGGCAGCGAGGTGTCTTTCCGGGGATCTTCTAGGTAAAGGAATCTATAAATTAGAGGCCTTCCGGGAGGGGGAAATAGCCGGGTTCGAGGGGGCCGAAAGTCCTCGAAACACCCATTCTAGGGCCCTAGAAGGGACCTTGCCTGGATGGAAACCGCCCCGAATGGGCTTCGGGGGGTGATTCTGGGCAAAAAAAGAGCGACCGAGTTCCCCAGAACGGGTCTAGCCCCACAGACGGTGTGAGGCTAACTTGATCGATCATGCCTCAGAGGACAGTAGTAGTTAAGGTACCCCCCGAGCGCCGGCAAAGTCTAAAAGACCGCCTGGAGCCCGGGGCGTTTGAATGGCGATCCGCCCCCCACGCCCAATGGAGCGTGAAGGGAGAAGGGGTCGTCGCGACGTTATATGACTCCGGAAAGCTTGTGGTTCAGGGTTCTGAGCCCGAGCGTTTCCTCGTGCGCTTCACCGATGAGCCAGCCCCAGCGCCGCCTCGTCCCTTGCGCCCGCTGACCAAGACCGTGACCGCCACCGAGCCCATTGTTGGGTCGGATGAGGCGGGTAAGGGCGATTGGTTTGGCCCCCTGGTGGTGGCCGCCGTGCGGATTGACATCGAGGAGGCGGGAGAGATCGCCGAGTTTGGCGTCGCGGATTCCAAGAGCCTCTCTGACACGCGCGTGCTGCGCCTGGCCGCCCTGCTGCGGGATCGCGTGTCCCACAGTGTCGTGCGCATCGACCCCCCCGAGTACAACCGTCGTTATCCGACCTACCCTGGCCTGAACGAGTTTTTGACCGATCTGCACGTGGAGGCAATCCGTGAGGTGGGCAAGGACGAGGACCGCGTGATCGTGGATCAATTTGCCCGGGGCAACCCGGTGCAGATGGGCTTGAGTGACACCAAGTTGCGGGTGGAAGAACGCCCGCGCGCCGAGGAAGAGTTGGCGGTTGCAGCCGCCTCTGTTCTTGCGCGTGCGGAATTCCTGCTGGCAATCATGGAACTCAGCGAGCGCAACGGCATGGAACTGTTCAAGGGTGCCGGGCCTCTGACCGATCGCGCGGGCGCGCGGTTTGTCATTGAGCACGGCGAAGCGAAGCTTGCGCAAGTGGCTAAGCTGCATTTCAAGAATACGCTAAAAGTGCAAGAACGAGTGCGCCGCAGCGGATGAGGGCTTACCGGGCTGATGCGGCCGGGAATCGTTTTGTGCTGATCGACGGGATCGCGGGGCAGGTGCCTCGGGATCCCGCGGCTTTAGCCCAGCGCTTGTGCGCGGACCCGGATGAGGGCAGTTTTCGTCCCGATGGGCTCTTGCTGTGTTTAGCGGGGGATGACTCTGCGGACGTGCGTATGGTGCTTTACAACGCGGACGGCAGCCGCCCCGAGGCCTGCGGCAACGGGCTACGGATCATTGCCTTGCTTGCGGCCCAAAAAGGGTATGGGCAGGGCGAGTTTTTGGTGGGCACCGATGCGGGAGTGCGCGCCGTGCGAGTTGCGGACGGCGCCGTTGAGGCTTGTCTTGGCCCCGTGCGCATCGAAGCGCCAGAGCAAACGGTTCAAGTTGGGGGCGCGGAAATCTGTGGCACCCGGGTGAATGTGGGCAACCCCCATTTCGTCTTGTTCACCGACGAGCCGGGATCCCCAACGCTTGAGAAGTTAGGCCAGAGCTTGAGCACACACGAATCATTCCCTGAAGGCGCAAATGTGGAGTTTGTGACGGGCGCGCATCAGGGGGCCCTGAAGGTGCGGATTTTCGAGCGCGGGGTGGGGGAGACCCTGGCCTGCGGAACTGGCGCAGCGGCGGTGGCCCTTGTGGCCGTAGAGCGGGGCTGGGCCAAGTGGCCGGTGACGGTGAAGTTGGCGGGCGGTGAATTGGTCTTGGACCAGGGAGAGGGGGGAGTCTGGCTAGGAGGGGCAACTCAGATCTTGGACTCCTTTAGGCTGCCCTACTGAATCTAAGGGTGCCCGGTGGCTAGAATGGCCCGCTCGCAGATGGGGCCCTGCCTCTCTGATGACCGGCCCATGGATTGGCACGATCCCCTCCACCCCGTCGGCCCTTTTCACCATGCCCTACATTCCCCAACTGGTTCTCTGCACCCTGATCCTGGTGGCAGGGGTGGCGGGTTGGACCTGGGGTCCGGTTGCCCCTTGGGCGTTGGTGTTGCTCTTGCCCCTGCCTCACTTAATCGTGCTTTCAGGCCGCAACCTGGGGGGTGCCGGGTCGTTCCGAATGGGGGCGCTGGTCACGTTCATTGGGCGCTTTTCGGGGACCTTTGCCTTTGCCCTCTTGGTGCTTTGTTGTGGCTGGGTTCAGTGGCTTCGGGAAAGTCTCGGGGCGCGGCTGGATCTTGAGGGCTGGCCCGAGGCGAACTTTATCTGGGTGATCTTGCCGTACCTGATCTTCGAGGCATTGAACATCGACGCCCAGTCCCGCGCCTCTTGCCCAGCGGGCCCCACTCGCTTGAGCTGGCGCAGCTTTCATCTGCGCATGTTTGCCAGCACGCTGATTCCCCCGGCCATCTACCTGGGCATCGCAGGGCTGGTTGGCTCCAACCGTTGGATGCGGGTGCAGGTGGAACAGGTGGAGCTCGTAGGTGCGGCGGTCTTTGTTGCCTTGATCGGGGGGTTGGCCGTTTATTTGCCAACCCTCTTCAAGGCCTCTTGGCGCACACATGAGTTGCCCCCCGGACGATTGCGAACGGGCTTTGAGGGGATTTCCAAGAGTGTGGGCTTCAGCTCGCGCAAGGTATTGGTTTGGGACACTGGGCAAATGATAGCCAACGCCGCAATCGTGGGGCTCTTGCCTAGCAGGAGGGTGGTCATCCTGTCCGATGCCTTGCTCAGTGATTTGGACGAAGACGAACTGAAGGCGGTGTATTCCCATGAGGTGGGCCATTCTCACCACCATCACGTGCCGGTGTTTTTGGCCTGGTCTGTGGGCGTTTTTCTCCTCGCGGACTTTGCCCTGCGTGCCTTTGATCCCACCAGCGCAATCGCGGTCCTCGGGATCATGGTCGCGTTCCTTGGGACCTGGGGCCTAGCCTTTGGTTGGATGTCCCGACGGTTTGAATTGCAAGCGGATCTCTTTGCCATGCGCGTTCTGGGTTCCGGTCGGCCCTTGGTTAGCGCCTTGGAGAAAATCGAGGGCACTTTGCGGGATAAAGCCACCTGGAGGCACTTTGGAGGCCTTCGCAGGGCGCACTTCTTGGATGAATGCACCCAGGACCCTGCCGGAGCTCTCCGTTTCGAACAAAAACTGAAGCGCGTTTCCCAGTTGGGCTATGCCATCTGCGTGTTTGGAATAGTGGCGGAGTTGGGCTTGATGGCCCAGGGTCTGCCCGAGGACCGGACTTGGGCGGCGCTTGGCTTGGGGGATTATCCCTCGGCCCAAAAGCGGGTGGAGCGTGTCACCAACCCTGACCCGTCGCTAGAGCGCATGGTGAAGCGAACCCTTGATGTGGAAGTGGCTGTGGGAACAAGTGCAGATTCCCTTGAGCGCGCCTGGTCGAGATGGCAAGAGCGTGACCTCAAGGCTGCTGCGGACTGGGCGTCGATGGCCTACATACAGGGAAATCTGAGGGCCTACTTGATCGTCGAGATCTTGGAGTTCCTAGAGGGGGAAGAGCCTCTTAGGGAATCCTTGAATCCAGCTAAGCTTCCCTCCCCTTGGCGGGTTGAGTTGATTGTGGCCCTTTCGGCTGCCCGTCAGGCTGTCCGTTTGGAATGGGAACGCGGCGGTGGTTAACTCTACGCTCAGTAGCTAAGCCCGTCGGCCCGGAGGTGGACCATTGGGTCGCCTTCGTGGGTCTGAGCGGCTTCCTCCACCACCCCGAAAACCACGAAGTGGTCGCCGGTTTCATGTTCGCCCGTGAGTTTGCAATCGAACCAGGCGAGGGCGTCGGTGAAGACCGTTGAGTTCGCGCTCGTGGTGTGCAGGGCTTGGCCATCAAAGGGGGTTTCGCCCTCTGCAAGCTTGCCGAAAAACCTGCCCATGAGGGCGCTGGAGGGCTTATCTAGCAGGCTTAGGCCAAACCGCCCGCTGGCGCGGATTGCTTCGAGGTGGTCCCGATCTTTGCCCACGGCGATGGCGATGGTCGGGGGCTCGAATCCCATTTGTTGCACGAAGGAAGCGATGAATCCCATGGGGCCATTGGGGCCTTGGGTGGTGGCTAAAAAGAGGCCACAGGGGATTCGTCCGAGGGCTTGGGCGAGGGGTGTGGGTTGGGCGTCTTTGGGGGTCATCTGTGGGCCTTGGAGGGGGGTCTTGGGACGGTAATTGCTCTCGTGCCGGGGAACTCTAACCGGACGCCGGGGGCCGTTCAAAAAAAGCTCCTGAGACGGCGGAGTGAGCACGTCCTGAAGGTGGACGGGAGGGGCTGTTTCAGGGATAATACCACCCTGCCGCAGGCACGGATCGACCTCGATCTTATGCTGGCGCTCCCCACCCATGTCCGCCCATAACGAAGTGCAATCCCTCGGGTCCAGAGGACCCCAGAGAAACGCCAACGATTCGCTTAGCGAGCGTCTGGGCGCCCTCGCGGAGGACCGCAATCACACCGCGGGCGAACTCGTCTTGCTGGCTGCAGCAGAGTCACAGCTGGCTTGCCATGAAGGGGCGTTCATGCCTGGCATGGTCCAGGGCGAGAGCCGCCGAAGTGCCGCTGATCTTGCCCAAGCCCTCGCGCCCCTCGAAGAACAGCACGGTTGGCGTGGGCCCCTCGCTCGCTGGATACACAGCCTGCTGAGTCTTGAGAGAGTTGCTCAGGAGGATGGACTCGACGCTCCGTTCCATGAGTTGGTCGCCGAAGAATGCGGCCTGTGGTTGGAACCATCCAGTGAAGACGCAACCCGCGCCTGGGGCGGCCGGCCACTGGGCCCGGGCGTTCGGCTTGTTGCGCGCGCGGCTCCCCTTGCCGCCTTGCAAAAAGATCTCGAGCCAGGTGGGGTGGTTTTAGTGGCCGCACCCAGTGACCACGTGGGCGCTTGCCTCGCTCAACACACCTCGGGCTGCAAGGTCATCTTGTCCGATGGGGGTGCAACCCTTGCGGGCCGTTCCCTCGCGCGCCAACTTGTGCAGGCGGGCTGCGAAGTGCGTTTTGTGTATGACAGCGCTCTGCCAAGCCTAGTGCACGAAGTGGACGCGGTATGGATCGGCACCGAGGCCCTGGGCGCCGAGGGTTTTGTGGCGCCTGTTGGCACCCGCACCGTCGTGGCCGAGGCCATTCGCCAAGAGGTGTCCCTGCGTTTGTTGGCTACCGCCGACCTGGTTCTGCCGGGTGCTGCCCTGCGCCTACCCCAATGGGGCGACGAGGAATCTTGGCGCCTATGGGAAGACCCGGTCAACCGTGTCTTGCTCGAATCCCAACCCTTTGAACGGGTCCCTTTCTCGCAGCAACTGATGATTGCCAGCGAAAAGGGACTGCTGCGGCCCAGCGACTATGCGCTGGCTGCTCTTGACACCGAAACACCACGCCGACTTTCCACGTCGGGGTGAGCCCTAACACCATGACCGATACTCCGACCGAAGAGCCTAAGGGCGAAACCATTCTGGATCGCCCGATCGTCCGCGAGATGAAAGAGTCGTACCTAACGTACGCCCTTTCCGTGATTCACTCGCGCGCCCTGCCTGATGTGCGTGATGGACTGAAGCCCAGCCAACGCCGCATCCTGGTGGCGATGAACGACCTCAACTTGAGCCCGCGGGCCAAGTACCGGAAGTGCGCCAAGGTTGCAGGCGACACCTCGGGTAACTATCACCCCCATGGTGAGTCGGTGATTTATCCGACCCTGGTGCGTATGGCTCAGGATTTCTCCATGCGCTATCCCCTGGTGGACGGGCAAGGCAACTTCGGTTCCATTGATGCGGACCCTCCCGCCGCCATGCGATATACCGAAGCACGCATGACCGGGATTTCGATGGAGCTTATGAGCGACCTCGAAAAGGAAACCGTTGAGCTTGAACCCAACTACGACGACACGCGCACCCAGCCCACGGTGTTGCCTAGTCGTTTCCCGAACCTGATTTGCAATGGATCAGAGGGTATTGCGGTGGGTATGGCCACGAGTATGCCGCCCCATAACCTGCGTGAGGTTTGCGCGGGTGTGCGCGCGATCCTGGCGGACCCGTCCCTCGAGGACCTAGACCTGATCAAGCTGATTCCCGGCCCGGACTTTCCCACCGGGGGCATCATCATGGGCCGTAGCGGAATCCTGCAGGCGTACACCACAGGCCGCGGCCTGGTGCGAGTGCGCGGCCGTTATCACGTGGAAGAGCCGGAAAGAGGCCCCGTGCAGATCGTATTCACCGAGATTCCCTACCAGACCCGCAAGGGCGGGGATTCCCGAGCCTCGATCATCAACAAGATTGCCGAATCGGTCAAAGAGGAACGCATCACGGGTATCCGTGACATCGTCGACCTGACGAGTCTGTCGAGGGACACCGGCAAGGTTGATATCCGACTGACGATTCAGTTGAAGAAGGGCGAAGACCCCAACGTCATCGTCAATCAACTGTTCAAGTTCACGCCGTTGCAGTCGACCTACTCGATCATCAACCTGGCGATTTCCGAGCGACAGCCGCGCACCTTGCCCTTGCGTCAATTGCTGGACTCTTGGATTGGCCACCGGCGTGGCGTGATTCGTAAGAGCACGATTTTCCTGCTGAAGAAAGCCGAAGAGCGCGAGCACATCGTTGATGGTCTGCTTGTGGCCCAGGCGAATATCGATCGGGTGATCGAGTTAATCCGGGCCTCGGACGATCGCGATGGGGCAAAGGCTGCCCTATCCGCCGCGTTTGGCCTTAGTGATCGCCAGGCACAAGCGATTGTGGACATGCGCCTGGGCAGCTTGACTGGCCTTGAGCGCGAGAAGCTGGAAGGCGAAGCTCGCGAGCTAGGTATGACCATCGCGGACCTGAAGGACATCCTGGCCAAGGAAGAGCGGGTCACCACGATCTTGCTCGAAGACCTTGATGACGTGGAGAAGCGTTATGGCGATGAGCGTCGCACAGAGATCTCCAACACCGAACTAGACGGCAGTGTCGATATCGGGGCCTTGATTACCGAAGACCTAATGGTCGTGACCTACAGTCGTGGTGGGTACGTCAAGCGTTCGTCGCTGGACACCTACCGCGCCCAAGGACGCGGAGGCCAGGGGGTCAAGGGGTCTTCTTCGAAGGAAGGGGACATCTTGCGCTCGCTCTTTGTAGCGGGCACCCACGACAACCTGTTGTTCTTCACGAACCTCGGTCAGGTGTTCACTAAGTTGACCTACGAGTTGCCGGAGGGTTCGCGCACCAGCAAGGGGCGCGCCATGACCAATGTGCTCAAGTTGCGCGAAGGGGAACGGGTGGAAACCATCCTGCGCGTGCCGTCCTTTGACGATGAAGCCTTCTGTGTGTTTGCGACCCGCAAGGGACGCATCAAGAAGACGCTGCTTGATGCCTATAGCCGACCCAGGTCCAATGGCCTAAGGGCCATCGTGCTTGAAGAGGATGACGAGGTGGTGGGCGTTTCCATCGCTAAGCCTGGGGACACAATCCTCTTGTCCACGGAGTCTGGCCGTGCTGTGCGCTTCGATGAAAAAGCGGCACGCACCATGGGCCGCGTGAGTCGCGGGGTCAAGGGCGCACGCCTACGTCCCGGTGATCGGGTTATGGGCCTGGTCGTTGTGGATCCTGAAGCCTATTTGCTGACCGCCACCGAGCATGGCTATGGCAAGCGGACAGCGATGGATGATTACCCCATCAAGGGTCGCGGCACGGGTGGTGTGATCGATATTCGTACCACCGCCCGCAACGGTCCGGTGATCACTTCGATTCTGTGTCGCCCCGGTGGCGATGTGATTTACATCACCGAGCAAGGCATGATCGTGCGTTCCCACGTGGACGACATTTCGGTTGTGGGCCGCAACACCCAGGGCGTGCGTTTGCTGCGCCTGAAGGATGGCGACCGACTGGTGGCGGCTCAGATTATCGAGCGCGAAGACCTTGAGCGCTTTGCGGAAGAAGGCGAAGCGGAAGCGCCGCCCGAGCCGGATGCTGCGGACCTCGAAGAGGGGCCCCCTGAACCGGAAGAGGACGAAATGCCCGCTGACGACGAAGGTGAGGAGACCTCATGAGCATGGGCCTCAAGGAGCAGCTGGAAGCGGACCTCAAGGAGGCCATGAAGGCGGGTGAAACCGTGCGCCGGGACACCCTGCGCATGACGCTTGCGGCCCTGAAGAACCGGGCGATTGAGCTGGGCGGGACCGCGACGGTCTTGGACCAGGATCAGTGCCTTGCGGTGGTGCTTGGCGCGGTCAAGACCCGCAAGGACAGTGCCTCTCAGTATGACGATGCGAAGCGCGATGATCTGGCGAAGATCGAGCGCGCTGAAATTGAAGTGCTGCAGGGCTACTTGCCAAAAGCCCTCAGTGAAGAGGAAACCCGGGCGGTGGTGCAGGCGGCAATCGAATCCAGTGGTGCTACATCCAACAAGCAGATGGGTCTTGTGATGAAGGTCGTGATGGGAGCCCATAGGGGCTCCGTGGACGGCAAGCTTGTGCAGCGCCTGTGTGGGGAACTCCTAAGTTGACGGAAAGAACCAAGATGGATGAGAGACCCGACCTAGCCGCGCGCCATAAGC
>CALEMP010000120.1 GCA_937910685.1 uncultured bacterium
TGATCCAGGGACGCTCCGGCGGTGTAGGTGAAGAAGGTGTCGTTGTGAATCGTGGAGGTGGAGCAGCTAGGCTCGCTCAAACCACTGGTGGTGTTCAATGTGGTATCAAAAGGATTAGCACCGAGGACCGCGGCAGCGGCTGTGGCGCAGTCGTCCTGTGCGATCGCCGAGCTAGTCAAGGCGAATGCTGCAAGCGCTGCAGCGGAGAAAACTTGGAATGGTTTCATGGGAATCTAAGGATTGGGATAGAGGAGCGGCAAGTGTCCGCATAAAAAAGAAGTTGTTCGAGAGCGCAGCGCTTCCGCGAGTCTCTCCATATCAAAGATTACACTACTTTTAGGATTCATGCGGAATTCCGTCCCAGGAGCCCTGCAGGACACAAATGAAGCGGGGGCAACCCCCCAAAGGAAGCTGCCCCCGCCTGTTTAAGCTGAAATGATTCTCACGCCTGTCTCATTCCGAGACTGGCCCGAGCTCCCTTCAAGGTCACTGGAATGTCACCGAAAGCCCGTCAGTGAAGTTGCTTGTAGTGGACGGGTTCTGGTCCCGATACCAACTGACGAAGTTCCAAGTATCGCCCGGAAGGACGGCCACGTTGATCGGCCCAGGAAGACCGTTTAGGTTCACCGCCAGGCTGATTTGGCCGGACCCTCCGGAGTTTGCCACACCGGCGACGAAACGTCCCATCTGACCACCGAGGCAAAGATTGCCCTGGGATCCACCGGGGTTCGTGAGCAAGCCTTGGGTTGCAGAAACGATGAAGTAGCCAAACTGGTTGTTCGGCATATCGCTCGCGACCAAGGTGAAGTTCTGATCAACCACCGCAGCGGAGCCGAGGGCCGAAATGGACGCCCCAACACCGGTGGAGTTCGCCACCGCAGTGCAGTAGTTGGTGCCGATCTGGCCACCGCCGTCCGGGACCCAAGCCTCGGCCAGAATCGAGTTCGGTCCGCCAGGCTTGAAGAGCCCAAGGTTCACGTCCCCGTTGTTGATAGGAGCCACGTTGGCGTCAAAGCGGAAGTTGTAGAGCGTTCCCCAGCGAATCGCGTTAGCGTTCACATTCTGACCGATGGTCTGGGTGCTCCAAGTGATGGAGCCGCCGCTGATCGAGCTGCTCCAGTCAGTACCGGAGAAAGGCTCGCCGGAATGGTAGTTCACATCATGGAAGCCAATGTTCGTCACAGAGGCGCCAGCGGGAAGCGGAACACTGAAGTCACCACAGGAGCGGTCACTGAACAGGTTGTGTACCGCGTACTCGTAGTGCCAAGTGCCGTCTCCATTGTCGGTGGCATTGGAACCAACGATGAACAGACCGTCACCGGGTACCATCGCATCGGTCATGACCACGGTGGGGTCCTGGGTTGCCCAGGCTCGGATGGCCGGCTCTTCGCGGACAGTAGCGCCCGCAAGACTCAGGTTCCAACCGTTGGTGAGGTTTCCAGAGCCCACAGTCAAGCGACGGTAGGAAGCGTTATTCGCTTGGTTGCCCGAAGCAGCGTCATCATGAGCGATGTAGTGGCCCTCGGCGTAATACACGGCGCTCGGGTGGGTAGCGGGGTTCAGGTCGCTGTTCGCGATCTGACAGCGCTTGTAAATCGAGTTTCCAGAAGCACCCTGACCAGTGAACGGATAGCTGTATCCGCCGGTCACAGCGTTCACTTCAAAGCGCGGGCCAAGACCCGTCTGACTGCCGTTCAGGCTTGAGCTGTAGGGGTCCGAGCAACCCACGCCAAGACGGGCGCCGGTGCCTGAGCTTTGGCAAGTGCAGCAAAGTCCCTGCTGCAAGGCGAAGAAACCGTGCTTGAGCCAGGACAAGCCCAGTTGCTCGAATCGGCCATCCTCATAGCGATACATGTTTTGGCCAATGACCGGGTGCAGGTTTTGATTGGAAATCCAATCCAACTCCGCATCGCCCACATTGCAGGAAGTCGTTGCCATGGCATATGCGCTCACACCGCCCACCGCGTTGTACTTGGTGATGCTGGGCAGGTCGCCCACAATCACGTCAGGACCGCTGGCCGGGTTGGCGCAACCGCCGCCCCCACCACCGCCGCCAGCGGAAATGTCCAAGTTGCCGGCGCCTCCGGCACCGCCGTTCCAGGATCCCACCTGAATTAGGTAGACCGAACCCGCAACCGCGGAGATCGAAATCGAGGACTGCAAGCCACAAGAGTCATCGTTGCAGCTGATCGCAGCGCCGGTGGGGCAGCCCGCGCCGTCGTAGCCGGCAAGGGTCGTGTCAAAGCCAGCACCACAAGTGGAAATGGTCACGTTCTCGGTGGCCGTTGCGGTCCAGTTCCAAAAAACGTCCGTGCCGAGACCGGCGCAGGGGCTGTGGGCACTGTCGGTGGCACCGCTTGTATTGAAAGCGTAGGTGCCCGTTCCTGTGATGCCAGTGGCTGCGTTGCAGTCATCGGCTTGGGCGCTGGCAAAAGCAGTCAAGCAACCGGCGGTAAGCGCCAAAGTGATTATACGATTCATGGGAGAGAATTCTGGTTGGAGATTCGGGGGGCCCCTAGAGGGCCAAGGATGGAGACAGCCTCGGAAGGCTGTATCTGGACAAAGCCTTCGGGTACAGATCACCCAAAGGGCAATCTGTTGATCCAGACGGACCTAGTGGCCATCTGGTTCCCCACCAATCCTCTCCTATATGGCTCGATTTGCCAACCCCCGCTCCGGGATGAGACACAACAAATCTGGGAACAAGAAACCTTCCGGACATCAGGCGAGAACTTGTGCGGGTAGCCCCAAGTCCATCCAAGAACGCATCGAGGAGGACACTCTCAGGCCGCGACCTGAGGGCCTGCGCAGCCCGTCCCCTAAATTCAGTCAATCCTCAAGTCTGGGCCTCTGCCGAGGTCCAGTCAGGGATTCCCTTGCAAGCCGGGAATCCTGTTGAGTGGCTCAAAAAGCCCTCAGAAACTGCCGTGGCGCGCCCTTTGGCGCTTGTTGACCTTGCGTCCACCAGCGGTTTTCTGGCGGGTACGGAAGCCAGTCTTCTTGGCGTATTTCTTGTTGCTGTTCCGGATCTTGACTTTCATCGCTTGCTACTCCTGAGGCTCATGGTTCGGGGAACCTCTGGATAGGGGCGAAGAGAATAGCGATCAGCGGACCCTGTGACCAGCCCTGGGCACCAAGAACCCAAATATTTCAGCCCCTTGGAACCCGGAAGGCGTCCGAGAGCCCGAAATGGGGCACCCAACCGCCCCAGAGCCCTACTCTTCCCGGGGCCCAACCATCTTGCTGGGGATCACCGCCGCGTCGAATTCTTCTCCCGACATGTGCCCGAGGGCCTCACAGGACTCGCGCAGGGTGATTCCCTCCTTGTACGCCTTCTTGGCCACCCCCGCCGCATTGTCATAGCCAATGTGCCTGTTGAGGGCAGTCACCAACATCAGGGATTGGTGCATCAGGCTGTCCACCCGGTCCGCATCGAGCTCGAGCCCCTCGATGCAGTTTTCCCGGAAGGAATCGCAGGCATCCGTCAGGAGCCGGACCGACTCGAGGCAGTTGTGGATCATCACCGGCTTGTAGACGTTCAGCTCAAAGTTACCCTGGCTACCCGCCAGGGTGACCGCCACATCGTTGCCCATGATCTGGGTGCAGACCATGGCCAGCGCCTCGCACTGGGTGGGGTTTACCTTGCCAGGCATGATTGAGCTGCCGGGTTCGTTCTCGGGCAAACGCAACTCCCCCAGGCCGCAGCGCGGACCTGATCCAAGCCAACGCACATCGTTTGCGATCTTCATCAGGGCGACGGCGCAGGTCTTGATACTGCCGTGAGCCAAGACCAGGGCGTCGTGCCCTGCGAGAGCAGAAAATTTATTAGGGGCCGTAACAAAGGGCAGTTTGGTTTCTGCTGCGATCTTTTCGGCCACAAGCCCCGCGTAACGGGGTGATGTGTTGAGCCCTGTACCCACAGCAGTACCACCGAGGGCTAACTCATAGATCGCCGGCTGACACCAACGTACACCTCGCGCACCGTCGGCCAATTGCTGAGCCCAGCCCCCCACCTCCTGGGAGACCAGCAGGGGAGTCGCGTCCTGCAGGTGGGTTCGTCCAATCTTGACAATGCCCTGCCATTTCTCGGCCTTGGCCAAGAGAGCCTTGCGTAGGCCTTCCAATGCGGGCAGAAGCGCGCGCTCCAGTTGCTCCCCAAGCGCCACATGCATAGCGGTGGGAAAGACATCGTTCGAGGATTGGGCCCGGTTGCAGTGATCGTTGGGGTGGATCGGAGTCTTTGAGCCCAGCTCGCCACCCAAGAGTTGGATCGCCCTGTTCGAAATCACCTCATTGGTGTTCATGTTCGACTGGGTGCCGGATCCCGTTTGCCAAACCACGAGCGGGAAGTGATCATCGTGCTCGCCCTTGAGAACCTCGTCCGCCGCTTGCACGAGAGCGTCGTACTGCTCATCGGAGAGCATTCCCAACTCGCCCAGTTCACGGTTAGCCAGCGCCGCACACTTCTTGACCACCCCGAGAGCATGAATCATCGGCCGCGTGAAGCGTTGGCCACCGATCTTGAAATTCCCCAGGCTTCGCTGGGTTTGGGCACCCCAAAGGCGATCACTCTGCACTTCAAGCGGGCCAAAGGAGTCTTTTTCGGTGCGGGTGCCGCTACTGTCAGCCACGGGAGTCATGGGTATTGGGTGGGTTCTTGGAAAGAGATATGAGGAATGGAGCTGTGCTCCCGTAAACCGATTAGAGCAGGCCCAGGTCGCGCATGGCCTGCATGTCGTTGTTCACTTCGCCGGCTGTCTTCTGCATCTGGGCCCGGGATTCAGCGGTCAAGGGAACCTCGACAATCCGATTCACGCCCCCTTCACCCAGGATCGCCGGCACGCCCATGTAGAGGCCTTCGAAACCGTACTCGCCATTCAACAAGCAGGCGCAGGGCAACATGCGTTTCCCATCCTGCAGGATCGACTGGGCCATGGCCACCGCGGCGGACGCCGGGGCGTAAAACGCGCTGCCGGTCTTCAAGAGACCGACGATTTCGGCTCCGCCCTTGCGCGTGCGGTTCGCCATGGCGTCCATGCGGTCCGCGGGAATGATGTCCGGGGCTGAAACACCATTGATCGTGCAGTAGCGCGGCATGGGCACCATGGAATCCCCGTGGGCTCCGAGCACCATGGCGTCAATATCCTCCACCGCCGTGCCGGTTTCCTCGGCCAAGAACCAGCAGAAGCGCGCGCTATCCAACACACCCGCCATGCCGATTACCCGACGGGCGGGAAAGCCCAACTTGGCGCGCATCAAGCTAACCATGGAGTCAAGCGGATTGGTGACCACGATCACCACGGCGTCGGGACTGCCCCGCCGGATTGTCTCAGCCACATCGCACATGATGCGGCCGTTGACCTCCAACAGGTCCGAGCGACTCATGCCCGGCTTGCGGGGGAGACCAGCGGTGACGATAAAAAGGTCCGAATCAAAGGTGTCCTCGGGATCACCGGTGCCAATGATTCGGGAGGAAAAACCTTCGATAGCGGCGCTTTGATTCAGATCGAGGGCCAAGCCCTGGGCGCGTTCCGCCAGCACGTCGATCAAGACGATTTCACTGGCGAGGTTCTTGAGTGCGGCAAGGTGGGCACATGTGGATCCGACAAAACCGGCACCAACGACGGTGATCTTGACCCGGGCGGAGTTTGAGGGGGCGGGATTCATGAGGGGGTAGGATAGAGCTCTGTCCGGTCAGGGGCCACCCTGGGCCCTGGGGATGAGGTGAATTGGTACTGGCCCCTTTCGGTGTTGAAATCCGTCCGGCCCCCCTAAGCGTCCCAGGAACCGGGGGGGTCGCTTTCTCCAGCCCCTGTTGCAAGCTCCTCGGGCGCACCCTCGGGGATTTCAACACCGAAAGGGGCCAGTACCGGCTGAATTGGCACTGCAACTCCCCAGGATGCTGCACCTAGGCCGGGCCTTCCGTATGGCTCGGGTCAATCCTGGGGCTACCTGAGCTCACAACGCTCTCTTGGGCCTAAGCTACCCCCATGCAGCGATCCCATCGGAACCCTGGGGCCAAGAGGCCTCTCCACCTTGTCCGAACATTGGGGGCACCCTTCGCCCTGCTGCTCTTGGGCCTTGGGGTCCAGGCATCTGGGGACCCGTCCCAGAACCCCTCCCCACCAACGGCGCTCCCCCAGGACACCCTGCCGCGGCCCATGCCCTTGGGAATTCCAGGTGGCCTGCGAGTGGCCTTCAAGGGACTCGATCCAAGCATCCAAGAGGAGCTCCCCCTCAAGGCCGCGGAAGTCGCCCTAGGCCGTGCCCTCTTCTTCGATCCCATTCTGTCCCGGGAACACAACGTGGCCTGCGCATCCTGCCACCAGCCCCAGCATTCCTTCGCGGACTCGGTGCGGTTTTCCAAGGGAGCGCAAGGGGTCACCCTGCGCAACGCCCCCGCCCTGATCAACCGCATCCTCGGCCAACGCCATATGTGGGATGGGCGCGCCAAGACCCTGGAAGAGCAAGTGCTCATGCCCCTGGCGAACCCACTGGAAATGAATTTCTCCGCGCTCTCTGCGGCTGAGCGCCTGAACGAAACCAAACCCTGGGCCGCGCAATTCCAAAGCACCTTTGGCGAGGCCCCGTCCCCCGAAACCATCGCCCGCGCCCTGGCTGCTTTTGTACGGGCGTTGGTGCAAGGGGACAGTCCGGCGGACCGCTTTCTGGCCGGGGACGTGGCTGCCCTCAGCCCTGCGGAAGAAGCTGGCATGTGGGTCTTTGACAGCCGAGGCAAGTGTTGGCGCTGCCACCGGGGGGCGAACTATTCGGACGATCAATTGCACACCACCGGCATCGGCACCCAAGATGGCAAACCCGAACCCGGCGCCTTTGCCATCTCCGGCGAAGCCGCTGACCTGGGTCGCTTCAAGACCCCCACCCTGCGGGGCCTTCGCCACTCGGGCCCCTTCATGCACGACGGCTCACTCGAAAACCTAGAAGAGGTGGTCGCCTTCTACCGCCGAGGGGGCAATCCAAGCGAAGCCCTTTCGCCCCTCATGGAACCCCTTGAACTGACCAATCAGGACGCAGCGAACCTAGTAGCCTTCCTCAAGGCCCTGACGCCCCGCTAGGTCCTGCCATGGGCCCCAGAACCAGCCCTTCTCAGTCCATACGCTTGGACAGCTCTTGGTCCAAGCAATCCAGGAACTGCTGAGTGAGGTGGTTTGGGCCTTGGCAGGCCCGCCTTGGGGCTGCTTGGGCGATTCAGATGCCGGCGCTGCACGGGCAACCAGCAGTACTCACTGCGCGCCTTCGCGCGGAATGAGGTGCGAGTGCAGTTCCCCTAGCGAGCGAGGGGGGAAGACAGAGCAGCCCGCGATGCGCAGTCGCGGGCCGCTCTCACGGGACGGTTGCAGGAACGCGAACGGGTCGGGCAACTTCAGGGAGTGACGGCGGCACGAACGGTTTGGTATGCTCCGCGGATGTTCGATCCGCAAATGGAGTTGCTACTGACCGTGCTCGTCGCCGTAGCCGATAGCACCCATTCCGACGGGCAGCCGGCCGCGAGTTGGGCCGACGCGCAGGCCGCCATGGCGGTTTGCGGAGAGATCGAGGAGGACCTCGAACTCGCCGTCAGCGCGCAAGACGTGGACGAGCTGCGTTCGATACTCGAACAGTGGTTCTGCGGCAAGCGCTACCTGCTCGAGCACGACCGCGACGTGTTGAAGCGGGCGATGAAGGCCTACCGCAAGAGATTGAAGGTCACGATGCTCGCCGACGAGTCGAGTCTGGGTGGCGGACCCATGAGCGGCGGGCGCAAGTCGACGATCGTTGGTGTCCGGCCGCCGGATCGATACCCGTCCAGCGTGTGGAATGAGCTCGTTCGCCAGGGGCGTCTGCTCGATGCGGCGCAGGGTCTCTACGAGCTGCCGCCCGAGTGAACCGCGGACGTCGCGACGAGCACTCCGGCAGTCAAAAAAACGAGAGGTACGGCTGAGAAGTGATTTGATGGGGAGCCCGGCGCGGGGGCCCGCGGCCCTCTAGCGAGTTGCACTTCTTCTCTTTCAGTACGGGAGTTGGGCCTGGGGCGGTGGTCGCGCTGGCATGGGAACCGGCGCGGAACTTTCCTGGCCCACGTGGGCGAGGATCCTCGCGATCACGCTGGCTTCGGTGATGGCGGCAATCCACCTGAGGCGAGCGCTGCCCTTTCGCCTCTGATCGAACCCTTGGAGTTGACCGATGCGGACGCCAGCAATCTGGAGGCGTTCCTGAAGGCCCTGACGTCCCGTTAGGGCCTGCCATGGGCCCCAGAGCCAGCCCCCCTCAGTCCATACGCTTGGACAGCTCTTGGTCCAAGCAATCCAGGAACTGCTGGGTGGTGAGCCACTTGGTTTCCTTGCCCACCAAGAGCGCCAGGTCCTTGGTCATGGAACCCGCCTGAACCGTGTCGACGCAAACCGCTTCCAAGGTCTCGGCGAAGTTCTCACCTGGACTTGCCGAGCGTCGTGGGTAACCCGGCTGCACCCCGCGCACCTCCGCAGCCGGAGTTTGGTTTCGAGGAGTGCCAGGAGAAGTGAAGCGGCGGCCCGTTGGGGTCCCGTGGTGGGGGGAGGTGTGCCTCTCCGTACGCACACCGTGGGATCGAGCTTACTCGCCAGGCGTTCTGTCGTGCATTGGGGCGCTAGCGTGTGCCCCTGCGCGGGAACTCATGCGGAAGTCCGAGGGATGCTGGTGCCAAAGGGGGGGCCACTGTGGCCGGCGGAGACCCTTTGTTTCACTTGTCCTCCGAGTCGCCCGATCAACGCACAAGTCGCTTTCGTACAGCTTCCGTCTGCCGTGGATCCAAGCCAAATCGAAGGCCCACAGCGACTGCGGCATCGGAGTCCAGGCCGCGCACCCAGAACGAGTGCGCCGCTAATAAAGCGGCCGCGCGACTGGGATCTTCATCGAAAACTAGTGCAAAGCCAGGGTGCTTGAGCCGCAGCGCCTCGAACTCCTCGGCGTCGCTCCGACTCGGCAGATTGAGTGGGGATGGCAGCCACTCATAGTGAGGTGCCCCCTTCAGTACGTAGGCGTTGCTCGCCCGAAGCGGGTTGAGGTCGACGACTAGGCTCCAGTTCATAGAGCGCATCCAGAAGAGGGAGGTGCTGCTTGGAGAAGAGCTGACGCCGAGCTGCAGGTCGGCGTCGATCACCAAGCCTTCCAGGCTCATCAACTGCTCACGTGCAGACTCGGGATTAACCAAGCCTGGCCTTGGCCGGTAGGTGTCGGAAGCCCTCTCGCGCAAGCCGAACTCAGCGCGCACTACGTTGACCTGTGCCTTCGACAATCCGGTCGTCTCCGCCCATGCATGTACGAACAACGAGCGAATGCCCGGTGTGGATTTTCCGACCATCATCGCCTCGGGATCGGCAATGGCGTACATGAGCTTGCGCTCGACCCAGCTGACATCATTCGCGTCGAACGCGGCTTCGACCATCTTCGCGAAAACGGACTCGATGAGAGCATCCGTCGGTGTGAGCAGCACGTGGGTGAACTGTTTACGCAGTGCCACTGGCAGGTTGAGGTCGGCGTCGTCGATCGGAACCGCAACGGGAGCCATTTGGTACAGCAACCTCGCATCAATATCGGGTTGCTTGCCTGAGCCTGCATGTTGCGGCCCTGACTCGACACTCATATTGGATTCGGCACCCCAACGCCGCAACGCCCGTTCGTAGTCCTCGGCCTTGTCGAAGAACGGGGCATCCTTTTCGCTGAGCGCGATCACCAATCCGAGCTCCAACGGCGCATCGCCCGTGGCCGCAAGCGCGGCACGGGCCCGAGCGACCAAAGCGTGCACTTCGGAGGCCGCGCTCTCCTGCGACGCCAACACCATCGCATCCTCGCCGCGGTACAATCGAAACTGGCGCCACGTGACTGGCGCGCCCGCTGGTTCGGCCATCCAGTCGGTTGACGGAGTTGTCGCACATGAACCCGCGAGTGGCAGCAATAGCCAGAGCAAGCGCATCCCCGTCAGCCTGCGACGGACCCACCGGTGCCAGAACGACCCCCCAACGCCGTACGACCGATTGGGATCGCATGGCGACAGCACTAGCTGCATTTCCGGAGAATTGATCCTCATCGGAACAACCTATTGGTAGCGGTCTCGGTGAATAGTACTTTCAAAGGGGCAAAGGGTTGGACAACCCAGGAGAGGCCGGGCTGCTTTGAGGGTGGAGTGCGAATCGAAACATTTCTGGGGACTGTGACGTGTGACCGAAGCGCAGAAACACTTGGATCCCAAAACCGGCGTCATCCCTAACGGCGCTCCTGCCGATGGATCGGGCCATGTACGAGACCAACTCAAGATTGGCCTCAATGGGCCTACCGGCCTTCGCGAGCGTATTCCCATAGTGATAGCTGAACTCGAGACCCAGATCGGTCTTGAGTCCCTTCATTCTCTCGAGAACGTTGGCTGCCGCCGGCCATTCCTCGGCGTCCATGTGTACTTTGGCCTCCGTGAACAACAGATCCGCCTGCACTTCCACAGGAAGATCATCGGTATCGTCCGATTGAGCCATCGCTGGGAGCGCGAACAGGATCGACAACGACAACAGGATTGTTTTCATGACGCTATCTCCAAGAGACGTCCTCTTCGTGAGGGGACGGGGTACTACGGTGAAACTGCTCATTCCAGCACAATACCAAATCCGGGCTTGTGACCCGTCCTGACCCTTCGGGGGAGGGCCGTGGAGGGAATAAGGGGTTCAAGGGGTCTCCGCACGGCGGGGTAGGCCTAGGCCGAGACAGATCCTAGCTCCTCTCCCCTTTGGGGAGGTGGTTTGGGCCTTTGTAGAGCCCCCTTGGTGCTCAGTTCCGGATTCAGATGCCGGGACTTGCCCTCCCGCCCAGGAACTGCACAGAGCTCCCCCCGCCCGCGGCCCTGTAGCGAGTTGCACCTCTTCTCTTTCAGTACGGGAGTTGGGGCTGGGGCGGTGGTCGCGCTGGCATGGGAACCGGCGAGGTACTTTCCTGGCCCAAGTGGGCGAGGATCCTCGCGATCACGCTGGCTTCGGTGATGGCGGCAATCCACCTGAGGCGAGCGCTGCCCTTTCGCCTCTGATCGAACCCTTGGAGTTGACCGATGCGGACGCCAGCAATCTGGAGGCGTTCCTGAAGGCCCTGACGTCCCGTTAGGGCCTGCCATGGGCCCCAGAGCCAGCCCCCCTCAGTCCATACGCTTGGACAGCTCTTGGTCCAAGCAATCCAGGAACTGCTGGGTGGTGAGCCACTTGGTTTCCTTGCCCACCAAGAGCGCCAGGTCCTTGGTCATGGAACCCGCCTGGACCGTGTCCACACAGACCGCTTCCAGGGTCTCGGCAAAGTTCACCACGTCAGGAGTTTCGTCCATGCGACCGCGATGGGCAAGGCCCCGGGTCCATGCGAAAATCGATGCGATGGGGTTGGTGGAGGTTTCCTTGCCCTGCTGGTACTGGCGGTAGTGACGGGTCACTGTGCCGTGGGCGGCTTCTGCCTCCACGGTCTTGCCATCGGGGGTCATCAGCACGCTGGTCATCAATCCCAAGGATCCAAAGCCCTGGGCCACGGTGTCCGACTGCACATCCCCATCGTAGTTTTTGCAGGCCCAAACAAAGCCGCCCTCCCACTTAAGGGCCGCTGCAACCATGTCGTCGATCAAACGGTGCTCGTAGGTCACTCCGCGGTCTTCGAAGGCGCTGGCGAACTCCGCTTGGTAGACCTCTTCGAAGAGGTCCTTGAAGCGCCCGTCGTAGGCCTTGAGGATTGTGTTCTTGGTGGAGAGATACACCGGCCACTTCCGCTTGAGACCGAAGTTCAAGCAAGCCCGAGCGAAGTCGCGGATCGAATCGTCCAGGTTGTACATGCCCATGGCGACTCCCGGTTCAGGGAAGTCAAAGACCTCGTACTCCGTGGCGGTGCCGCCACTCGCGGGCTCAAAGCGCATGGTCAACTTGCCCGGCTCCTCCACACGGAAGTCCGTGGCTCTGTACTGATCGCCAAAAGCGTGACGACCGATCACGATGGGCTTGGTCCAACCGGGAACCAGACGCGGGACATTGGTGCAAAGGATGGGCTCACGGAAAACCGTGCCACCCAGAATGTTGCGGATCGTGCCGTTCGGGCTACGCCACATCTCTTTCAGGCCGAACTCCTCAACCCGCTCTTCGTCCGGCGTGATCGTTGCGCACTTGACGCCCACTCCGTATTTCTTGATTGCTTCAGCGGCTTCCACCGTGATGCGGTCTTCCGTGCGGTCGCGCTCTTCGATACCCAAGTCGTAGTACTTAAGATCCACTTCCACATAGGGCTGGATCAAACGCTCTTTGATGAAGGCCCAGATGATGCGAGTCATCTCGTCTCCGTCAAGTTCAACAATAGGGTTTTTGACCTTAATTTTCGACATGGAATCGTTCTCTCGGGGTTCCTTTGGGGGGATGTGCGGGCCCCTGGTCCGGATAGGCCGGCGTGAGGGACAGCAGGACGGGACAAGGCCTGAGGGGGCCTTCCAGGCCCTGTGCGGTGCTGGATGAAACCACTATCCTACAACCTGAGGACGCTTAGGTGGGCTTCCATTTGCCCCATAGAGCCCGATTCCATCAGGCTAAGGTCAGGGTTGATCCAAGAACTCTTGGCCTTCCTTGTTCCACCAGTCGTTCCATTTGGCGATGCGCTGCGCCCGATCTGCGGAGCTCCCGAGGGGATCGAAGCGCATTCCTCGCTTGGTGATTCGGCGTAGGGCAACCACTGCTGCCTCGCGCACCACCGTGTCCCCGTCACTCAGGGCTTCGATCAAATCCGGCACGGCCACCCGGGCGTCCAGATCACTCAAGGTTCGACATGCCGCCATGCGCACGAACACGTCATCGTCTTGAATCATTGGAATCAAGTGCGGAATCACCATCGCATCCTGAGAGGATCCGAGGGTATACACCGCGTCCAAACGCAGGCCCGGATTCTCGCTCTTCAGGTCACCGAGGGCGCCGGTCCAGGACGGGGCCGCCCCAATCGGTTCGCCGTTGGCTCCCATTCCGATGAGTGCGGTGGGCGCGAGGGAAAGGGCACGCAAGGTTCCCTGTACCGCGATCAGCAAGTCTTCCTGGGCACGCAATCTTTCTCCGAGAGCCGCGGTGGCTTCCCCTTCCCTTGCCTGTTGCGCACCTTGCTCTGCCCCCACTTGGGTGAGTTGCGCGCTAAAGCCATCAAAGGTCGCGACAATGGTCGCCGCCCGTTCGCGCAGGACGCTGATTTGTTCTCTCATCTTCAAGAGAGCCGCTTGGTCCAATTCCCGCTGGGATTGCATCAAAGAGCCGAGGCTCGCGATGTTTACGCCAAGGGTTTGTTCGACTCGAGCAAGGGCCGCGTCGCGATCCTGACGAGCATTGCCCAGGTCCCGTTGCACCGAGCCCAATGAATCCCCCGTCTCGGTTTCCAGCAAATCGAGGCGGCCCGAGAGGCTCATGTTCAAGACGACCGCCAAGACCAGAGCAGTCAAGGCCAACCAGGTTCCACCGCCGAATCGGGATGGGCCCGCGGGAGCATTGGAATGGGTCTGCGCCAAGTGGGTTTGTTTACCGCCGGCCCCAGCCCCTGCGCCCGCCAGGTCGGCGGAGTCCAAGGCCATGCTCGACT
>CALEMP010000121.1 GCA_937910685.1 uncultured bacterium
CGACCCGGAAGAAGGTGTCGCGGGTCAGGCGATGGTAGTAGCACCAGACAGCGTAGGAAGCCGACGGGGTGGCGAGCTGCCAGTAGATGGGGGCTTTGCGGCGGGATTTGGAGTAACGATTCAGATGATCGGTGAAGAAGCCGCTCGGCTTGCAAATGTACTCTCGCAGGGTGCGGACACCAAGCACATCGGAAGCCTCCTCCTCGAGCTTGGTCATACGTTCGCTCCAGCCGATTTCGAGAACTTCCCGAACTTTGGTCTCGACATCAAGCTGGTGGCCTGGGTCATCGACCAGTAGCCCGCCCCATTGAATTGGGATCGGATATGCCCAACGACCTTCGTCTCGAAGCGCCTCCTCATCGGCCCTACTCACCGGCATTCCCGAGGGACCTCGGAACTGAGCTGGAGAACCCACGGGTAACGGGGAAAAGAAATCCTGCTGAGGAAGCGGGAGTACGTCGCCCGATGCGACACGGATATCCCAACGCCCGAAAGCAGCACCGAGAGCGAAGGAGAGAAGGTCCCTCGATTCATGAGCCTCGTACCAGTTCGCGACGCTACGAGAGTGCCACCTTGGCATGATCTCCCGATCAATGAAGTGGAAGTCACATTGTGAGAGGCTGAGGAGACTACTAACTATTTAGCTCGCGCGTGCCTCGTTCCGCAAAATAGACTCTGTTGCAACCTTAGACGCGAGGCTAGCCGCCCCGTCTATACTTATTCGTTGAAAGGCGTGGTCCGTTTCATCAAAGGATGCGACGGATTGCACAAGGTAAGTGTTCTCGTGGCCCCACTGTTCGAGTTTCCGAGCCGCCGCATCGCTCAGTTCCGGCCATGGCATTCTTTCGACATCGCCCTGTTGAAACTGTGGGTCCAGTGCTAATCGCTCTCTACGCAGCGAGACGAGAAATTGTGCGGCTGGCGTATTGATCGCCTGAAGCAGCGCCTTCGAAGATTGCTTCCGACCGAACACGGCCTTTCCGGCGACGCTGAAGTAACAGCCGGCGGGAAGCACACTCATCCGCAGGAACGCTGTTCTCTGACCAAACGTAAGGCCGGGCATGAAATAGTCGTTTTCAGGATGAAGGACCCAGCTTAGATTACCCTTGAGGTACGGGTATTTATGGTTAAGGGCTGCCCGGATCTCTCGAAGGTCGTCGCGCGCGTTCAGGACAAGTTCAACATCGGAGTAATAGGGGGAGAGTTCTCCTCCCTTTGCATATCCAAGCCATGTTCCTGCAGTACCTACCTCCTCCTGCCGGATTTCCCACCACAACCGCGAGAACCGAAACTCATCTCGTGGAGCGAGTCCCATTTGCACGTCCGCGGCACCTTGACCCAGGGGCCGCAGATGTGGCAGTGCTCGAACAAAGGCGTTGCTCGTCCAATAACATAGTGGCCTATCTTCTAACACTTCGAGATCTGTCAACAGCCGTACCGTAACCCGAGGTCCCAATGTGCACGTCGCTAGTTCATTCAACGCCTTGTCAATTTGTTCCTCGCGGTGAAACATTCCGAAGATACAAGTAGCGTTTACTTCCCGCCCTTTTTGGACGACGTAGGCTGCCGTCTCGTTCACCGCACCATCAAGAATGTTTTCGCCGAGGTCTGCGTAGGCAATGAGGGTCGATTGCTCAAATACGACGTCTCTTCGCCAATCTGCCAGAGTGGGAAGAAAAAAGCAGGTTCGTGAGCTAATTTCACCAATTCTACCAGTTGGCTCAAGAAGCTCGAGTGAACGGGTGTAAAAGCTGGCGGCAAGTTCCTTCACTCCAGATCCAACGAATTGCGAATTCAGATACTTAGCGACCGATTTAGGCCCGAGTCCAAAGGGTGGATTCATCAACACGGCATCAAACCGCTTTCGCATCAGCTCAATGAACGCCACGCCCTGCGCCGCATCCCCCACAAAGAGTTGCCGCCTGACGCCAACTGCCCCCGCCGCGGACTCCGCAAAGCTCCCCAGAGCCGCGATGATCTTTTCGTCCGCCGTATCCCAGAAATCCTGACTCTCGACCTTCTCGGCGAACAGGCCCTCTTTGCGGTGCGCCTCTTCCGCCTCCTTCACTGCCTTGGCAATCGACTCTTCAATCTTGAGAAGCGAGCCCAACTCGCCCGCGAGCTTCATTTCCTCAACCATCTTCTTGAAGAGGCCGCCCAACACGGCCGGCTTCAAGCTGGCCGCAAACTCGTCGACTAACTTGGCATCGCCCGGCATGGGCTCGGACACCACGATGTTAGTCTTGGTGATGGGCAGCCGCTGGGCGCGGTCCACGTCGAACTGGTTGTAGGCCCGCTGGGCGCGCATCCAAAGTGCTAGGCCTTAAACAAGCGACCCGATGGAACTGATTTCGGGTTTGACTTCGCGCAG
>CALEMP010000122.1 GCA_937910685.1 uncultured bacterium
TGAGTCTGAATGCGGCCCAGTCTCCGATCCCGACTCCCTCTTTACGCAACTTGCGCTGGGCCCGGGTCAGGGCCTCCGAGGGGCGAAACCCCTCCTGCAGATCCTGGTGAAAACTCTCCAGCACGCGCCTCGCGGCCTGGTCCTCAATGGGCCAAAGGGTGGCCAGCACATTGCGCGTGCCCCCGGCCAAGAATGCCCGAGCCAAGCCCATCATTCCTTCCCCATCCACCGGCGCACCGCGCGCGGTTCCGCAGGCGTTCAACACCGCCAAGGGCAAGCGGGGTGTGCGGCCAAAAACCTGTCCCGCGCAGATCACTCCGTCACTGGTCAAAATCCCCACGGGACTCAGAACCCCATGAGCGCACTCATCGGTTTCGATCAGGTGTGTTGCCAAGTGTAAGGGCAGTCCGTCATCCAGGGCGTCGATCAACGCGCGCTCGGTGAACGCCGAACCGGTCAGGTATCTTTGGCGACCAGACAAGGACTTGCCAATTCGCCGAAGTTCCAACTCTGCTTCCGGGAGGGGCGGGTGCAAACTGGAGTTGAACAGTGGTGCGCCCACAAGAAGCCACTCGGCCCGGTTCAAGGCCGGCCTACTTCCGGGCTCGTTGGCCGGCAAGGCTGGTAACACCAGCGGTGTCGCTCGCTCGTCGAGCCAATCTCCCTCGACGACCAACAATTGAACCGGCAAGGCTTCGAGAGGACCGTGCAGAATCAACAGCAAACGTCCTGGGTGCTCGCTGGCCCGCAAGTTCTTGATCAGGCCAACGGGCAAGAGCGCTCGTGCCAGCTCTGCTCCCAGCTTCCGAGCCCGGTCATCCGAACCGGCTCGGGCTGCCTGTTCCAAATGTCCAATCGCGCGCCAGAGGGTTGCCCGACCCAGGGGAATCGATTGCCCATGGACCTTGCCAGTCTTGTCCATGGCCAGGGCGATGCCGCTGTCGGCGCCAACCGTGATTGACACGAAGCCGTACTCAAAGTGGGCGGCCCAGCTGGATAAGTTAGGGCTTGGACCCGGCAGGCGCAGGGAGTTTGCCCCTTGGGACTCGAGCACTTGAAGAGCCTCTTTGGGTTGCTCCAAAGCCAAATGGGCCTCCGCTAGCCAGACCAACGCTTGGACTCCCATCCACTCGCCAACCACGCTTCCACCCCCCTGCAAGTGGGTTTGGGACCATTCTAGAGCCAACTGTCGGGCCTCTTCCAGGGCGGAACTTGCGGGGCCCGGTTGCCCGGTGTGCAGCAAGGCCGCGCCGCGCAGGGCTAGGCCCTGCACCCGGGCTTGGGCGTGGGCCGGGGCAAAGCCCTCAAGGGCTGTCAGAACGCCAGGGTAGTTCTCTTGTTCCAAGCACAGGGCTGCGCTGGTCAGGGCGCAAAGGGCGGATTCGGGTGGGGCCATTTCCTTCAGCGTCGAAAGGGCCTGCCCGGCGGCTTCGTGTTGCCCCGCACGGGCGTGAGCCATCGCTAGGTGGGATTGCCATTCGATGCGATGACTGACTGCGGAAGGCTTGTGATTTTGGAGGACCGCAAGAGAGTCGACAGCTAGGTCTTGGGACAAGAGCAACGCTGCGTGCTCTCGGGTCAGTGGCCAAGACTCGGCACTCGTGCGGAAACTCGCCAGTTGCGAGATGAGCTCTTGTACACGACGCACTGCGCCCCGGTCGCGGGCCATGGCGATCAAACCCAATAAGGCCTTTTCACGCCAACCGTCTTGGCCTACCTCAAGGGCAGTGCTTGCGCAGGTGCGAAAAGCTTCGGCGGCTTCTAGTTCCTCTCCTAAGGCGCGGTGGACACGGCCCAAGATCCAGCGGGGTTCCAGGGTTGGCGTGCGCTGCCCGGCCTCATCGAAACGCTGTAGGGCCCGTTGCGCCGCAATCCTGGTTCGTCGCAACAAGCTTAGGCGGCGATCTGTGTTGACTTCAGATTCGGCCCAACCCAAGAGCAGAGTTCCCCGCAGGGCATCTGCCTGGGCGGCGGGAGTAAAGTCGCGTAGGACGCCCACCTCGTCTGCGAGCGCGCGCAGTTGTTCGATCAAATCGGTTCGCAAGGCCGGCCAGCCATCGACCCCTTCTTGGCCCGCTTGGCTGAGGATCGCACGCAGGGAAGCCACCCGTTGTTTGTTGCGCATCCCATGTAGCCGAGCTTCCCGGGGCAGCTCCAAGTAAAACCGCGCGAGACCCGGAACATCGCAGCGGCCAAACTGGGCGCAAAGGATCGCAGCGGCTTCACGGACTTGTTGGCGAACAGTGTCATCCCCAGCGCGCAGGGCCTGAAGGGCTTGATTGAACTCCTGGAGTTGCGCGCTTAAGTCCCCGGCCTGATCGGTCTGTTGAGCCCGTGCCCCCTTGGAAAACGACGCCAGAACCAGGAATAGGCAGGCGCTTAGGACCCAACAACCCCTTTTTTGTCCGGTGTTCATTGCCGCGGGAGCGCGCGCAGATAGGCGTCACGCTCGGGCCCGGCGGGTTCATCGCGGGCGGCCTGGCGTGCATCGGTCAAGTAGCCACTGGAGTGCAGAAGCTCGAGTGCAGCGACTCCGTGGCGCAGCATCAGCGCACGCACCAAGGACTGATCCTGGCGCACTTCAAAGTCCATGGATCCAATTGGTTGGATCAGACCGTCGCGCAGGATGCTGGCTTGCCAGGTGTAGTGCGCGGGGGTCAGGGGCTGCCGGAGTTGAATGTTGTGGCTGGAGCCTTCTCCTTCCCAGATCTTCGCGCCTTGATCGAAAGCGGAGCCGTCCGTTCGGAAAAGTTCGATGCGGTAGGATTGTCCGGTTTCCAGTGGGGCCAACTCGAACACCGGATCAGAGGCCCAGGCTCCCAGTGCGCCGGCCAAGACGGGGCCGCGGGGGAACAGGAGCGCGTTGGTTTCTTCGCCGCGCACGACGGGATGGTCGGGCCAAGTTCCCGTCGAGGGGTCTGGGCCGAAGCTGCCACCAATCACGACCAGTACCGCGGCGGCGGCGGCGAGGGGAGCCCAGCGGAGCAAGCTGGCGGATTCCCGCCGCCACTTTTCTTCGCGCCGGGGATCCAGAGGGCGGGGTCCGAGGCCTTCGACCTCTAGGGGCTCGAACACCAGCGGCGGCGGAGGTGCATGGCGTAGGGTCTGGACGCAGGAAGCACAGGGTGTGCAGTGATCGAGGTGCTCGCGAATCTGGTAGCGCCGGCTGGGATCGAGGGGGTCGGCGCCGGGGCCCCGGCCATAGGAGAACAACTCCTCCGGCTCCGGGCAGGGGCGTTCCGCCGGGGTGTTCTCCTCAAGCTCGGTCTCCAACTCATGAAGCCGCGCCAAGGCCGCTGCGGTGGCCGGGTCGCGCTCGAGCTGGGCCAACTCCTCGGGCGGGAGCTCGTCCCAACGACAAAGCTGCTCGCTGAGGGATGCCTCGGCAAGGGGACCGGGGGAGCGGTCGGTTGGGGATGTGCTGTGGGGGGGGTGCAAGGGTGATTGGGGCCCAGAAGAGAGGTGTGCCCGCCCCTCATCATCCGAGGGTTTGCCTGTTCCGAGGGGCCCAAAAGGTGAAAAAGATCCAGAATCGGTCATAGGGACACCTCCCCGGCCGTGTGCACCAGCAAGAGGCGGCGGCGCAGGGCCACCGTAGCTCGACGGAGGCGGTATTTGGTTTGTTCCAGGGAGATCCCGCAGGCGCGGCCGACCTCCCCGAGGGCCAAGCCGTCCACGAAGCGCAAATTGAGCAGTGTGCGTTCCTCGGGTAGGAGGTCGCTCATGGCGTGGCGCACCACCGCGGAGAGTTCACGGCCCCCGGCGAGTTCCGGAGGGCTGGGGCTCTCGTCCACTTTTTCGGGCATGTCATCCCCGACCATGGTCAGCTGAGGCCGGCGTCGGGCAGACTCCCGGCGGCGCAAATCCACGCAACGGCACCAGGCCACCCGGTACAGCCAAGTGCCCAGGGAACCCCGTTCCGGGTTGAATGCGCCCCGATCGAGGCGTTCGAGGGTGTGCATCAGGAGGTCCTGGTACAGGTCATCCCGCTGGGCCGCATCCCGTGCGAATTGCCCGATGCAATGGAAGAGCAAGGAGCGATAGCGCTCCAAGAAAGCTTCCACGGACGATTCGTCCCTGGATAGCAGACCTTCGACAAGCTGCGTTTCTTCTGGGTCAGGGGTGGGCAAAGAGGATCCTCACCGCCCAGCAGACGGTTCGCCATGTCCCAAAGCAACGCTTTGCCGAGGATCCCTTGGGGGATGGGCTCGGACGAGATTCCGAAATGTGGGCCGGAGTAGGAAGATGGGGGCCTTCTGGGACCCATTTCTACCTACATTTAGCCCTACCTTGGGGCGCACCGGAACCTAGAATGCTGACGCATTTTATGGGCCTGCGGGGTGTCCTGGCGGGTCTTCGGGACCTCCACTGCACCTCAATTGGATGGCCCCATCACTCTGACCTCCCTGAATCCCCCGTCACTCCCCGCGAGAGGGAGTTATTTCATTGAAAGAAGTAGTCATTGCCAGCGCCTGTCGCACGCCCATCGGCCGATTCCAGGGCACACTCTCGCCCTTGAGCGCCCCCCAAATCGGGGCGGTCGCCGCCACCGAAGCGATTCGCCGCGCGGGCATCGAGGCCAGCAGCATTGAAGAGTGCATCTTTGGCAATGTGCTCACCGCGGGCATCGGCCAAAACCCCGCACGCCAGGTCGCTCGTGCCGCCGGCATTCCTGATGCGGTGGGCTCGTTCACCATCAACAAGGTCTGTGGCTCCGGCCTGAAAGCCGTCATGTTGGCTGCCCAAGCGATTCGGGCCGGCGATGCGGATTGCATTTTGGCGGGGGGCATGGAGAGCATGACCAACGCGCCTTACATCCTGCCCCAAGCCCGTCGCGGGGTGCGCCTCGGCCACGGCAAGTTGCTCGATTCCATGGTCCAAGATGGATTGTGGGATATTTACAACGATTTCCACATGGGCATGACCGGCGAGTTGGTGGCCAAGGAGCACAAGGTTTCCCGGGAAGACCAAGATGCCTTTGCAGTGGAGAGCCACCGCAAAGCGGTTGAAGCCGAGTCCGCTGGCCGTTTCGACGCCGAACGGGTGTCCGTTACGATTCCCAAGCGCAAGGGCGACGACTTAGTCTTCGACAAGGACGAAGGTCCGCGCGCTGATGCCTCGATCGAAGGAATGGCCAAGCTGCGACTCGCCTTCGACAAGAGCGGATCGGTGACCGCGGGCAATGCTTCATCAATCAACGACGGCGCCGCCGCATTGGTGGTCATGAGCGCCGAGCGCGCCAAGGACTTGGGCGTCACTCCCTTGGCTCGCATCAAGCACTACGCCACCGGAGGCTGCGCCCCCGAGTGGGTCATGATGGCGCCCGAAAAGTCGATTCAAGGCTGCGCTCAAAAGCACGGCATGGCGCCGGGTGACTTTGACCTGCATGAGATCAACGAGGCATTCAGTGTGGCGGCTATTGCTCTGCAACGGACCCTCGATCTGGACCCCGGCAAGATCAACGTGAATGGCGGCGCGGTGGCGCTCGGGCACCCGATCGGAGCATCCGGCGCGCGCATTCTAGTGACCCTGCTGCACGCCATGCAGCAGCGCGATGCTGCGACCGGCATGGCTTCCCTTTGTCTTGGCGGCGGCAACGCGGTATCCCTGGGCCTCGAACGCATCTAAACCCTTCTCAAAAGCGAGCAACACAAGAACATGAGTAACCCTCACTACAAAAAGGTCGGCGTGATTGGGGCCGGCACCATGGGCAATGGTATTGCCCAGGTGTTTGCCACTGCTGGCAGTGAAGTCTTGATGGTCGATGCCGCCGAGGCCGCCCTGGAGCGCGGCCAAAGTGCGATTGCCAAGAGCCTTGCCCGTTCGGTCAAGAAGGAACGCATGACCCAAGCAGAAGCCGATGCGATCTGCGCACGGGTCAAGACCTCGACCACCATTGCCGACCTCACTGACCAAGAGCTCGTTGTGGAAGCCGTGGTGGAGAAGAAGGCGGTCAAGAGTTCCGTACTGCAGGAGTTGGATAAGACTCTGCCGGCGGGAACGATCCTGGCCACCAATACATCCAGCATCTCAATCACCGAACTTGCCGCCGCCACTTCGCGTCCCGACCGTGTGATCGGTATGCACTTCATGAACCCTGTGCCGGTCATGAAGTTGATCGAGGTGATTCGTGGTCACGAGACCTCTGATGAAACCACGAGCGCGGTGTTGGCCTGTTCCGAGAGCCTCGGCAAGGTTCCGGTGGAAGCCACCGACTATCCGGGCTTTGTGGCCAACCGTGTGTTGATGCCGATGATCAACGAGGCGGTCTTTTGCCTAATGGAAGGGGTCGCCAGCCGCGATGGTATCGACACGGTCATGAAGCTTGGTATGGCCCATCCCATGGGGCCTTTGGCCCTAGCGGATTTGATCGGCTTGGACGTTTGCTTGGATATTCTAGAGGTGCTGCACAGTGGCCTTGGTGATGACAAGTACCGCCCCTGCCCCTTGCTGCGACGCATGGTTGCGGCGGGGCACTTGGGGCGTAAGAGCGGCAAGGGCTTTTACGACTATCAGGGCTGAGCGCAAGCAGAGCCATCCAGAGAGGGAAGAGAGAACACTAAGGAGAAACCGGAACAATGAATTTTGCACTCACGGAAGAACAGGCGATGGTGCGCGATATGGCGCGCGATTTTGCGGAAGCAGAATTGATGCCCCTCGCGCGTAAGCACGACGATGACGGCTGCATTGACGAAAGTGTCTTTGCGAAGGTCGGTGAGTTGGGCCTTTGGGGTCTGACGATTCCCGAAGAGTACGGCGGGTTCGGCATGACGAACGTGGCCCTGTGCCTGGTACTGGAAGAGATCAACCGGGCTTGCGCATCCGTGGGGGTGACCCTTTCGGTGCACAACTCCCTGGCCGCTTCGACCCTATTGAAGAACGGCACCGACGAGCAAAAGAGCAGTTGGTTACCGCGAATGGCAACCGGCGAGGTGCTCGGGGCTTATTCCCTGTCCGAAGCGGCGTCCGGTTCTGACGCGGCAGCCCTCAAGGCCGTGGCCGTGCGGGACGGTGACGGTTGGCGCTTGAATGGCACCAAATTGTGGGTCACCACGGGCAAGCAAGCGGGCTTGTTCCTGGTCTATGCTCGCACGGACTCGACGGTTTCCAAGGCCAAGGGCATCACTTGTTTCTTGATCCCCAAGGGAGCCGAGGGCTTCGTAGTGGGCAAGTCGGAAAAGAAGACCGGCCTGCGTGGTTCGTCCACCACCGAGCTTGTCTTGAACAACGTTTTCGTGCCGGACAGCATGGTCCTGGGCCCGGTGAACCGCGGCTTCCATATTGCCATGGACGCCCTCGATGGGGGCCGCATTGGAATTGCGTCCCAGGCCATCGGAATCGGGCGCGCATGCCTCGAAGCCTCAGTCAAATACTCCAAGGAGCGCGAGCAATTTGGCCGTGCGATCGGGCAGTTCCAGGCCATTCAATGGAAGCTGGCGGACATGAGCGCGCGACTCGATAGCGCACGCTTGATGACTCACAACGCCGCATGGATGCGCGATCAAGGCCAGGCCTGTGGTCGTCAAGCCAGCCAGGCGAAACTGTTGGCATCGACCGCTTGTAACTTTGCTGCGGACGAGTGTTTGCAGATTCACGGGGGCGCCGGTTACACCGATGACTTCGAAGTTGAGCGATACTTCCGTGATGCGCGCATTACCGAGATCTACGAGGGCGTGACCGACATCCAACGCATGGTAATCGCCCGCAGCCTCTTGGCCTGAGATAACCGATGGCTTCCTCCGCTTCGAATTCCCTATCAACACGCCTCTTGGCCGGTGAACGGCTTGCATTGTCGCGCATGATCTCGTGGGCGGAAAATAGCAATTCACGCTTTCCCGAGGCTCTGGAAGCGATTTGGAGCCAAGTGGGCCGTGCCACTCGCACGGGGGTCACTGGGCCTCCGGGCGCCGGCAAGAGCACCTTGGTCAATGAACTCTGCGCCTTGATCCGAGAGGAAGAGCGCACGGTGGGCATCTTGGCCGTGGACCCTTCCAGCCCCCTCAGCGGCGGTGCTCTCCTTGGGGACCGCATTCGTATGGAAGACCGCACTGCCGACGCGGGTGTGTTCATTCGTTCCATGGCCAGCCGGGGAAGTCACGGGGGCATGGCTCGCTCTGCTGTGGATGCCATGGACGTCATGGATGCCTTTGGCATGCACGATGTTCTGGTGGAGACCGTGGGTGTTGGCCAAGCGGAATACGATGTGGTGGCGGCGGCCGATACGGTTTTGGTTGTCCTGTGTCCTGGTGCTGGCGATGGCGTTCAAGCCATGAAAAGCGGCCTACTTGAGTTGGCCGATGTAATCGCCATCAACAAGTGCGACTTGCCCGGTGCGGATCGTTTGACGAGCGACATGACCGAAGCAGTCCATCTGCGTACGGCAGGTCGAGATCTTTGGGCGCCGCCGGTTGTGCAGTGCAGCGCGGGGAAACGCGAGGGCGTGGACGATGTGCTTGCGGCCATCAAGACCCACCGGGAACATTTGAAGGAACAGCTCGACTCCCATCGCCGGCGCAAGCGCATCCAGCAAGTGCGTCAAGTGGTAGGCGAGAGGATGGAGGAAGCTCTCTGGGAAGAGGGCGACCTGACCGAGCAAGTGGAGGCCCTTTTGCGTACAGGAACCACCCCCTACGCGACGGCCAGCAACGTGACTCAAAGCCTCTTGCAAACTGCAAGAGTCAACCAAGCCAAAGGAATTCAGGCATGACCGAAACCAAACAGATTTCTATTCCCGAGGGGCGTGACGCTTGGGAGGCTGCGCTTGAGGGCAGCAAGTATCGTGACAGCGAGTTCACCACCGTCTCGGGTGAGTCGCTTGAAGCCGCCTATGGTCCCGAGGATGCTCCCGGTGATCCGGCAAGTGACTTGGGTTGGCCCGGACAATATCCCTTCACGCGCGGTGTGCATCCTTCCATGTACCGCGGTCGCCTTTGGACCATGCGCCAGTTTGCTGGTTTTGGTACGGCTCGTGAAACTAACGAGCGGTTCAAGTTTTTGCTCGACCATGGGCAGACTGGCTTGTCCGTGGCATTTGATTTCCCGACCCTGATGGGCCGCGATGGGGATGACGACATGTGCATCGGAGAGGTCGGCCAAGTGGGCGTGGCGATTTCCTCCATTGCTGACATGGAGGCCCTGTTCGACGGCATTCCCATGGATCAGGTTTCGACCTCCATGACCATCAATGGACCCGCGCCGATTCTGCTCGCCTTTTACATCGCTTGCGCCGAGCGCCGGGGTCTTGACCCCGCGGTCCTGCGCGGCACTGTCCAGAACGACATCCTGAAGGAGTATCAGGCCCAGCATGCATGGCTCGTTCCGCCCGAGCCGGCTCTGCGCATGATCATTGACGTGATGGAGTACTGCTCCGAGCACGTGCCCAAGTGGAACACGATTTCGATTTCGGGCTATCACATTCGCGAGGCGGGTTCCTCCGCTGCTCAAGAGCTAGCCTTTACCCTGGCCAATGGTCTGGAATATGTGCGGCGGGGAATCGAGCGAGGCATGGACGTGGACTCCTTTGCGCCGCGCTTGTCCTTCTTCTTTGACAGCCACTTGGACTTCTTTGAGGAGATCGCCAAGTTCCGGGCCGCTCGCCGTATTTGGGCGCGAAAGATGCGCGAGGAATTCGGCGCAAAGGACCCGCGCTCCTGGATGCTGCGATTCCATACCCAGACTGCAGGTGTGTCCCTCACGGCCCAGCAGCCGGAGAACAACATTGTGCGCACGGCCTACGAGGCCCTTGCCGCGGTGCTCGGTGGGACCCAGTCCCTGCACACCAACTCCATGGACGAGACCCTTTCCTTGCCCACGGAGAAAGCGGTCAAGATCGCCCTTCGGACCCAGCAGATCATCGCCGAGGAAACCGAAGTGGCCCATGTGGCAGACCCTCTTGGGGGCTCCTACTTCGTGGAGGCTATGACCGACAAGATGGAGCGCGAGGCCCAAGCGTACTTCGATGAAATCGAAAGGCGGGGAGGTGTGGTGCCTTGTATCGACAGTGGCTACTTCCAGAAGGAAATCCACGAGTCCGCTCTTAGCTATCAGCGCGCCGTGGAAAGCGGACGCAAGAAAGTCGTGGGTGTCAATTGCTACACCGAAGGGGAAGAGTCCCTCGAAATCGAACTGCACCGCATCCGACCCGAGGTAGAAGTGGAAGCCCTCAAGGGCTTGGCCGACCTGCGCTCGAACCGCGATGCCACCAACGCCAGCGCAGCCCTCGATGGGATTAGAGCCGCCTGTCATAGTGATGCGAACCTGCTGAAGGCTTTTGTCACTGCCGCCCACGCCGATTGCACCCTCGGTGAGATCTCACAGATCTTGCGCGAAGAGTTCGGCGACTACATTGAACCCAAAATCCTGTGACCTGCTATGAGTGAACGTCGTATCCGCGTACTAGTCGCGAAACCCGGCCTTGATGGCCATGACCGAGGTGCCAAGACCGTTGCCAGTGTCCTCCGGGATCATGGCATGGAAGTGATCTACACCGGTCTGCACAAGACCCCCGCCATGATTGCCGAGATTGCGCTCCAGGAAGATGTGGACGTAGTTGGGCTATCGATTCTCTCCGGTGCACACATGGAATTGTTCCCCCGTGTACGCAAAGAGCTTGTCGAGCGTGGGATGGATCAGGTGCTGATGATCGGTGGGGGAATTATCCCCCAGGACGACATGCAGACCCTTGAGAGCGATGGCTTTGCCAAGTTGTTTGGTCCTGGGACCAACACCGGGGTCATTGCCGAATACATCCAAACCGAAGTCACCAAACGTTGGGCTGCCAGTGAGGCAAAAGCATGAGTACAAGTCCTGATCGAGATATTTTGAATGTGGATGAAGCCGCAGCCCTCTTGGGTGTCAGTGTCAAAACCTTCAACAAGGTGCTGCACTCCGAGGACCTGCCCGCGCGCAAGATTGGGCGTGAGTGGAAGTTCTCGCGTCAGCATCTCATCGAGTGGGTTGGCGCTGGACGTTCCACCGAATTTTACCGGGAGACCGCTGAAGGTGGCACCCCCGAAGAGCGTCGCACGGGTGGCTGGCGCATGAAGATGGACTAGCCCCACCCAAGATCCCGACCACCTAGACACCTGCACCGAACACGAGAAAAGAGACCCATGACCCTACCTGCTATCACCCGTGGCCTAGAGCTGACGGAAGATCAAACCATGATCCGCGACATGGTGCGCGAATTTGCCATCGGGGAAGTGGCCCCTATTGCCCACGAAATCGACGAGGAGCACCGCTTCCCGAAAGAGACCTGGGACAAGATCGTTGAGTTGGGCCTGCCAGGCATTTGCTTTCCCGAGGAACTCGGCGGCGCAGGTGGGGACACCTTGTCCTACATCTTGGCCGTGGAAGAACTCTCCAAGGTTTGTGGTTCCACCGGTTTGACCCTGGCCGCCCACGTGAGCCTTGGCACCTATCCAATCTATCGTTGGGGCGGAGATAAACTCTGCAAGGAGTACGTGCCCCGGCTGATCGCTGGTGAGTACATGGGTGCCTACGGGTTGACGGAGCCAGGTGCCGGATCGGACTCGGGAAGCACCTTGACCACTGCGGTTCTTGATGGGGACGAGTACATTTTGAATGGTCGCAAGTGCTTCATCACCAACGCCAATCACTCGGGCGTCTTCGTCTGCACCGCGGTCACGGACAAGACCCTCGGCCCCAAGGGAATCAGCGCGTTCGTCGTACCCCGTGACATCCCCGGCTTCTCCTTGGAAAAGGGCGAGCGCAAGCTGGGCATGCGTGGTTCTGATTGGGCCAGCTTGGTGTTTGAGGATGCGCGCATTCCCAAAGACCACTTGCTTGGCCCTAAGGGTGAAGGTTTCAAGACCTTCATGCAGACCCTCGAAGGGGGCCGCATTTCCATCGCCGCCCTGTCCCTCGGAATTGCCGAGGGTGCCTATGAGGAGTGCGCTCGATATGCCACCGAGCGCGAGGCCTTTGGCGGAGTGCTTTCTGATCAGCAGGCGGTGCAGTTCAAGCTGGCGGACATGGCGACTCAAATTCAGTGTTCCAAGCACTTGGTCTATGACGCCGCCCGTCTCAAGGATGCGGGCGAGCCCTATGGCACCGAAGCCTCCATGGCCAAGTTGCACGCGTCGGAAACCGCCATGTCGGTGACCTACGACGCGATCCAGATATTGGGTGGCTTTGGTTACTCCCGTGAGTACCCGGTTGAGCGCATGTGGCGCGATGCCAAGCTGTGTACCATCGGCGAAGGCACCAGCGAGGTGCAACGGATCATCATCGGCCGCAGTGTACTGCGCAACTTACCTAGCTAATATGGATACGGAACTAACAGGGACTTGGCAGAAGCGCATAGCCGAGGTGGGCGGTTGGAAGATCACTGCCCTCAGCGACGGATTTTTGCGTCTCGATGGTGGCGCCATGTGGGGTGTCGTGCCCGCGGCTTTTTGGAGGTCCATGACACCGCCTGCAGAGGACAACACGATCCTGCTGGCCCTAAACTGTTTCCTTGCGGAAAAGGGCGCGCACAAGGTCTTGATTGAAGGCGGTGTGGGCGATCGCTGGAACGAAAAGCTCCGCGGCATCTACCACATTCAAGGCAATCCGACCATTGGTCAGAGCCTAGCGTCCGTGGGAGTCGCGCCCGAAGAGATCACCGAGGTCGTCCTCTCTCATTGTCATTGGGATCATTGCGGTGCCCTGGTGATCGAGCGTGATGGCAAACTTGTTCCGCGCTTCCCCAACGCCAGTGTGCATGCTCCCTCGATCGAAATTGCTTGCTGTCAGGACCCTGATCCTGTGCGCGCGGCATCCTATCGAGCGGACGATTTGGGAGCTTTGGATGAGGCGGGATTGCTCCATGGCTACACGGAGACGAATGAAATTCTGCCCGGGATTGAGGCCCATGTGCTGGGTGGCCACTCCGATGGGGTCAGCGTTATCTTGATTGGCGAGGGCAAGGACCGCGCGATCTTTTGGGCCGACGTGGTACCCACCACGCACCACATTCAGCCCCCTTACATCATGGCCTATGACCTGGATGTGGCTCGTTCCTACGAAGTACGCAAGGAATGGATCGAGCGTTCTGCGGACGAGGGTTGGCTTGGCCTTTTCTATCACGACCCTCTGGTTTCCATGGCGCGCATCGAGCGCGAAGGGAAGCGTTTTTCGATTGCTACGGCGGGTTCATAGACCGTGCGCATCGTCTCGCTTTGTCCCAGCCTGACGGAATTGGTTTTCGATCTAGGGTCGGTCTGCGACCTGGTTGGGCTCACTCGTTACTGCATCTATCCGGCCGACAAGGTTTGCAAGGTTGAGGTGGTGGGGGGGACCAAGGACCCGGATGTTGCCAGGATCATCGAGTTAGCCCCAGACTTGGTCTTGATGAATGATGAGGAGAACCGCATCGAGGATGCGGAGGACATCACCGCGGCCGGCCTTCAGGTTCTCTCGTCCATGCCCCGTACCGCAGCCGAGACCGCCACAATGGTGCGCGACATTGCGCGGGCATTGGGGTGTAGCGAGGAAGGTGAGCGCATCGCCAGGGACATCGAGCAGCGCACCCTGCAAGTGACGGCCCAGGCGGAAGGCCGTCCTCCGATCAAGTTTGCATACTTGATCTGGAAGAACCCTTGGATGGTGGCCGGGCCGGATACGTTTGCCAGCGCCCTCTTGACCCAGGCCGGAGGGGAGAACTTTTGCCCAGCATCTGAAAACCGTTACCCCATAGTAGAGGTTTCGGACTTAATGGAATCCGGAGTCGAGCTTGTGCTTCTTTGCAGCGAGCCCTATTCTTTCGGACCCGAAGACGGAGATGAGCTGGCCCAAGCCAGCGGCATTCCCCGTAATCGCATCGTCTTGGCCGACGGGGAGTACCTTTCCTGGCACGGCTCACGAACCCCAGATGGGATCGACCACGCTGCTGACCTATTGCGCACGGCTCAAGCTCGATCCGTCTGAGTTTCTTCTTTCACACACAACCTTTCGATTGACCATGATTTTGACGCCTATTATCTCATCCGTACTCCTCATTGCCGGATCGACCGCGACCTCCGAGCCCCTGGTTCTCGCCCCGGCTTTCCCCCTGCTTGAGCTCATCGCTCTTGAAGATGCTGACGGCCCGAAATGGGAAGGCTCGGTGACCCTGGGCTCGAGCATGAGCGCTGGCAACACCGAGGTAACCACGGTTACAGGTGGCGCCGAAGCCACGCGCACGGGTGAACTGAACAAGTGGACCTTTGGCTTGACCTCGGTCTACGCCAAAGACGCAGACGAGGTGACTCAGCGGCGCAACGAAGGCGCCGCCAAGTATGACCATGACCTGAACGAGTCCACTTATGTGTACGGTTCGATAGGCGCCATGAGCGACGGGCAAGCGGACCTTGATTTGCGTACGGATTTCAGTGCTGGTGGCGGTTACAAGGTTTGGACCGAAGGTCCCTGGACCTTGGATACGGAACTCGGCTTGGCGCATCTCAGCGAAGACTTTGGTTCTGGCCAGCAGAACCAGTACGTGGCCCTTCGTGGGGGCTACGGCTTGAAGTGGCAATCTGAAAACGAGGATAAGAAGTTTGCACAAACCGGCAGCCTCAACCCCAGCCTCGATGGTGGCAGCGACGGTTACTACCGTTTGGATTCGAGCCTCAAGATGAACCTCTCGGACAGCATGTTCACCAAGCTGCAGTGGGTTTATGACCACACGGCGAATCCCGCCGCTGGCAAGGACAAGAACGATCACCTGTTGCTGGTGACTCTCGGCTGGAGCTTCTAGGCCCCCACCGATTGCAAGACTTCGAGAGCCTGCCCCCAACAAGGGGCGGGCTCTCTTGTTTCAATCTTCCGGCAGCAGTTCTGGGGGCATCTGAAAGACGACCTCTTCGGTTTCTCCGTCGAGCTCGATCAAGTCGTCAACGCCCAGTTCGGCCAGTCTCGCCAGCACAAGGTCCACCAGGGCCTTTGGTGCAGACGCGCCTGCGGTCACGCCAATGTTCTCGCAGTTTTCAAACCACTGTTCCCGTAGTTGGTCGGGGTGGTCCACAAGGACTGACAGTACGCCGCTGCGTTCGCCTAATTCACGTAGGCGATTGGAGTTGGATGAGTTCGCCGAACCCACCACCAGGAGCATGTCAATTTGGCCCACCAGTTGCTTGACCGCGTCTTGGCGATTCTGCGTTGCGTAGCAGATATCCTTGACGTCGGGCCCTTTGATCAGCGGGTACTTGGCTATCAAGGCAGCGATCACTTCCCGGGTGTCATCCACCGAGAGGGTAGTCTGGGTCACATAGGCCAAGCGTTCGGGGTTTTGGACCTCGAGGGTGGCGACCTCTTGGGGAGTTGAGAGCACATGAACGGTGCTGGGGATGCGCCCCTGGGTGCCTTCCACTTCCGGATGGCCCTCGTGCCCGATCAAGATCACCTCGCGCTCATCGGCCGCATAGCTCTGGGCCTGGGTGTGGACCTTGGTTACCAGGGGGCAGGTAGCATCGATGATCCGCAGGCCGCGCGCTTTGCCAGCTGCGACCACCTTGTCGGAGACCCCATGGGCGCTGAAAATAGTGACCGCGCCAGCGGGGACTTCGTCCAGGTCCTTGACGAAGACTGTTCCGCGTGCGCGCAGATCTTCGAGCACGTGTTTGTTGTGCACGATCTCATGCAGCACGAAGACCGGGGCACCGTAACGCTCCAAAGCGCGTTCGACGATTTCAATGGCACGGTCCACGCCGGCGCAGAATCCACGCGGGTTCGCCAGCCGTGCTTTCATGAGTGCGGCGCCTCGCGGGCAAAGTTGCGATTCCAGCCCGGGATTTCCACCACAACAGAAGTGGTTCCGTCGGGGATCGCTTGGCAGGCGAGGCGTGAGCACAATTCGAGGCCCGGGGCCTGATCGAGCATGTCCTCTTCCAGTTCACTCGCCTCTGCGCAGGAGTCTGCGCCCTCGCGCATGAATATGTGGCAGGTGGAACAGGCCGTCACACCGCCGCAGGCGTGTTCGATGTCAATGTCATGCCCCATGGCGATGTCGAGAATCGAACCAGGCTGACCGTGATCGCCGAAGGGCAGGACAGAGGGGTCGACCTCAATCGTGACATCTTGGGGTAGAAAGGTCAGCGTATACGGCTTTAGGGGAAGGGCCGTCTTTTCGTCGCGATCGCTGGAGTTAACCATGGGGGTACCTTTCAAAGACCTGCTCCGAAACCGGAGCCATTGGACTCTTGCTTCGGGTTGTCGCGTTTTGTGTTACGGGACTTGGCACCTTCGCCTCCCGACTTACGTTGGGGGCTGTCCTCGCGTTTGGCACGTGGTGCATCCTCAGCAGCTCTCGAGCTGGAGGGGGCTTGTTCACGGGGTTTCCTTTCGCGTTTCTCGCGACGGGGCGCCTCAGAATCGCGCTGTTCGCGACGGGGCTGGCGTTCCCGCGGGCCATCATCCCGTTCCGGCCGGCGGCGGGGTCGGTCTTCCGAAGCGCGCTCTTCACGGGGAGCATCATTCCGCTCGCGTTGGCGGCGAGGGCGGTCTTCCGAGGAACGCTCTTCACGGGGAGCATCACTCCGCTCGCGCTGGCGGCGAGGGCGATCTTCCGAAGAACGCTCTTCACGGGGAGCATCACTCCGTTCGCGTTGGCGGCGAGGGCGGTCTTCCGAGGAACGCTCTTCACGGGGAGCATCACTCCG
>CALEMP010000123.1 GCA_937910685.1 uncultured bacterium
CAATCAGTGTGACCGTGGGCTCTGTTGTCTCCGTGGTCACGGTGGCGGGAACATCAGCTTCTTCTCGTTCGGAAGCCTTTGGTGTGGTGCTCGGCTTCGGAAGTTGGTCAGGGAGCGCTTCCTTCACTGCCAGCTCCGTCGCAGCGGCTGGGTTCTCTTGAACAACTTCGAGGGCTTCCACGACCGGGGCCTCGGATTCCCTCAGCACAAACCAAGTTCCAAAGGCAAGGAACAGAATGGCTACAAGCAGCACGAGTCGGCGCATATTGGTTATCTCTCCTCCTATCAGGATCCACAGGCTCGAATCGGATGCACACGCAATGGCCGCGAGTTCGAGCAGGGCGAGGGAGGATCCTAGCACGCAATGAATTCATCGCGCGCCAATTCTCCAATGCCCCGTTCAGTTGGGAATCAGGCACGTCCGTGGCTTCAAATGGAACCCCGGCTAGATTCGCAGAACTCATCGGGAAACGATTGAGGGCGCAATCCTGGGGCAGGTGTCCAGTACCAGAGCGGCCCGTCCCGTGAAGCTCGTGGGGATTGCCGTCGCGCGCTGTTTGCTTCGGTTCGATTCCTTTCTGTTCAGAGCGCGCTCTTGTTCACGGGGAGAACGACTGAGGCGGTCGGACACCCGTTCAACGCAAAGAGCTTCCGGGGGGGATTGTGGGCGCCGGAACGGATCATTGCCTACCTGCTTTCCCTATGTCTTGCGGCGCGCAGAAACTTTCAAGGAAAGCGCCCCGGCTGGGCCATGACCACCGGAATTGAAGATGGAGTTGCAGCTCCACTTACAAGCTCCAGTTTTCGCCCGCCCAGCACCTCGCTATGAAGACACGTCTCGCCCTCGCCACCCTCGCCATGATCTCGCCTTGTGCCATGGCAGCAACTCAATGCCCCACATGGTCGACTGAGTTTCATGCCCCAGGCGTGAACGGTCCCATCAATGTGCAGCTCACTCACAATGGTGGCAGCGGAGAGAAGCTCTATGTCGGTGGGAAGTTCAATACCGCGGGATCGGTGGTGGCTTACGGCGTTGCGGCCTGGGATGGAACTGATTGGAGCGCGGTTGGGAGTGGGCCCGACTTTGAGGTTCAGGCCCTCGCCTTCTACGGTGACCTTACGTACGCGGCGGGACACGACCGCCTGATGGCCACCGGCGGCCAAGGATGGTGGGACATTCCCGTGGTCGGCACCGTGAGTGCCTTGCACGTCTACGACGACGGAACTGGAGCGGCTCTGTTCGTGGGGGGCGGAATGACATCGGTCGCTGGAGTGCCCGTACAGGGGCTTGCCCGCTTGAAGGGTTCGGTTTGGACGAGCATGAACGGTGGCGTGGACGGTTGGGTCCTTGATCTAGCCACCTTCGACGATGGGGCAGGGCCCCGGTTGTACTTCGCCGGTTCCTTTAGCGAGGCAGGCGGCGCACCGCTAGCCAGTATCGGGAGCTGGGACGGAACGGGCTACTACGCCCTGGGGCTTGGCGTTGACACGACCAGCAACAACTTCTTTGCGGTGCGTGCCTTGCAACCCTATGTGGACCCCCTGACGGGCATGTCTGGGTTGTACGTGGGGGGACGTTTTGAGATAGCCGGTGGGTTGGCCTCGACCAACTGGGCTCGGTATTCACAAGTGGGTTGGGAAGCGCTCCCTGGCGGGATGACGAGCATCATAGATTTTGAAGTGCAGCAGAGGGCGGCTGGCGACTTGCTTTGGGTCGCTGCGCCCCAGCCGTTCGGCCAGACCGGAGATCAACTCTTTCGATGGGACGGGTTGCAGCTCTCGCCCCTGAAATTGAACCCCGGGGCAGTGCCGCTATCGATCGCAACTTTCAGCGTTGGGGGAGATGAGGACCTGATCCTTGGGAGCAGAAGCGCTTGGGGAGGTATCTCCCTGCATGGAATAGAATCGAATCCCATCACTCGCTGGGACGGGACGGATTGGAGCACTCTCGGTTCAGGCAACGGGGTTGGGTCCTATGGCCAGGGAGTCTCAGGGCTGCATGTGCATGACTTCGGGAATGGTCCGGAGCTCGTCGCGGGCGGATCATTCAACTCCGCCGGTGGCGAGAAGGCGACACTCGTCGCACGGTTTGATGGCAATGAATGGAAGAGCTGCGGCAACAATCTGACAGGCTGGATGGTGGATGCCCTGGTCTCTCACGATGACGGGACGGGGATTGCACTCTATGCTGGTGGCCAGGGGATCGGCACCCAATCGCTCTATTACATGGCGACGCGGTTCAACGGAGTTAATTGGGATCCCGTCGGCCCAGTCTTCTCTTCCTTCAACAACTACACGGTTTCCATCGCCGCTTACGACGACGGGAACGGAGAGCAGCTTTACGCAACGGGGCAGTTCGAGACCCTGGCCGGGACAGAGTTCAACGGAATGGCCCGTTGGGATGGGGCGAACTGGAACCCCCTCGGTAGTGGACTCACGACGCCTGGGACCACGTTTCTTGGAGACACCATGGAAGTGTACGACGACGGAAACGGAGATCAGCTCTACGTTGGCGGGGTGTTCTCCTTTGCGGGATCCACTGCGGCATCAAACATCGCGAGCTGGGACGGCTCCTCTTGGAGTCCATTGGGCGCCGGCGTGGAAGCCACAGAGTCTTCCATTGCTGTCCTCGACGTGACGACCTGGAACTCCCCCCAAGGTGAAGTGCTCGTCGTTGGCGGCGCAATCGGATCCGCGGGCGGGGTACCAGTCAACGCCATCGCGACCTGGGACGGCAGCACGTGGGCACCATTGGGACTCGGTTTGCAAAACACGTCCCCCGCTCCGCCCGTCGTCTACCAGATCGCGTCATTTGACCCGGACGGCAACGGCGAGCAGTTGTACGTTGGAGGTTTCTTCCGACTTGCGGGGGGAATCCCCTGCAACGGCTTGGCCGTTTGGAATGGGACCAACTGGGCTGTTCCAGCAACGCTGGGTGGGATCGATCAGAGCATCTACCCTTTGGCTTTCGCGGCCCACGATGAGGGCGAAGGGCGAGCGCTCTACATGGGCGGTTCGTTCTCCACCGTGAACGGAGCACCGTCCACGAACATCGCACGTCTACACGACGCTTGTGGTTTCACCTTGGGACTACCGCGCTGCACCTCGATTCCGAACTCGACTGGAGAGCGCGCACTCCTGCGTGCAGATGGGACAGCAAGCGTGGTGGCCGCATCTGTTCTCTTGGAGGCGAGTCGCCTGCCGGCTGGGGGACTCACCCTGATGATCAACGGAACTGAGCCAGGCAATAGCCCCTTTGGTGACGGTCTTCTGTGCATGACGGGGCAGATCAGCCGTATGTTCCCAGTGGGGGTCGCGAGCGCTGCCGGAACCTACTCGGTGGCTGTTGACTTCAACGCGGCCTACGCGGCCCAACTCACGCCAGGGGCGACGATCCAGTTCCAGTCCTGGTACCGCGATCTAGTGGGTGGACCCGCCGGCTTCAACCTAACAGATGCCTTGGAGATCGTGTTCCAGCCCTAGCGGGGCATTGCCCTCGGAGTTCTCGATCGGCCCGTGTTCTTTGGCGATGGAGTCTTCTGATAGTGAGCTGGCTCACTCGCTG
>CALEMP010000124.1 GCA_937910685.1 uncultured bacterium
TCCACCCGCGTTTCAGCCGAGTCGCTTGAGGCCGCCCTCGACACCAGAGACCAGTGCGTTGATTTCCTTGTCCCCGATTGCCGTGGAAAGAGCAGCGCTGCAGGTGTTGATCATGATCAAGCCCTCATGGAAGAGGTGATCGAGCAGGACCTTGAGTTGGCGGTTTTGCTCCGGGGTGGAGTAGCACTCGCGGTAGTTGGTGGGGGGCGTGGGCTTGAGGTGCAAGCGGAAGAGGGAGCCGCCGCCTGTGATACAAGCCGGGACGCCGGAGGCCTCGATCACTTGGGTGAGGTTGGCCCGGGCACGGTCCGCGAGGGCATTGAGCTCAGCGACTGCGGCTTGATCAAAGTGCCGCATGGCGACGAGGCCCGCGGTCATGGTGATTGGGTTGGCGGAAAAGGTTCCGGAGTGGGGGAAGATGATCTTGTCGGCAAGGGGATCCATCACGTCCATCACTTGAGCTCGGCCGCAAATGGCACCCACGGGAAAACCACCGCCGATGGCCTTGCCCAGTGCGGTCAGGTCGGGGACTTCCCCGTACCATTCTTGGGCGCCACCAAGATTGCTGCGAAAGGTGACCACCTCATCTGCCACGAGCAAGGCGCCGTTGGCCAGGGTCCACTTGCGTATGGCGGCCACAAAGTCCTTGTTCGCTGGCCGCAGTCCCACCCGATGGGGCAGGAGGTCGAGCAACACGCAGGCGATCTCGGTCTTGTGGCGTTCGAGCAGAGCGATCGCGGCTTCTGGATCGTTGAAGGGCAGGATGATGACTTCGGCGAGGGCCGAGGCGGGTGTGCCCTGGGCCACGGGCACGCTGGCGGGAGCTGCTGGGTCGCCCCAGTTGGCGGGGCCTGCGGTTTGGCTGACTTCCGCGTAGTCGTACTGGCCGTGGTAGGCACCCTCGACTTTGGCGATCTTGGGGCGTCCAGTGAACGCGCGGGCGGCTTTCAAGCAACCCATCACAGCCTCGGTCCCGGAATTCACAAAGCGCACCTTTTCAAAGGCCGGGTTGCGGCTGCAGAGGTGCTCGGCGAATTCCACTTCGACCTCGGTGGCCATGGTGAAAGCCGAGCCCCGTTGGAGTTGTTCCGTCACTGCTTCGACCACCGGAGCAAAACAATGGCCGTGGATCAGCGACGCCATGTTGTTGGAAAAGTCGATGCGCTCGATTCCATCCATGTCGGTCACGCGGCAGCCCGCGGCCGTAACCGCATAGGGCGGATGGGGGTGCCGAAGAATCGTGTTGCGGCTGACGCCACCGGGCATCACCTTCTTGGCTCGCTGGTATAGGTCGGCGCTTTTGGAGGGAGTGGGCATGGGTTTGATTAGGACTTGGTGGCAGCGGGCAACAATTCCGTGCCCGTGCGCTCTTGAACATAGGCGAAGTCTAGGCCGGGGCTCAACTCGACGACCCGCAATCCTTCGGGGGTCACGTCGATCACCGCCAGGTCCGTGTAGATGCGGCTGACCACGCCAACTCCGGTCAAGGGAAACGTGCAGGCATCCAGCAGCTTCGGTTCGCCCTTCTTGGTGCAGTGCTGGGTGACCACAAAAATCTGTTTGACTCCCGCAACGAGGTCCATGGCTCCACCCACTGCGGGAATCGCATCGGGTCCGCCCGTGGACCAGTTGGCCAGGTCTCCGTTTTTAGCCACCTGCAGAGCACCCAGTACACAAAGGTCCAGGTGTCCGCCGCGGATCATGGAAAAGCTGTCCGCATGGTGGAAGTAGGCCGCGCCGGGCAGGGCCGTGACTTGGCGCTTGCCCGCGTTGATGAGTTCCGGTTCGCCCTGGCCTTCTTCAGGGGAAGGACCCATGCCGAGCAAGCCGTTTTCCGTGTGGTAGATGAACTCGCGTCCCTCGGGCACATACTTTGCGATCAGCTCGGGAATCCCGATGCCCAAGTTCACATAGCTACCGTCGGGAATGTCGAGGGCCACCCGTTGGGCCATTTGCTCGCGGTCGAGGCCGGTGTTGGCGGAAGTCATGGGTAAGTCACCCCGTCGCGGACCAATTGGGATTCATGGGCGGGGTTGGGCACTCGCACCACTTTTTGCACAAAGATGCCAGGCGTGATCACGTGTTCCGGATCAATGCCGCCGGCATGGACGATCTCTGCCACTTGCACAATGGTGGTGGATCCTGCCATCGCCATCAGGGGTGAAAAATTGCGGGCGGTCTTGTTGTAGATCAGATTGCCATAGCGATCCGCGCACTTGGCCTTGAGCAGGGCGAAATCCGCCCGTAGGCCATGTTCGAGCACATAGTCCTTGCCCTCAAAGGAGCGCAATTCCTTGCCATCAGCCAAGGGGGTACCCACGGAAGCGGGAGTGTAGAAGCCGGGGATGCCCGCGCCTCCCGCCCGGATGCGCTCCGCAAGGGTGCCCTGGGGGACCAGTTCCAATTCGATCTTGTTCGACCGGTAGAGATCGGGAAAGACGGTGGAGTTTTGCGAGCGCGGATAGGAGCAGATCATCTTCTTCACCCGGCCGGCGTTGATCAAGGCGGCCAAGCCGACTTCTCCGCTGCCCGTGTTGTTGTTGATCACAGTCAAGTAGCTGGCACCCTGATCGATCAAGGCGTGAATCAACTCAACCGGACTGCCGGCTTCTCCGAATCCTCCGACCATAACGGTGGCCCCGTCATGGATCTCCTGCACGGCATCCGCCAGGCTCGGCACGGTTTTGTCGATCATTGGATTCCCTAGGTATCTAGTGAGCTTCGCTGGAGTCCGTCGTCGCTGTGGCCTTGGTGGTCATGCGGGCATAGTGGAAAAGGCCCGCCTCATCCATGATCACGCGATCCTCATAGCCGTCGAACCAGATCGCATCCGGGTTGCGCCCGACGATGCAGACCTTGCCACGATCGTGGGCGTCCGCCGCGCCGCGCAGGAGCTTGAAGATCAGCACGCCATTTTCTGCGCCAGGTACACCTGGAATTGGATCGTTTGTCACCGCCACCACTTCGGTCTTGCCCTTGTAGTGGGTGATCGAAAGGCGAGCGTGGGCCTCGACCCCTGAGAGTCCTTTCTGGGATTCATTCAGAAGCGCCCAGGCCTGTTCGATGGGGATGTTGAAGGCCTTATGGGCCACGATGTCCCGGCCGCAGAAGAAGTAGTGGTTCTCAGCGCCGATCTGCTTCATGGCCCGCTGCATGATGCGCAGGGCTTCGGCGTCGTCATTGACGTCCTTGATCAGGGGCGACTGATTTTCCACTCGCACCCAACCGCGGGACACAAGTCCCACCATGGCGCGCTTGGCGTCCGGGTGCCATTGGAGGACACCCGACGCTTCTGGAATGTAGTCGCCGTTTGCGTCCTTGGCCAGAAACTCGTCAGGATGATTGAAGTGAATCATCATGCGCAGGCTCACATCCGGATAGGTGCGGTGGAACGAGTCCAGCATGGCAAGGAAGGTATCGTCAAAGCGATCGGGGTAGAAGGCCATTTCCTTGGTGCCGATGCGGATGGCCTCGATGCCAGCTTCCGCGAGGGAACCCAACCATGCTGCAATCTTGGCGTTGGAGAGCACCATGGGGTCGCCCCCTGAAAGCAGGATCTCGCGCAGTTTCTCCCGACCGGAATCCGGGTGACGCCCGCCGTTGTTCGTCACCGCTGTATTGTGTTCGTGGATGTAGTCGCTGATTTCGCCGATTTGAGCCATGCCCTTCTTGGCCACCGTACCGTCAAGGCGTGCGACTTCCTTGCGACCGATGAGTTCCTCGCGGTAACAGAAGCGGCAGTGGGCGGAGCAGGTGGACACCACGTACATCAAGCCCATCTCGTACTTGTGCAAGAGGCCTTCCACCGGGCTGTAGTCCATCTGGTGCCCGGGGTCCTCGGCGCCCATCATGTCGATGGTTTCCTCGGGTGTTGCCTTGACGAGCTTTTTGATCGGGTCGCTCTGGCGGGCCAAGTTGAAGTAGTGGCGGGTCATCTTGACCGGCATGCGATGTTCCACATCACGCTCGGTGCCCTGCAGTTTGCGGAGGGCATCCAGTTCGTCGGGGCTGTAGAAGCCCTGCATGTCCTCTGCCACGCGACCCCCGAAAAAAGGCTTGAGACCGTTCATGTTCTCGCGCTCATAGCGCGGACTCTCGACCGTGTCGAGGAATGCCTGCTCGCGCTGGGAGGGGATGTACTTTTTGCTGTTGCTCATGGGAGAGTCGCCAAATTTTGGGGGGCCCGGCTGGGAGGGCCGATTCGAGGGGCGGGCACGGGTATTTCCCGGTGGAGTTGCCCCGAGAAGCTGGGGCCATTGTATCGGGGTGCCTGCAAAAGTCTATTCCCAGTGACGCTCCTGAGGGCAATAGGGCCGCCAAAGGACACCGAGCGACCCAATTACCCCTAGAACAGGAACCCGAGTCTCAAAAAGGGTCCACTGAGTGTGAGATCCATACCGGAGGGTCCAGAGCTTCCCCCCCGTCGTTTTCGCAAGTAGTTCCAGCTTTGCATCCCAGCAGAGATTGTCAGGGTTTGGTTGATCTTCCAGCGGCCTCCAAGCTGGGTTTGAAAAATCGTCGCTTCGCCTCGCTCGACGAGGGGCATCCCACCCAAGCGATAGTAGACCTCGGTGGACGAGCCGAATCGGTAGCTGGCGTCTCCGCTCAAATGCAGGGCGGTGCTCTCAAGGTCCGCCGAATCGGTCAAGCCTCCCAATCGTCCCCGAGCATGGAGGTTGGAGTGCGCGAGACCCACGAGCCCTTCGAGCTTCCACGGGCCCATGGTCTTGCCCATGTAGAAACCAAGGGTGGCGGACCGGTAGTTGAAATCCAGGTCCAATTCCCCGGGCCCAGTAAGGACAACGTCATCGAGCTGCACCGTTCGATCGCTGGGAATGTTCTGGGTGATGTTGCCACCCATTCCTTCTAGCTCAAGGCGGATTCCATAGGTGCTTTCTTCTACGGTGGACTTGCTGAGTTGGTGAGAAAAACTCAATGCCCCCAGGAACCCCGAGTCGTCCCCCCTGATGGTGGAGTGGGACCTCGGGACCGGCGCGCAAGCAGCGAGAGATAGCAGAACGCAGAGAAGGGTTTGGGGCATGGGCTCAATCTTACAACGCGGTCAATGTGACGTGACCGGGAAAGTTTGAGAGGGCGATTAGCTGACGCTCCAGATGTCAGGGGTCGTACAGAACTGAGCGATGATCAGGCGCGTGTGTGCACACCCAACCCTGAGGCCATCCTGCAACCCCCCAACTGGCTAGGCGGGATGCGGGACGCCCGTTACCGTGGACGGCCCCGCCATGACCTCGAAGTCTGTAGCGGTAATGTTGATCAGAGCGGGGTTGGCTCCGATGGCGCTGAAGAGCTCGGACTCTTTGTAGTCCACCATGGCCTGGCGATTCTCCCAAAGGTAAACGCCCCCGTAGGTGTTCGCCTCTTCATTGGCGAGCCAATGCTTGGAGACCAAGCCCGGGACGGCAGCGAAGGTCTCAGCGAGACTGTCGCAGACCTCTTCGTATTGGGCGTGGCTCAAGTCGTTCAAATTAAAGTTGATGATCAGAATGTGCATGGGGGAATCGTAGGTATCTCCGGAATCACTTCACAGAAAAAAAGATTCAAGGCTGGTATTGGTGGACAAATCTCAGCCCTCACCTGGTTCTGGGGATTTGCCCATAGGCCCCGGTTTTGCCCAGCTGCAGGTCAAGGGCATGAACTCCCGCGTGCACCGAAAAGATCGTGTCAACACCTGGGCCGATTAGGAGCAGGTCGAGGTCGGTGGCCGCCGCCAACTGACCTCGTCCACCGACTTCGTCAACGGTGGGGGACTTGTGGGACTCTTGGGGTTTGTGCGCGAACGCCGTGGCAGCTGCTGCTGGCTCTACTCAACGGACCCGGTCCACATAGGCCCTGGACGGGTTGTTGGGGTCGGGCTATACTGACGGCGCGAGAAAGGAGCTCATCCTCTTCCAGGGGGCTGGCGTCGCGAACCTTCCGGGCTGACCGGCTGGTTCGTCATGGAAGTACAAGTTCGGATGCGGGCCTTCTACCGAAGCTGCGGAACAGGGAAGCGGAAACATGAAGCTCATGAAACCATTCGGTCAGAACGCAGGGTTGATTTTTGTGGGCCTGCTTGCATTGGTGGATTCCGCATCGCCCGATGACCGACCGGCCCCAAGCTTCAACCGAGACATACGCCCGATTCTCTCGGAAAACTGTTTTGCCTGCCACGGCCCCGACGCAAAACATCGAGAGGCGGGACTGCGGCTTGATGTGCAGGAAGACGCCTTGAGCCACTTGGAGAGCGACGAAAGGGCAATCGTCCCAGGGGACGCCAAATCCAGCGAGGTCTGGCGTCGCATCACCAGTTCCGATCCCGGCGAAATCATGCCGCCGGCCAAGACGCACAGGACATTGACCGCCGAGCAGAAAGAGGCGATCCGCGCTTGGATCGACGCGGGCGCCAAATACGAAGAGCACTGGGCATTCATCCCGCCGGTACGTCCCAAAATCCCTCCCGGCGGCGGAAACCCGATCGATGCATTTGTTCGTCAACGACTGGCCGAGGCGAAGAGTAATCTCTCACCCGAGGCTGACCGTAACACCTTGCTGCGGCGGCTCTCCTTTGATCTGACCGGGTTACCGCCAACCCCTGAAGAGCTCGACGCCTTTCTTGGGGATCAAGAGCCCGGTGCGTATGAGAGGCAAGTGGTGCGACTGTTTGCCTCGTCCCGCTATGGCGAACACATGGCGGCGAGCTGGCTCGATCTGGCACGCTACAGCGACAGCAATGGCTATCTGCAGGATGTCCGGCGAACCGGTTGGCCCTGGCGCGACTGGGTCATCGAGGCCTACAACCGCGACATGCCCTTTGATGAGTTTGTGGTGGAACAACTTGCGGGGGACTTGCTTCCGGATGCGAAACCCACGCAGATCCTTGCCACCGCTTTCCTGCGCAACCATCCCATCACCGTGGAGGGCGGGACGCTGGCCGCTGAATACCTCAATGAATATGCCGCCGACCGCGTAGAGACCGTGGGGACTGTCTTTCTTGGTCTCGGTTTCAGTTGTTGCCGCTGCCACGACCACAAGTTCGACGCGCTGCCCCAGGCTGATTTCTACAGCTTGCTCTCCTATTTCAACTCCAGCACGGAGGAGCACTCAGACGGAGGGGGCACAGCTCCTGCTTACAAGCCGTTCATCGAGATCGCGTCACCCCTCAACCCAGATGGGGAAAAGGTCGGGGTGATGGTCATGGACGAGGGCGAAACGCCCAGGCCAACTTTTGTTCTTACGCGCGGCCAGTACGATCAGCCCGACGAATCCCGCCCCGTGACACGCCGGCTTCCAGGTGTCCTTGGCGCACCCCTCAAGGGCGCTGCGGAGAACCGTCTAGGACTTGCTCGCTGGCTGGTTTCCGAAAAGAACCCGCTTCTGGCCCGGGTCACCGTGAACCGTTTGTGGCAGGGTGTTTTTGGTACGGGTCTCGTGGATACGGTGGACGATTTCGGGGTGCAAGGGGAATATCCAAGCCACCCGGACCTGCTCGACTTCCTGGCCGTCGAGTATCAGAAGACATGGAGTACCAAAGAGTTGCTGCGGCTCATTGTGACCAGCGCCACTTACCGGCAGGCCTCCACCATCCGTCCTGATCTGGCGGAATTGGATCCTGACAATCGCCTGCTGGGTCGCTTCCCTCGTCAGCGTTTGAGTTCCGAGCAGATTCGCGACGCCGCCCTGTTCACCTCTGGCCTGCTGGTGGAAAAACTCGGCGGGTCACCGGTCAACCCTTACCAGCCCGCAGGGCTGTGGGTCGAAAAAGCCAACCCGGGCTCGACCACGGGACATTTCGTGCGGGGAAATGGGGACGACCTGTATCGCCGGAGCATCTACACCTTCCACAAACGCACCAGCCCGCCGCCGACCATGAGCATCTTCGACGCCCCGGAACGCAACGGCTGCAATACCCGGAGAACGGCCACCAACACGCCTCTGCAAGCGCTCGCGATTATGAACGACGAGCAGTATCTTGAGTGCGCCAAGGTACTGGCCATACGCACATTGGAAACCGAGGGGACCACCGAGAGCCGGCTTGCATCCTTGTTCTTGCGTGTCACGAGCCGCCGCCCTTCAGCTGAAGATCTCAAGGTGCTCAGCCAAGGGCTGGCGAGCTTTCAGGCGAGGTTCCAGGACGCGCCCAAGGATGCGGGTCAGTTGCTGAGCCAGGGGGAGTATCCCGGCAGGGGCGTGACGTTGCTGGCCTCCGTGACCGTACCAGATGGCTCGACGCCGGATGCGGACGGCTATGCGTACGCGGCCATCACCCCGGTGACCCTCTCTGCGCATACGGAATACCTGATCGGGGGCGAGGACTCGAACGCTTTTTGGGATTCGGATATTAGCGGCACCCAAGGCAATGCTTTTGATGCGGATCCGGCGGCGGATCTCATTGCATCGCGCTTCGAAGGGGGATTTGCCAAGCCGATCAGTATTGGCCAAAAACACGCCGGTAGGTGGGCCGTAGGCAACGCAAAATTCACCTTTGGCCCCGGGTCCAATTCCACAAGTGTCCGGACCCTGTTCGACTTCGACCGGGCGCAAATCGAGGACCCCGCAGATCGTCGGGGGCCCCTCAAGCTGACCATCGGCAACCTGTTCAGGGTCGGAGACCGTGATCTGCATCTTTCCGAGCTGGGCCTGCAGGATGCGGACGGCGGCGCTTTCAAGGGGGGCAAGGTGGGCGTGTGGATTGCTGCCAAGGCGAGTGCCATGGGATCCTTTGGAGGCAACGAGGCTGAGCTCGCCTCCTGGATGCTGATCGCCAGCACGATCCTCAACCTAGATGAAACCATCGTTAGAGATTGAGAACACCATGAATCCGCTCAACGACCACTTGCTGAACCTCAACCGCCGGGCGATCTTGAAGTCTGCGGGTACCGCTGGACTTGGCCTGCTTGGGGGACCTGCGCTCGGGCAGCTACTGGCCGGTGAAAACCCTTCGCAAGCAAAAGGTCCCCATTTCGCGCCGAAGGCCAAACGGGTGATCTATCTTTTCCAGGAGGGCGCCCCGTCCCAGTTGGATACTTTTGACCACAAGCCCGGGCTCAAGCAATTTTATGACATGGACCTTCCGCCAGAGGTGCGCGGATCCCAGCGGCTCACCGGTATGACATCGAACCAGGCGCGTCTTCCGATTGCCCCGTCCTCCTTCACGTTCACCAAGCACGCGAATCACCAGGACGGGTTGTGGGTTTCCGATTTGCTGCGCCGGACCGGTGAAATGGCCGAGGACATCTGCGTGATCAAGTCGATGTTCACCGAGCAAATCAATCACAGCCCCGCTGTGACGTTCATGCAGACCGGCCATCAGTCCCCTGGTCGCCCCTCCATGGGGGCCTGGCTTTCCTATGGGCTCGGAAACGCCAACAAGGATCTGCCGAACTTCGTGGTCATGATCAGTCAGGGTCGCGGCCAGATGCAGGCTCTGTTCTCGCATCTGTGGGGCGCGGGTTTCCTTCCGGGCCAGCATCAGGGGGTGCAATTCCGTGCGGGCAGAGATCCCGTTCTGTTCCTGAATGACCCCGCTGGCATGCGCCGCTCCGACCGCCGCAAAATGCTCGACATGCTTGCCGAGCTCAACGGGAGACAAGCGGATGCCAACGGGGATAGCGAAGTACTCGCCCGCATCGCCCAGTACGAAATGGCCTACCAGATGCAGGCGAGCGTGCCCGACCTCACGGACTTTTCTGACGAGTCGGAAGCAACCCTCGACATGTATGGCCCCGACGTGCGCAAGCCGGGCACCTATGCATATAACTGCCTCATGGCTCGCCGTATGGCCGAACGTGATGTGCGCTTCATTCAGCTCTACCACCGCGGATGGGACCACCACGGCAGCGTCACTCGCGATCTACCCCTCCAGTGCCAGGACGTGGATCAGCCCCAGGCCGCCCTGTTGAAAGACCTCAAACGGCGTGGGCTGCTCGATGAGACCCTCGTGGTATGGGGCGGTGAGTTCGGCCGTACGGTCTACTGCCAGGGCGAACTGACTCCCAAGCAATACGGTCGCGATCACCACCCGCGCTGCTTCTCCATCTGGTTGGCCGGCGGCGGCATCCAGCCCGGCATTTCTTACGGCAGCACCTGCGAGTTCTCCTACAACGTCGTCGAGAACCCCGTCACCGTCCATGACTTGCATGCCACAATCCTGCACTGCTTGGGCATCGACCACGAGCAGCTCACCTTCCGTTCACGGGGGCTCGACTTCAAACTCACCGGAGTCGAAGCCGCATACCCGATCGCTGGCGTACTAGCCTGATCCTGCAATTCTCAGGGTCGTAGGTTCATCATTCCTCGCCCTCGGTGGGCTCTGGCGAGAAGCCCGCAGCGGCCCCAAGGGATTTCAAGGGCATGGGCCCAGTCTTATGGGCCCAGTC
>CALEMP010000125.1 GCA_937910685.1 uncultured bacterium
TGGGTGAGGACTGGGCCGCCGCTATTCCCGGGCTGTATGGGGGCTGAGAATTGAATTCGCGTGGGGTCATCTGCAAGGCCATAGAGCGCGCTTATGCTGCCCTCTGTTAGTCGCGGTCGGACCCCTAGGGTCTCCGCTAGTGGGTACCCGACGATCCAAATTGGGTCACCAGGTGACACCTCGGCTATGTCGGCGATGAAGAAAGCCGTGGGACTCTTCCACGTGCCATCCAGACGGAGCAGCGCAAGATCGTTCTTCCGATCTAGCGAAATTACGCGACAGGGATGCTGCACGCCATCTGTGGAGACAGCGACGACCTTGCTGGCGTCCCCGACAACATGCGCGTTCGTGACAATCGCGCTACCGTCACCAACGAAGAATCCACTCCCCTGGGACGTGCGATCAGGCCGTGGTTCCTGAACGCTTTCCCCCCGATAAGGCGGGCGGCCAAGTTGCACGTGGTATCCAAGGCCCGACAACCAGTCATGAATGTCACCTGAGAGCCCAAGAGGATCCGCGTCAACTTGCAGATAGAACTCTATGTCACCGGCGAACTTCTCCGGGTCACCGATGGCTGTGGTGGTCATGCAGCTAGGCACGAGCGCAACTGCTAGAAGTAGGGTCCCCGGAAACCGCCTTGAAGTTTGCCTAGATGGTCTCAGACGGCCTTCCGACACTGTATTTATTCTCTCCATCAGCTCTTGATACGCCGCCCGCATACGGGGCACAAGGACAAAAGGGCAGCGCCGGGCGTCTCGGCTGGCGGCAAGAGGGCCCCGAGCCCCCCGATGGGGCTAAGTTCTGGGTTGTCCGATTAGGCCGGTAATTGGGGCCATCCACTACGTCAGATCTGGGTGGCGTTCCGATGGTCTGGGGTTCCTAGCTGAGGGCCAGCAGAAATATCGGCCTCCTAGAGACCACCACTACCTCCTGGGCTTACTTCTGGAGCACAGGATAGACCTCGATGCGGTTTGCATCCCAGAGGTGCATCCGGCCGGTCTCTTCAATGCTCCACCAGGTGGCACTTCCGTAGTCCAACTCCACGCCCTTGGGGCTCGGCACATCTATCCGTTCACCTCGCGCCCCCATGAAAAATTGCGACGAGAAGGGAAGGCCTGACCCTAGTGAAAACGTCGCGCGTTCATCCAGTCGGTAGTGGGTGGAGTTCCAATGGCTGTCCGCTTGAGCGTAGTGCTTGTAGGCGGCTCCCGAAGTTGCTCCAACAAGTAGAGTAATGATGGCTTGGCTCGCAAGTGATCTTGGTAGGTGCATGAGCTGCGCGTCACCTTGGAAGGTGAGATCCGGATGGGTTTGAAAGTAGGGGTGTTTACACTCCGATCTCCGGTAGCAACGGCTCTGTCTGTGCGCGAGCCGCGCTCTCAGGACTTGAACAGGCTCTCGACTCCATCTTCCCCTGGGCAGGCCAAGCGAAGCATGTCATCAACCGACAGCGGCCCGATGCGGGCTTCTTCGCACACCCTATCCAATCCAATCCTCGCAACGATGGTGTAGGAGAGTGCATAGAGTTCGTAGCGCGTGGTTCTATCAAGCGAAAGCCACTCAGCCTTGTCGATGCTGAGCCTTGCTGACAAAGCGAGTGCGTCGCCGCGCGCCCATGCCTCCTCCAGCAGTTCGGAATACAAGTTCAGCCGAAAGGCCCTTCCACGCTCCACTAGGGATATCGCGATGTATTCGCATATCCCCTCAATCATGGAGTGAGGGAGGTTCTCTTCGAGCACGGAACCCTCTGAGTGCCAATGGACAAACTCATGAACGAGGGTGAGGTCGGCATACGAGAGCGACCTGGGGCTAGAATCGAAGATGATGCGATCCTGGTTTGTGCTCCCAAGGCTGCGCCAACCCGGAATCAGCCACACGTCTACGGGCTCATTCCTCCGGCACCCGAGGGCTGCCGCAGCTTTGTCGTAGTACCTGTCTATGGCCTCCGCCACAACCTGAGCCCCCATCAGCTCAGCGGGAGTTTCAAAGAGTACAGTGCCGTTCTGGCTGGTCGTCTGGAAGACACCACCGGAGGGGCGGGCTGGCAGATCGAATGGCCGAGAACTTGCACTACAACCCGACAGCAACAAGAAAGCCATCGAAAGTAGCCAGGATTGGGGAGATGCAGTCATGGGGAGGCTGAGCTCGGTACAGAGAGGGCTGAGGTACGATGCAAGCATCATACCCCAACCAGATTCCTAGGATCTGCTATCGAAGCTCACGGACCAACCTCAACGCTGTGTTGTGCGGTCCAGAAGCGATTGGTGTTCAGGGTAACC
>CALEMP010000126.1 GCA_937910685.1 uncultured bacterium
GTATTTCCTTCCGCGGTATTTCCTTCCGCGGTGGTGCCATCCACGGTGACCCCCCGAGCTTGGATCGCCAGATCCGAATCGGGTGCTCCTTTGATACCGGCCAGAGTGCCTTGAAAACGAAGCAACTCCATCTCGCGGGAAAACAGAAGCGCGTCCTTTTGCGCTAACAGATCTTCAAGGACCACGATACGCCGCAGGCTCTCCTCCAGCGCCGGGTCCACTTTGGGGCTCGGCGCAATCACCTCCACGGAGGCCTGTTCATCGAGCACCGGATCCACTTGCTTTGAGTTCGCACCCTCATCAGCACAACCCATGAGAAGCAAACCCACCACCAAAAAGTACCTCATCACTGACCCTCCAAAAGGGGCTGTTCCATTGCAGGCGTGGGCCGCTCCCGGAACTGCATAGGGTGCAAGACTCCGTCCAATACCAGGATCGGAGCCGTGGGTGCGGGCCCAAACAGCACCCGCCGGTTTCCTTGGGATGTCGCATGCAGCACCCGCTGGACCGGATGGGTTCCAGGGGGCACGATGTCCAAGGTCCCGCCCGCGCCCAGTTGCACCTGGCAAGCTGCGGAGGACAATTCTGAGGGCAAGGTCAAGAGCCAGGGTTCTCCCTCGCGCTTCAAGACTCGGCTCAAGGCAGCCCCGTCAAAAGCCTGGCGCTCGGGTCTTGGATGCAGGGGTTCGAGGCGCACCACGGAGTTCTCTTCATCTTCCCCAGCGGTTGCAGTCCATTCCACTTCCCATCCCGCAACCAGACTCTCGGTCTGCTCCGGAGGCACCACCCGCACAGGCGCATGAGAAGGCCAAGAACGCACGATCACGACCCCGGCCGCCAACAGCAGGCCGAGCCCCAACAGCGCCCAGGGCAAGGCCCCCATGGGGGATTGGCCCGGGCCCACTTCATCCCGTTCAAAATCGCGCATCACCAATCCCTAGAACGACCGAAGCTCAAACATCGTCCCACTTTTTGTGCTTATTGTCATTCCACCATTTGCGCCAATCATTCGGCGTGCGGATGGTGGCCCCCGATAGCCCCTGCAGCGTGGTGATCATCGACGCGGCAATCACATCATAACGCTCCTGGGCTTCGCGATCGGTGGTCGCCCCTTCCTTGGCGTTGTAAGCAGAGTTCAGCACCTTGAGGACCTCCTCAAAGACCTCCTTGCGAACCTTTTGATCCTTCTTGCTGTAGTTCCCGAGGGCTTCAGCGGCGGCAGCCTGGATCGCAGCATACTTATTCACCAAAAGATCGATCAGGAGCTTGCGGCCTTTGTCGTCCACGGTCTTGCCCAAGGACAAAACCAATTGGCGCTGAAGTGTCACATCCTTGCGGTGCTTCTTGTTCTCAATCCACTTCATCAATTCCGGTGCGCTCTCGGGTCCCATACGCCCGAATGCCACGGCAACCGCCACAAACAGCATGTTGTTGGGCCGGCCGTCCTTGTCCGCCTTGCGCTTCTCGTTCAAGCTCCGGGACAGGATGCGGATGATGTCCTTGCGATCCTTGGGACCGCACATTTCCCACTCACCGAGCATGCTGTCCACCTCCGCAAGGGCCTCCCGATCTTCCTCCCCGCGCTTCTTGATGTGCCCTGCGAAGGCGTCGACCAATTCCTTGATTTCGGGACGCTTGTCGGGTTTTTCCTCTTCGTCCTGGAACAGGACCGGAGTCGGTTCCGGGGGTAAGATCGGCGCAGCAACCGGGGCCGCGATGGGGCAGGTGAGGAAAAACAGCAGGGAGTGGATCATGGTATTCGTGGGTCTTGGGGCCTGACCCCATCCTAGGGTCGCGAGGGGTGCAAAACCCGTCCGAGACTGGTCGGAGAGAGTCTGCCGCCGGGTAGATCTAGCAAAAAGGATGCCGGGGCACCATTTCATCCCCATCCAGAGAGAGGCCCAGGGCCTCGGAAGGGGTGCTTCCCCCCTCCAGAGCAGCCGCCAGGCGGGCTCCCTTGACCCTCGTCTCTCTTTCCTCTGCAACGGGATCCGAGGCAGCGGTGATTCCGCCCCCTACCCAAAAAGTGACCTCTTGGGTGGACTCCGGACCCTGGGGCCGGGCCACCAGGGTCCGGATCAGAATGTTGAAGAGCCCATTCCCCGCGCAGTCCAGGAAACCGAGGCTGCCGGTGAAGAATCCGCGGCCCTCCCCCTCCAGCCTAGCGATGGCCTCCATGGAACGCAGCTTGGGCGCTCCGCTGATCGAACCTCCTGGGAACAGAGCGGCCAGAGCATCGAAGGCCGTGCGTCCCTCAGCCAGGTCGGCGCTCACATCTGCAGCCAGATGCAACACCGATGCGTGGCTCTCCAATTCAGGCAAGGGCCCCACGCGCACGCTGCCCACCTGGGCCACCCGTGAGCAATCATTCCGCACCAAATCAACGATCATGGCGAGCTCGGCCCGATCCTTCTCGCTTGCCAAGAGTTCCTTAGCATTGGCCCGGTCTTCGGCGGGTGTCCGTCCCCGGGGCAAGGTGCCCTTGATCGGCCGCGAACGCAATTTCCCCGCGCTACATTCCATCAGCAGTTCCGGTGACGAAGACAACAGGGACAGGTGCTCGCTCCCCAAGTACCCCATATAGGGCGCGGGGTTCCAGCGGCGCAGTGCCAGGTACAAGTTCACAGGATCGGCGCCGATGGTGCGCGTCATGCGATGGGCAAGGTTCGCCTGATAGTATTCTCCCGCCGCGATCTCTGCCTGGGCGATGCGGATGCGTTCCTGATGAATCGGCGCGGGGGTGTGGCGCACCAGGGGACCGAGGGGTTCCCAAGTGGAGGGTGTGCGAGGTTGCGCCATGAGGGTCGCGACCCTTGCCGCCCGTTCCTCAACGCTAGGTCGTCCGTCACCCGGCTCTTCCCCCAGCACCAGGTAACTTTTCCCCGCCTGATGGTCCGTGACCACAAAATCCGTATAGAGCCCACCCAAGATCGGCTCCCTCAAGCCCGGCTCCTGGGGCAGGTCCAACTCCTCGCCGGTAACACCTAGGTCATAGGCAAGGGCCCCCATGAAGCCTCCCTGGAACGGACCGGGGACTGGCTCGCAACCCTCGGCCAGCACCAAGCTGGCGCAATAGCTTTCCAGTTCCCCAAGGCATCGGGGCAAGGAGATTCCCTCCAGAGGCTCGAACCCGATCAAACTGAAGTGCCGGGGTTGCCCAGCGGCGCTGTCCAGCAAGACCACCCCGCGCAAGCCCCCAAGGGCCAGCAAAAGTTGCTCTCCATCCAAGGCCTGATCAAGGGCGCGCACCCTTGGACGGAAAATGAACGGGGGGGCCTCGGGCATCCGAGCAGGATAGCGGCTCAAATGCCATGGGGTGCAAAGAATGCACTCCCCGCCTTCTTTGCCAGTACCCTGCGCACATGACCCAGTCCCCCACCGCTCCCCGCAAGGCCCTCCTGCTGGCCTTCTCCATCGTCTTCTTCGACATGATCGGGTTCAGCGTCCTGTTCCCCCTCTTCCCCAGCCTGCTCGAACACTACGTCACGAACGAGGGACCCGATTCCCTAGTGGGGCAACTGTCCCACTGGCTTTCAGGCCTCGCCGCAGGTACAGATGGCGGAGTCGAAGACATGGCCTTGTACGCATTTTTCGGAGGCATCTTGGGCTCGCTCTATTCGGTGCTGCAATTCCTGTTCGCTCCCTATTGGGGTTCCCTGAGCGACACCCGCGGTCGGCGCCCGGTGCTGCTCTTGACCCTGGGGGGCACGGCAATCTCCTATGTGGTCTGGTTCTTCGCAGGACCTTTTTGGCTGTTGATCGTGGCGCGCCTAGTCGGGGGCATCATGGCCGGCAACATCTCCACCGCCACGGCGGTCGTGGCGGATGTGACCGATGGTGCCAACCGCGCCAAGGGCATGGGCATGATTGGTGCGGGCATCGGCTTGGGCTTTGTGCTGGGTCCCGCCCTGGGAGGCTTGACCGCCGGCTGGGATTTGACCAAGAGCCTGCCCGGTCTCGTGCCCTATGGGCTCAACCCCTTCAGTGGCTGCGCCCTCATCGCCTTTGTGATTTCCCTGATGAACTTCATCGTGGCCCTCCGGTTCTTGCCCGAAACCTTGCCCCCCAAGCTCCGGGGAGCCAATGCGAAAACCCGCACCCTGCACCCGTTCAAAGCGCTCAAGAGCATCGATAATCCAAGCCTGCGACGCACAAACCTGGCCTACTTCAGCTACCTCTTGGCCTTCGCCGCCATGGAGTTCACCCTGGCGTTCATGACCACCAGCCGGCTGGACTTTACGCCCATGGACAACGCCTATATGTTCATCTTTGTGGGCCTGACCATCGCCCTGGTGCAAGGCGGTTTGGTGCGCCGCTTGAGCCCGATTCTGGGGGAGGGCAAACTCGGCCGCTCAGGAATCATGCTGACCGTGCCCGGTTTCCTGCTGGTGGGCCTCACCCACAGCGTTGGACAACTTTACCTGGGCTTGGCGTTCCTGGCGGTGGGCTCGGCCTTCGTCATGCCGTCCCTCTCGTCCCTGGCCAGCCGGCTTTCCCCGCGGGAGTCCCAGGGGTTCTCCCTGGGTATTTTCCGCTCCATGGGCAGTGCAGCCCGGGCGGCAGGTCCGATCCTGGGAGGGGCCCTGTTCTTCAGTTGGGCTTCCGAGGCGCCCTACTTGCTGGGGGCGGTTTTCCTCTTCATCCCGCTCTTGCTGCTGCGCGGAGTCAGCGCGCCCGAAGACGTCTGAACAGCAACCACCTGCCAGGCTGGATCACCGGCGCCTGTCTCGCGGCAGAGTAAGCCTAAAAGAGACAAGCGAGGACGCAACAGCATCCTCGCTTGTCCATGAGCGTAGGGGTAACCACCCTTTCCGCCCCCTGGACCTCGACAAGGGGTCCACTGCGAGCTTCAAACAACGAGGAGCCCAATTGGGACAAACAATCTTGGAATTGTTCAGGTTTCTTTTTCTTTGCCAGCCTAGGCGGGCTGCGCTGGATCGGATTGGGCCGCCTCGGTCACGGCCTGGTACCCCAACCTGATCACCTCATCCACTGCACTGACATCAAACAGGCCATGCTTGGCAAGCTTGGGTTGCAACAGCAGGGCCGGAGGATTCTGCGCCAGGTGCGCTTGGGTCAGATGATTGCAGACGATTGCCAGGCCCGAGCCAAGGGCATTGACGAACCCGGGATTGGAAGGAGCGGCCTCACTGGAATCCGCTGGGGGCAAGGGGCCCGCACCACGATCTGACTCAATTGCATTCAGGTCCACCGCCACGATGGGAAGATCGGAAAGAGCACCTGCTGCTTCCAATGGCAGGGGACAAGCCAGTCCCCCATCCGCAAGCCACCGATTGCCCACCAGAATCGGCCTAAAAACCCCCGGGATCGCCGAGGAAGCTCGAATGGCGGTCAAGAGCGAACCGTTTTTCAGCCACATCTCTGCCCCACTCCCCAGGTCCACCGCAACAGCGGCATAGGGCAGGGTTAAATCCTCGATCAACTGGTCCCCGATGAACTTTTTGACGAAGCGCGCCATCTTGTCCCCGGTGAACAAACCGCCCCGGGGCAAGGACACGTCCAACATGCCCAAGACATCTCGGCGGGAAAGGCCGCGCACGGCCTGCTCGTAATCATCAAGCCCGCCCGCCGCATAAACGCCCCCCACAACCGAGCCAATCGAGCACCCGGCAATTGCCGCAATCTCGATGCCCGCCTCTTCGAGGCCTCGAATCACCCCGATGTGCGCAAAGCCTCGCGCAGCCCCACCGCCTAGGGACAAGACCACGCGATCGCCGAGTTGATTTTTGAGAGGAGAAGGGTTCACCTGGGACATTCTATTCAAAACCGGCGACCCTGCGCCGTGCAGAAAAAACCCTCGCCCGGGGTGACGTGGGTCATCCCGGGCGAGCGTTGGTCGCATGCCCCAAAGAACCGTCAGCCCGTCAGGGACAGCCGGCGTTGGGCCTGTTGGTGCTCAGATCCTTTTGGATCCCTCTAGCCTACTCTGCGGCCCATTCCGCAAGGACTGCGGCGCGGATGGCCACGCGGGTGCCCTCATGCTTGGAGGCCATGTTGCCAATCCGCTGGCTCAATTTTTCGTCCGGGCCCTCCTCATAGAAAGCGCGCTCCAAACGACTCAGAGCCTTGGCGGCGGCGAGCTCGCCCTCTGCCTCTTCATACTTTTCGGCCAAGGGTTCAAGACGTCCCAGGAGCACATCATCGCGCTTGGATCCCTTGACCAAAACTTCGACCAGGTCCAAAGCACGTTGGGGATAGCCGTTTTCAAAGAGCCACTCGCTGCGTGCCAATTGACTGGCAAAGGCCCGCTCGAGTTCTTCCTTTTCAAGGCCCAGGGCCACAGCAACGGTGCCTTCCGCGCCCGCCTCTTCCTTGATCAATGCCGCGCGGGCCTTGGCCCATTGACCCTTGACGCGCAACTTGCGCAACTTGGCCACTTCCTTGGGCAAGCCTTTGGGACCTTTTTTGCTGCGGGCGATGGCCGCATCGATCTCACTGGTGATCTTGCCATGATCTCGCATGGGATTCCCCATGGCCACGATCGTGCCGGTCTCATCCAGCAGGGCGTAGTTCGGCAGCCCCTTGGCGCCGGTCATGAATGGACGCTCGCGGGTCCACATCATTTCCCGCCCGAGCCACTTGTGGCCCGCAGCGAATTTCATGAACTTGGCCTCATCTGCGCCCTGGCACTCCACCAGGATCACGGCGAGGTCACTTCCATATTCTTCCTTCAGTTTGACGGTGGCCGGCACGGACCCCCCAACACAGGGGCCTCACCTGGTGCCCCAGAACTCAACCAAAATGGGAGTGCCCCGCAGGTCCTTGAAGGACTTCACGCCGAATGAGTCAGCTGGGGCCTTGGAAAAGGTCGTGTCGATGGTGTCGCCGACCTTGACGTTCTCGATCCCGGCGTTGCCGGATCCGAAAGAAAGAGCGGAGCAGACCAACGCAATGCCGGCGATCCCTAGAGTGAGGTTTTTCATGATTCTCTGATTGTATAAAACCCCGGCCCAGTTTGAGCATGTCCGGCTGGTTGCCAAACCTCGGGATTCTCTCCAGCCCCAGCCAGGGGCCCTTCAGATTGCCCCCCTCGGCGGTCGATCCTTCACCCATGACTCATCGCTCAGCCCTCCTGACCCTGCCCCTGGCTCTCTGCTGCCTTGGATTCCCCGCAGCCCAGGACCCGGCTGCCCTTGCTGCCCTGGAAAAGACTGTCGCCCAACAAGCCACAGCCTTGGCCGCCACCGAAGCTCGCTTGGCCCACCTAGAACAGTACCTGGCCGCCCAAGCGGTGGCCGAAAGCACGTTTGTCCAGGCCACCCAAGCGGCGCAGAAGGCTGGTTTTGTGGCGGGCATCAACCCCGCTTCCAGGGAAATTCTGGTGGCGGCCTGGGGCGCCCGAGCCCAAGCCCGCAGCAAGGGCTTGCCCCAAACTAGCCCCACGACCAAGAGTGACTCAAGGGACTAGATCCCGGGTGCTCCACTTGGGATGATCGCAGGTTCATGGACGAGTGGATCGATCAGTACCTACGCCGACTGAAGAACGCCAAGGGTGTGTCCGAGCACACACTGCGCGCCTACGGCACGGACCTAGCCCTCTTCGCCCAGTTCTGTGAAGAGCGCGGAGTCGAAGTGCCTAGTGACCTAGCCCCTCGGGCCATGCGTGCTTATCTCGGTCGCTTAGAGGACAAGGGCCTCGCGGGCACTTCCGTCCAACGCAAACTGTCCGCCGTACGCGGCTTGCTCAAGTGGCTAGTGGAAGAGGGTCAACTGGAAGCCAGCCCGGCCGTGGGCCTGCGCCGCCGACGCACCCCGCGCAACCTACCCGGCGTTCTTTCCGAGAAGGAAGTGGATGCGCTCCTCGCAGCACCGGACAGCGCCACGTCGATTGGCCGCCGTGACCGAGCTTTGCTTGAGGTGATTTACTCGGCGGGCACGCGCGCATCGGAAACCATTGGGCTTGATGAAGAGCACCTAGATCTAAGGAGCGGCACCGCCCGGGTGATGGGCAAGGGAGGCAAGGAACGCTTGGTGGCTCTGGGCAGTCACGCCCTGGCCGCCCTGGCCGCCTACCGGGAAGATCCGGAACGACCCAAGCCCGCGCCCCGGGCCGGCGGCGCCCTGTTCCTCGGTCCCCGGGGCACACGCCTCACCGTGCGCACCCTTGAGCGGGTGGTGGAGCGCAACCTCGTCACGGCCCACATCCATCGTCGGGCCACGCCCCACACCCTGCGCCACTCCTTCGCCACCCATCTTTTGGATCGGGGCGCGGATCTACGCAGCGTGCAAGAGATGCTCGGCCACGCCCACTTGGTCACCACTCAGATCTACACCCACCTGTCCATCGAACGACTGCGCGAGGTGTATGAACTGGCCCACCCACGGGCGGCAGCGGAATCCAAACCGGCCGAGGCCTAGAACTCCCAACCCTCGCGCACGGGGGTCGACAGGAACTCTTTTGCCGCGGGAACCTTTTCCCCCAAGCTGCCATCCCCGCAACCAATCAGCTTTTTCCCCGACCGGAAGGCCACGTTGCCCAGCAGCACCGTTTCCGAAAGCGCACCGGAATAGGAAAAATTGCAGGTGGTGGGACCGCCTTCACGGATCGCCCGGAACCACTCTTCGTGATGCCCAATCGAAGGCGCGATCGTGGGCGCTGGAGGGCTGAACTCCGCATAGTCCTCTTCCGGCAGCAGCTTGTACCTGCCATAGTCCGCGCACAAGACCCCTTTCTCTCCCAGGAAGACACAACCATCGCCCCACTCAACCGGCTGACCGTCGGGGCCCGTGAGCTTGGGCTTGTGGCCCCCATCCCACCAGTGCACCAGGACCTTAGCCCGGGATCCGCGGGCCGGATGCTGCCACTGGGCGTGAGTCCAAGAGGGCGTGCCCACCGGATGTACCTCGGGCCCTTCCGCCTCAGTTGTATCCGGCAGATCCAAGTCCAGAGCCCAATGCACCAGGTCCAAGTGATGGCAGCCCATGTCCCCCAGGGTCCCGGTGCCATAGTTCCAAAAGCGGCGCCAATTGGCCCGGTGCAAGCCAGCACTGTAGGGTCGGGCGGGCACCGACCCTTGCCACAGATCCCAGTCGAGATTTTCGGGAACGGGTACTTCAGCACCGAATCTTCCGTCCGACCAGGCCTTGCCGCAGACCACGTGCACTTCGCGCACAGATCCAATCGCTCCCGCGCGAACCAACTCCACCACCCGGCGATAGTTCTCCCCCGCGTGAATTTGGGTCCCCATCTGGGTCGGCTTTCCGCTAGCGGCGGCCACCTTGCGTACGAACTGCACCTCTTCCACCGTGTGGGCCAGGGGTTTTTCGCAGTAGACCGCAAGCCCCGCATTCAGGCCGCCGACCGTGGGATGGGCATGGGCGTGATCGGGAGTCGACACCAAGAGCGCATCCAGGCCTCCCGCATCGATCAGCTTTCGGTAGTCGGAGTAAACCTTGATCTTGGAGGGATCATGACCGCGGGCCGAGAGGGTCTGTTGCGCCCCGTTGATCTGCTGGGAATCCACATCGCAGATCGCCACGATTTGCTCCCCGAGAATCCCCGCCAAGTTCCCGGCTCCACGGCCGCCCACTCCAACGATGGCCACCCGCACTTTTTCCCGGGATCGGCCAAAACGTAGAAAGGGACCAGCGGCTGGCAGGAGGGCGGCGGATAGAAACGCGCGCCGGGGGAGGCGTGCGGGGGTGTTGGTTTGGGTTTCGGTCATGGGGAGCGGGGCAGTGGGTACGCGCCCACCCTAGCAGCCAGCTCCTATGGGCAACAGCACCCCATCGGCCTGCCGCAGCGGCTGCCCGGATTGCTGCGCGCCCCGCCCCAGGCCCTGGAACACGACAAATGCAACCCGACCCTGCCCCTCAGGCGTCCCCTGCGCTACCGTAGCCCCCGCGACCCCAGATCCCCTTCTCCCCATGAGCGAAAACAAACAAGACCTCTCCGTCGGTATCGTCGGCCTCGGTGCCGTAGCCGGCGCCCACATTGAAGCCTTTCAGGCCGTCACTGGAGCCAACATCACCGCCGTCAGTTCCCGGCGCCCGCAAAACGAAATAGAGCTCGCTTCCACCTACGGCCAACCCCTGCGGTCCATGGGTTCCTTCCAAGACCTTCTCGCCGATCCGGACATCGACGCTGTGGACATTTGCACGCCCCACCACCTGCACACCGAGCAGGCCATCATGGCCGCCGAAGCGGGCAAGCACTTGATCATCGAAAAGCCCGTCGCCACCAACTGGGAAGATGCCCTGCGCATCGAGGCAGCGGTCAAGGCGAACGGCGTGCAGGCCATGGTCTGTTTTGAATGCCGCTTCAGCGCTCAGTTTTCCCTCATGCGTTCCATGCTCGATCAGGGCATGGTGGGCAGCTTGCACTACGCAGAGATCGATTACTTCCACGGTATCGGCCCCTGGATCGGTCAGTTCCCCTGGAATGTGAAGAAGGAAATCGGCACCTCTAGCCTGGCCACCGCCGGCTGCCACGCCCTCGATGCGCTCCTGTTCTTGATGGACGGAGAAGTGGTCGAGGTCACCAGCCTCAGCACCAAGTCCCAGTCTGAAATCTTTGAGCCCTACGAGTACGACACCACCTGCGTGACCCTGCTGCGCTTCAAGGACGGGCGCATTGCCAAGTGTGCTTCTGCCATCGATTGCCTCCAGCCCTATTACTTCCACGTGCACCTATTGGGCAGCCACGGCTCGATCCTCGACGACCGTTTTTACAGCCACAAACTCGATGGCCTCAAGCGCTCCAAGTGGTCCAAGCTCGAAACCAGCTTGATCGATTCGGGTGACGTGTCCGACCACCCCTACCAGCCCCAATTTCAGGCTTTTGCCGACAGCACCCATGCGGGCCAGGCCATGCCCCGCACCAGCCTCGAAATCGCGATGGTGACCCACCGGGTCATGTTTGCAGCAGATATGTCTGCCGCAGAAGGTCGCACCGTACGTTTGGACGAGTTACCTTTGAACTGACCGTCGGGACCACGAACGGGGCAGCGCTGAATTCTTGCCAGAGCAATGGAACCGGCCCTCCATGGGCCTCACGGCCCATTGGGGACATTCCCTCGCGAAATCCATCCTTGGGGCCTAGGCTGACTGTCTAGGTATTCCCATGAACATATCCCTTCGCTCACTCGCCCTCGGACTCATCGCTGGACTCGCCGGCGGTTTCGGGGTCAGTCAACTGCTGCAGCCCTCTTCCTTCACAGGTACCAGCGCGCCCATTGTGGCGAGCAACCGAGGTCTTCCCAGCATCGGACACATCGGGGACGGTCCCACCGGCCTCGATGACCTGGACCGCTTAGCGGATCCCAATCCGGTGCGTGAGGTCGCCCCGACGGGGAGTGCATCCCCCGCACTGGTTTCCAATGGGGCCCTGCAGCGCGCCATGGAATCGGTCCAAGTTGTCGAAGCTCATTCGGGAACCGGGTGGCTTGAAGTCCTCGTCGTGGACACCCAGGGCCAACCCCTTGGGGAGGTCGAATTGCGCCTCAAGCCCAGGTTCTCCGGAATCAGCCAGCACAATGCGCTGGGGGCTGCTGCACCCAAACGCGAAAGCCTCGACACGGAACTGCGCCTGGCAGCGGAGCGCATCGCTCTCAATCGGTCTCGCCTGCGCGTGGGGATCACAGACCCCCTCGGCTTGCATCGCTTCGAGGGTCTCCCGGATGGGTCCTGGTCGATCGGTGCCTATCTTGAGGGCTATGAGATCGACACAAATCGGCGCAACAGCAGCCGAGCACGGACCAACAGCCGCATCCAATTCGATGCGGAACAAACCCATGGCTTAATCATCACTGTCACCGATGTGCATGGCGCTCCTGTCCAGAAGGCCTTGATCTCGGTCGCCGATGAGGGCTCGGACAACTACACTCAAGAATTCGCCTGGACAGGGGGCCAACCCCTGCGCCTGACTGAGGGCGCTTACTCCCTGCGCGCCCTTTCCATGGAAGGCCTCGACTCCCGCGAGGCTTTCCGCTTTGCACGCTTCGCATCGGACCCGGTCGTCCTCGAAGTCCGCATGGACACGGCCGCCCCCCCCCTAAATTTGCACCTCAAGCAGCGCAGAGGCGTCTATGGCCGCATCCTTACGGCAGACGGGAGCCCTGCGCCCAACTTCCCCCGGGTCCTGAAGATGCCCCTTCCTACGGGCCAAGAGCCCGACGTGGCCTTGCTCAAGAACACGCAGGCCACGGGGAGCAGCAACTGGGATGGGACCTACACCCTCTTGGACATGGACCCTGGGACCTACATGCTGGGGCTGCAGGTCGAATGGAACGATCCCCCAATTCTGGCGGCCACCGTGGAAATTGGAGAGCTCGCCTTCGAGCAAGATCTGCTGTTGCCTGCACCGGATGCGAACGACACCCTCATCATCCGCATGTTTGACCCTAAGGGACGCCTGGTCAACGGGGACGCCTTCCAATTGAAAACCCGCCAGGGTCAAAGTTCGAGCAGTAGCGGTATCCGGCCCGAGCGAAAAAGCCTAGGGGTCTACCACTACCGCAAGCCTCAAACCCTGTTGGGTGTGCCCGTCCAGGACGAAACCTGCACCATCAGCGCAAAGCATTCGCGCTATGGTTCCGCGAAGGTAGAATTTGACAAGGCTCAGACCGAAGTGGAATTGCACTTCCAAGAACCGGCCACCCTAGAGGTTTTTGTCGCGGGCTATGTGGGCAGCGGCTATGAGGGCCGGCTGGCCCTATCGGTAACCCCCGAAGGAGACAGCTCTCAATCCTATTTTTACTCCGGCCCGAATAGCAACGGCCAACTCGACGCCAGTGGGCAGCAGGACTTCAAGGGGCTCTCCGTGGGTGCCTACACCGTGCACCTCTCCATGCATTCTCGATCCAACGCCACCTTTGCTACAAGAGTGAGTACGTTGGCAACGCTGCCGGTCACCCTCAAGGCCGGAGAAAACCGCGCACAAATCGCAATCCCCACACTCTACTCCATTGCCATTTATGCCCCCGGGGCAGAGGAGGGCACCAACGCCTCGGCCTATCCCGACCGAGGGAAACACGAGACTGTCGGCCCGGACTCCGAACTCCTGCACACGCACTCCGTCCCCCTCGACTCGGGTGGACGGGCGACTCTGGAGGATGTCTATCCCGGCAACTACAGTATCCTGGTGAAAAACTTCAAACGGCAGGTCATCCAAGTCCCGGGTGGCGAGGTGATCATGGAACCGGACGAGCCCCGGACGCCAAAGGACGGCTAAAGAGGCCGGGGCTCGGGCCCCAGGCGCAGGCATTGGGGCAATGGAACCGGGCAACCGCTGCTCCCCATTCCTACCCCACAAAAAAGCCCCTATCCACCTTGTCCAGCTCTTGACTCCCCCCCTCGGGAGCCCTATTCTCTCGCCCTCAGACGCGGGTAACTGCGTCGAAATGCGTGGCCCCGTCGTCTAGCCAGGCCTAGGACACCAGGTTTTCATCCTGGCGACCGGGGTTCAAATCCCCGCGGGGTCACCATTCTTCTCCCCACACCTCCGGGGCTCCCACGGCGACCAGCAGAGTCCCCCGCAAACAGGTGTGGCGGCCCATGGGCCCCGGCGCGTAAGTTGGCTGACAAGGAGCTTTGTCATGTCCCAACCCACCCCTATGAACCGTCGCCAACTCGTCGCTGCCGCTACGGCAACCCCAGCCCTGTTGGCAGGGCCCCTACTTGGGACGCCATTCTTGCCCCGGGACCAAGTGCGCCTGGGCGTGATCGGCATGGGCATTCGAGGCCGCAACCTGATGAACGGAGCCTTTTTGGCCCAGGACGGGTTCCGGGTCGTAGCCGTCTGTGACGTGGACACGAACAGGCGCGAGGACGGCAAACGCCGGGTGGATGAGCGTTATGGCGACCGGGACTGCGCCATGTTCTTGGACCACCGTGAGCTCCTGCAGATGCCCGGCCTCGACGCGGTCGTCATCGCTACCCCCGACCACTGGCACGCGAATCAGATCGTAGATGCCGCCGTCGCAGGCAAGGACATCTACTGCGAGAAACCTCTGACCAACTCGTTGCGTGAAGCACAGGTCGTCATCGAGGTGGTGCGCAAGCACGGGATCGTCTTTCAGACCGGCAGCCAGCAACGCACCGAATACGGCCAGCTTTTCGTCGATGCTTGCGAGCACGTACGCAACGGGCATATGGGACGGGTGCTGACCATCAACGTGGGAGTCGGAGATCCATCGCGGGCCTGCGACCTGGAAACGGAAAAGCCCGAACCAGGAATGGACTGGGATCGGTGGCAGGGGCCCGTGCCTGAGCGCGGCTACAACAGCGTGCTCAGCCCACGCGGTGTGCACAATCACTACCCCCAATGGCGTTCCTATCAGGAGTACGCGGGCGGAGGCGTAGCCGACATGGGCGCGCACCACATCGACATCGGGCATTGGGGCATCAAACGCGACGGATCGGGTCCTGTACAGGTCCTCCCCCCCACGGATCCCGGCGCACTACGCGGTGCCTCAGTGGTCTACGACGACGGCACGCGCCTCATCCACGGTGGCCCCAACGGCACGACGTTCATCGGAGATGGGGGAATGCTGCACGTGGACCGCGGGCGCATCTCCAGCGTCCCCGACGACATCCTCAAGCGCGAGTTCGGCAAGGACGATGAGCGCCTGCCCCGGCCCGCCAACCACGCCGCGAACTGGCTGGAGTGCATCCACTCACGGGCCAAGCCCATTTGTGACGTGGAGGTGGGTGCGGGCAGCGCAGCCGTTTGTCACCTCCTGAACCTGGCCTACCGCCACAGGCATGAACTGCACTGGAACCCCAAGACCTGGCGCTTTGTGAATTCCGATGGGACAGGCGACAACCTTCTCCAGAATGCATGGCTCGATGGAGAGAGGCGCGAGGGATACGCCCTGCCGCAAATTTGAGGTTCCACCCTGAGGGACTCTCCAGGTCGCCTCTTGACTCTCCCCCCACAGAGCCCTATTCTCGCGCCTCAGATGTGGGAAACCGCATCGCATTCGGTGGCCCCGTCGTCTAGCCAGGCCTAGGACACCAGGTTTTCATCCTGGCGACCGGGGTTCAAATCCCCGCGGGGTCACCACTTCCCCCATCGATCCTGCCGAGCAAGTTCGCTCGCACTCGGGCTTTTTCTGGCCCTGTTCCCTCGCGGGATTCACTTCCCCGCAGAAGGAACTGCAGAGAAATCCACAAAAACTTTGCCGTCGTAGCGGCATGCACCGGAGCCAGCGCTGCCAAACCAGATTCTTCCAGCGCTGTCCTCCAGCATGCAATAGACATCGGTGATGTTGAGGCCTTCGGCTTTCGTGAATGGCTTGAATGACTTGCCGTCAAAATGGGTTGCTCCCCCGCCTTGGCCAGCGGGAAAGCCACCAGGGTGTCCCATCCACAGACCTCCGCTCCGGTCCACGATCATCGAACCCACAAAGTCTGCCACCAGGCCATTTTTTGAGGTGAAGGCTGTCACGACCTTGCCGTCGTAGCGAAAGGCCCCTTGCTCGCCACCGAACCAAACATTCCCCCCTCGGTCCACGACGGTGGTGCGGATATTGGAGAAGGTGCGGCCAATCTGGGCGCCAAAATCGGTGAAGGCCTCCCCATCATAGAAGCAGATTCCGCCCTGGGTGCCAAACCAGATCTTGCCCCCGGCATCCTGGGTGATGGCGTACACGGAATCGTGAAGGAATCCATCCTCCGTGCTGAAGTTTGTCAGTTTTTCCTCAGCAAAACGACTCACACCCTTCTCGGTCCCAAACCAGATGTTTCCATCGCGGTCTTCAAAAATCCAATTCACGTCGTTGCTAGGAAGGCCGTTGCTCTTGGTGAAGTTCCTCACAGACTTCCCGTCATAGCGTGAGGCGCCGCCGGTGATGGAACCGAACCACAGAACTCCGGCGCGATCCTCCAGCAGGCTAAATATGCGCCTTTGGGGCAGGCCGACTTCCTCTGCAAAGTTCGTAAAGACCTGACCGTCGTAGCGGATCGGTCCGCCAAAAGTGGCGAACCAAATATCCCCCCCACGGTCCTCCAGCATGTTGCGCATGATCACCCGCGGCATCTTGAGGGTGTCTTTACCATCGATAGGCGTGAAGTAGGGGTCGGGGCGCAACCCATGGGTTGGAAGCGGTTCTTGATCAAAGGCAAGAAGGCTGCCAATGGTGGCCATAAGAAGTGCCAAGCCCATGGCCCGGGCGAGAAAGGTTCTGTTCATGACCGTGTGCCGCTCTAGGGGTAATTCAGGAAGAAAGTATCGCG
>CALEMP010000127.1 GCA_937910685.1 uncultured bacterium
GACACATCGTCGTTCACGAGGCCAAGTATAAAGGTTGCGATCGAATCGATTTCATCGTCGGTGAAGTCAAACCAAGGCATGCGCAGGCGCTCCTTGGGGTTCTTGACCTTATCGATGTCGAAGGACCGGGGGTGAGCCAACTTACGCTTGAGCCAACCATCGTTGTAGTGGTGGTCCAAGAAGGGCAATTCCTGGGTCGTCTGGTTCACGGCGTGAGCCATGAGGTCGTCGGGTAGACGGATCTTCTGCTGCCCCGGGTCGTGCTCGTAGGACATGCCGAAATCTAGCTTGTCCACGGTCTTGGAAGCCCACTTGGTTAGCTCCGCACCGATAGGCATCATTCCATCCATGCCAGCGATCTCGTGGCAGGAGTAGCAGCCCTGGTTCATCACATAGGCCTTGCCCACGGCTGCGGCCAAATCCTCATCTGCGGCCCATTCCCCTTCTAGCTTGGCGGCCAAACCCGCTCGGCCTTCCTTCTGGAAGAACCAGCGCGCTTGCTCCTCAAGCACCTCACGGTCGACTGCGATGCGTCCCACTGACCAATCCTCGGGGGTCTCCCCAAAAATCCCGTCCGGGTCTTCCATGATGTAGGTCGTGATGTCAGCCGCATCCCGGTCCGAGAGCCGCAGGTTGGGCATCTGGGTTCCAGCCCAGTAGGCTTGCGGATCCTTGATCCAAGCAAACAGCCACTCGGCGGTGATCTTGGTATTTACGCCCCTTAGGTTGGGACCGTGCTCGTTGTAGCGGCCGGGATCTTCCGAGAGGTTGTTCGTCACGCTCTCTTCGCCATCGTAGGTGCCCGTGTTGTGACAACTGTAGCAGCCCACAAGGTTCATTACCTCGCGGCCACGCTCCGCATCACCCACCAAGGGCAGGGCGGGGAAGGTCTTCTCCTGGTGATTCGCAAAGAGGAATTCAGTGATCGCTGCGACCCCATTGTCGTTCCATTCCTTGCCCATGATCGGACGGCCCTGACCATAGTCGGAAACCACAACCACTTCGTCAGCGGGGTAGTTCTCCAAGTGGAACACCTGAGGCATCCAAGTGGTCGGTCGGAATTCACGCGGGCGCGCGATCCACGACTCAACCCAATCGGCCTGCAATTTACCCTTCATCCCGAGCAAACTCGGGCCGGGGCGACGGTCGGTGGGGAACCAATCGATCTTGTGACAGGCATAGCAACCAAAGCGCTCGACCAAGCGGTAGCCCTCGGTCAACTCGGGAGCATCGTCAGCGATCAACTCCATGGAGGTCTTGTGGCACTGAACACATCCAGCCTCGGTGTGCTTGTCCGGCAACATGGGATAGTCCCAGTGGTGCTGCTTGTGCCAATGATATTCGGCCTCCCAATCAGCCTCTTCCACCGAATCGCTGGGACGGTGGTCCACGTGCTGGAAGGAAAGGGATTCACCGGAGCCACGGTGGCAAGAGGTACAGCCCACGACCTTGGCCGGGTGCGCCGACTTGCTGGACAGATACAGGTCCAGGTTCGGGTGAGTGGTGAAAGGCTGAGGTGCATCCTCGAAGCCCTCACGGTCAATTCCCAAGTGACACGTTGTGCACATGTCGATGCGCGGCTTCTTGGTGAAGTTCAGGTCCAACTCGATGCCGTCCAGCACATAAGTCTTGACCTTGAGGTTCGGCCCAACGAAGTCGAGGCCCGGCATGTCACGCACCACCAGGGCTAGCTGTTCGGCCATCCCAGCGGGATCGAGGGCCTCGATCTTTTCGCGCACGCGCACCAAGTCACCGGTGGCCGTGGCCATGGACTTCTCAGCGGCGGCAAGCCCACTGCGCAAGCCCTCCAGCTCCATGCCGATTGCATCACGGGCGCCCGCAAGTGCCTCCACGCGCTTGCCGAGCTCGTTGTTCACCTTCAGGGCCTCTTCGATTGCCGCATCCGCGTCAGCAACTTGCGAGGGCGTCTTCAGCACCGCTTCGCGCTCGTAGTTGAATATATCCCACTTGACGCTAGCCGAACCGGACTTGAACTCGGTTTCGAGTTCGCGGTGGGTTTCGGAGGCCGCATAGAGCGCAGCCTCCAATTCCTCGATCCGGTCGCTTTGAGCGTCCAAGGCCGATTGGGCCCCGTCGATGATCACCCGGAGAGAGGTTTCCTGATCGAGTAGGCCTTCTTCGGAGAGCTCCGCTAAGGCAGCTTCCGCCTGCTCCAGTTCCATATCACGGAACTCGCGCTGGTAGTTCTTCCACTCTGGAGTCGCGTCGTCGTAGACCGTCCAGACCATGGTGAACAGGAAAAACGCACTGGCAAATAAAAACCAGCGGTTCATGGAAGGGAGGTGATAAAGAGTGTCGCCGCGATCAGCCATATCGTTTTGGGCCGGACAATGAAGGGTTGCCGGAAGAAACAGGGTTGTGACGCACCTGGCGGTTTCGGATGCCGCCAGGCACGCGCATCAAACGTTGAGGAACCACTCCGGGATTCCGATGATGTACTTCAGATCGATGGTCCAGCGCGCGACCATCTTGAGGGGGATCAGTGCTGTCCACAGAAACAGGTGCGCAAAGACCGCATAGCGGATCACGCCCATGTCGAGAGCCATCTTCTTGAAGAGCAACTTGCCCATAAGAGGCGGCACAACCAGAAACCAAAAGCCCAGGAACGCAAAGCCCGGAGCCTCTCGAACCAGCGGATTCTGGGGCAAGTGCTGCCCCAGTCCCTTGATCCAGAAGTACTCGGACAGGTTGATGGACACCATTGGCTCCAGCTTGTTGTGGTCCCAGTACTCAAAGGGTCCAAAGAAGGACCAGTTAGGACCACGCAAGAAGGTACCCATGATCACCAGGGAAACCCACAGCAAGAGGAAGCCTGCCAGGAAGAAGCTGATCGCAAAAGGACGCTCCTCAAAGGTGTAGTAGCCGTTCCCCTTAGGGTTTTTGTCCAGGTAAGGAATCGCGCAGAGGCCGACCACAATGAAGCTGGGCAGCAACACGCCTGCGATCCAGGGATCAAAGTAGACCAGCAGCTCCTGCAGGCCCAGGAAGTACCAGGG
>CALEMP010000128.1 GCA_937910685.1 uncultured bacterium
GGGTACCTCCCTGATCGGGGGGCATGTGTGGGATGCGGGCGCTTCCGGCGTACGCCAGGTGTTGGTCTCCCAATTGGATGCCCAAGGCCAGCCCACCGGCGCAGGAAGATTGGAACCCCTCACCTCACCCGGGCTCTTGGAAACCACCGCCGAAGGAATGGACGGGACCTTTCCGCCCACCAGCGGCCTCTCGGGAATCACCATGGGCTGGGCGCAACCCTTCGCGCCCTTGCAAGGGGTGAGCGGCATCGTCGGCCGGGATGTGATTCATTCCTCTGAGGATTCCTGGGTCGTGCCCTTCGTGGAGACCATGGTTTCCGACCAAGCAATCATTGCGGGCCATACGGCGACCTTGCGGTCGGACCCTAAGGCGTCCCAGGTCGTGGGGCGGGTGCTCACCGGGCGTCTGCCGTCCCCTTTCGTGGGCGGGGCTCCCGTACCCCTGGATTTGTTCGATGAGGAAGCAACGGGCCCTGCCGGGGGCGAGCCCAAGACCACCGACGAAACAGTCCTGGACCGGGCCGCAGACGTGCGCGTGGTCTTGCTGGGGGATGCGGACTTTGTGCGTGACCCCGATCCTTATGGTCTATGCCCAAGTCTCAAACCCCGGGGCCTATTGCTGGTGGAAAACCTTTTGGACTGGATGCTGGCTGAGGAAGATCTGATCGCCTTGCGCTCCCGGTTGCCCCAATCACGTCCCCTTAGGGACTTGCTACAAGAGGAACTCGAGCGGGAGGGACTCCTGAGCGCGGGCCTCTATGACACGGTGGAAGAGTTGACCCTCAGGGCGCGCCAAAAGTCCGCAGCGGAAGGTCGCGCCACCCGTGCCCGATGGCGCCTGATGGGCTTGCCCGTGGGGCTTGGTTTGCTCTTGATGTTGTTATGTGGTTGGGCGTGGAACCGCCGGGAGCGCAGTCACCCATGAACTCAACCCGTCGCAATATGCTCCTTGCAGTCGTGCTTGGTTTTTTGGTGCTGCTGGATTTGGGGAGCGCACCGGATAACCGGCCTGCGCGGGATGTGGGACCTCTCCTGCCCCAGCTCGATGTGCAGCGTGCTGCCCGGATTGAGTTGCTCGGCACCGCGGGTGAGTCCCTGGTCTTGGAACGGGGCGACCTGGGCTGGGTGCTGCCCGGCTCCCTCGGTTATTCCGCCCGGCAAGAGTTGCTGCGTAGCTTGCTCGCCAGCCTGGCGTCTCTTTCTACTTTGGACTTGGTGAGCTCGGACAGGGACCGTCATGGGGAGTACGGGGTGGCTGCGGGCACTCATCTGCGGATTTTGGACGGGTCGGGCACCGTGCTGGCCGAATTGCTCCAGGGGGGATTGGCTCCGGATGGAAAGGCTACCTATGGGCGGCTATTGGCCGAGGACAAGACCTATCGTTTGACTGGCTTGGCGCCCTTGCGTTTGGAAAAGGCTTATTACCTGGACGCACGCCTTCTGTCTTTCGAGTCCGCCCTGGTGGGAGCCATCCGATTGCAAAACTCTGAGGGCAGCTTGAGAATCGTGCGCGATACGGCGCGGGTCAAGGTCTGGCGCCGGGAGGACACGGGGCAGCCCGTGGCGGCGGTGGAGGTCGAAAACCTCTTGAACACTCTCCGGGCCACTTTCCTGGAGGAGGTGATCGCTGTGGACTCTCTTGAAGAGTTGGATTCGTTCCATTTGGAATTGGAACTAGCTGGGGGCGTCACCCTCGGCGTGACCCTAGGAGATCCCGTGGATGGGGGACTCGTGCCCGCGAAAACCACAGGGTCGGAATTCACCGTAGGACTCAGCGATGCAAGCGCAAGGGCATTGCGCACGGCCGCTGGGAAATTTGGTACCAGTGGCTTCTAGGGCGACTTAGTTCTTGGCGACCGTAGCAGCGGGTCGGACTTCTTGCGGCTCGCTCTGTTGGGGCCCTGACTCGAGGGACAGCAAATCGTACTCGGCTGAAAAATCGCGCCCTTGGCAATCCGCATTGACTATCGCAGCGAGGCGGGCCGATTCGGTTTCCAATCGACGTACCGCGAGCATGAAGAAAGGCGTGGTTTGGCCACAGCCAAACGGGTCGCTCGTGTAGACCCGGTAGCGATAGCAATGGGCCTCATCATCGATGGGGTCCGCGGGAACTTGGGGCAAGATTCCCGTATCCACCAAGTCCTGCAGGAAGCCAGGTTTCGTGCAGGTGCTCCAGCCATCTTCAGCTGCACCGTCCTCGTCCGAGGGCCACTCACCAGTCAATTCATGATGGGTAAGAATCGCCTGCAGCAGGGTTCTGTGATCTCGCAGGCGCGTAGCATCACGATCCTCCACCGAACGCATCCGGCCATCCTTCGTTGCAACTCCTGCGAGGGCCAACACAACAAGTGTGGTGACCAGCCAGTCGAGAAGGGAGAAACCTGATTGGGGGGTGGGCATGAGAGGGGGACCTGAAACACTCGAATCGACTCTCCCGAGGGGCGGGCTGTAGCCCTTTGCCCGATTCGACTGCCAAGAGTCCGGTCCCTGGCCGCCATCGGCGCCTCAGATGGGGAACAAACCCCAATTTCGGGGCCCAGAGGCCCATTGGAGGGTCAGCTCGCCTGGCTGGGCCGAAAGAGCACCAAGCTCAAGTCATCAGCCTTTCCGCTCTCATCCGCAGCCAACATGCAGGCCCGGCTGCGAGCGGCCAAGGCGGCGATGGCTTCGGCGGCGCTGCCTCGGGTCGTAAGGCTCACGATCTCGTCCGTGGTCAGATTGTCGGTCAGGCCATCCGACGCCAGGAGCAATGTGTCCTGCACCGCCAGTGGCACCGCGGGTTTCACGTCGATTTGCAGGCCAGGATGTCCAATGGCCGAGAGCAGGACGTGTCGGTCAGGGTGGGAGAGTAGCTCGGATTTTTCGATCAGTCCCGCGTGCAGGGCATAGGCCGTGGGGGAGTGATCGAGGGTCTGGTGCTTGATCAAGCCACGCCCCCCCAGGAGCAAGGCCATGGAGTCCCCTGTGTGAAACGAGCGCATGCCTTCCTGGTCGATGGTGGCCACCACCAGGGTTGTGCCTGCGCCCGACCCGAGGGCCGAAACTCTTTCTTGGGCGCCTTCAAAACCATCGATGACCCCGGCCCTCATTCCGCGATCCTCATGGAGGGCGGTTTGCACTTTTTCTTCCACAGCCTCGAGGGTCATGCGCGAGGCGACTTCTCCCTGGCGGTGTCCACCCATGCCATCGGCTACGGCTAGCAGCAAACCCTCTGCCCCAAAATCCAAGCAGAGGCAGGAGTCCTGATTCGGTTCCCTGGCGGGATGGCATTGGCTGAATACAAGTGCTTCACCCCAAGAGGAGGCAAACTGGATCGGCTCGCTGAGGTTGGCTTCAAAGAGCCGTTCGGAACCCTGGATCACCGATGCCCCCGGCTCCGAATCGCATCCGGAGCAGCGCGGTTGAGGGCGCGCAACATGGCGCCAGCGTCCTGGTACCTCTTTTCCTCGTCCACCTGGGTTGCCCGGCGTACGATCTCGACCATGTCCTTACTCCAGTTGCGCTGGACTTTTTCGTAGCCCTGATGAGGCCAATGAAAGGGCCACTCTGGTTGGGCGCCACCGAGCAAACGCCAAAGCAAGACACCCGCAGAGAACACATCCGAGCGCAGAGATGGCTTCCCATGGGCTTGTTCCGGCGCAATGTAGCCAAGGGTTCCCGAGCCCGATGCGTCGATCGTCCGCAGGACTAACTTGGCCAATCCAAAGTCTGCCAAGCGGACCTTTTGACCCGGGAATAGGAGGATGTTTTCAGGCTTCACGTCGCAATGCACTACCCGTAGCTTGTGAGCATAGGCGAGGGCTTCGAGCAGGTCGGCCATTATTTTGAGGACCTTGGTTCGAGCGATGCGCCGGGTCATGCGATCCGCCAGGGTTTCATCCGCTAGGGCGCTGACCACCACAAAGGTGCCGTCGATCAGACCCGCGGTTTTGATGCCTAAAATTCCCGGGTGATCGAGCTTGGCCACCATGCGCACCTCTTTCTTGAAGGCCGACATGTTCACCTCGTCGGTCAGGTGCGGGTGGGGGATCTTGAGGGCAACGTCAATCCCTTCTATGGTGTCATGGGCCCGATACACCTCCGCAAACCCACCTACCGCGAGACACTTCTCGATGCGGTATTGTCCCAGGCGTTGGCGGCGGCGAAATCGGCGGGTCATGTTGGAGCCTATTGTGCATGGTGCGAGCCCATGCAGCGTGGTTCAGCGTGGGTTGGATCCGCTTTTTTTCAAGTGAGTTCCACGCAACCAATACAGCAGCGGGAGGGCCGCGAAGGCGTCTTGGATGAGCCCCGCGTCGAGCATGGCTTCGATTTCGTCACGGGTGAAAACCCCCTCGATGATTTGCTCGGCTTCTTCCCGGTCTGGATTTTGGATCCGCTTGCAGTCAGTGCCCACATAGGCACTGGCGTGATGGGCACTGATCCCGTTGGTGGGATAAAAGCCAGGGAGGGCGAGGAGCTTGGATGGGGCGTACCCCGTTTCTTCCAGGAGTTCGCGCCGGGCGGCAGCGTCGGGCTCTTCGCCGTCCTCAAGCCGGCCCGCAGGAAGCTCCCAATGGGTTTTGCCGTGCGGGTACCGATACTGGCCGATGAGGAGCACCCGCCCGTCCGGCAAAACGGGGACGACTGTGACCGCGGGCCCGATTTCAATGACGTGGTATTCCTGGAGATTGCCAGAGGGCAAGGTGACCATGTCGCGCCGGAGGGAGCACCAAGGGGAGTCGTAGATGCGCTCGGTTGAGTGCTGGGTGAAGGGGGGGAAAGGAGGCGGATTGTCAGGGAGGCGGGACATAGGGGGAAGTGTAGCGAGAGGGGCAGCAAAGAGCGGGGAATGATACGAATGAGGGGAAGAGCGGCTCTTCCACCAAACCCTATCGCCGCCCTGCGCCCCGTTCCCCCGCACTCACCGTCCGCAGGATTCGTATACAGCCCGATACCCAGCGATCATGGCGTCACTGCTGTAGGACTCCTTCACCCGCTTGCGGGCTTCGGCTCCCAGGGACTTACCCAGGGATGGATTCTCCAGCAGGCGTTGAAATGCAGCGGTGAGCTGAGCCTCCAGATCATCGGCGTCCGGGTCGCACACGGATTCATTACACAGGGGCCCGAGGGTGGCATGGATGTCGCCCACATTTGTGCAAACCGCTGGGAGGCCCGAGGCCATTGCCTCCAGAAGGGAAATGGGTTGCTGCTCCGAGGCCGAGGTTAATGCGAACACATCCAGAGCGGCATAGAGGCGCGGAAGGTCGTCGCGGAACCCGAGGAAGTGGACTCTTCCGCCGGGGGGCATGTGCTCCTTAGCAAGAGCTTCGAGGGCCTGGCGTTCTGAACCGTCGCCGATCAGGACTAGGTGGGTTTCTTGATCTCCGGGTGCAAGGTTAGCCGCGGCGCGAATCAAACGATCCAGACGCTTGACCGGCCGGTACCCTGCGACGGTACCGATGACGTGGGCGTCCAAGGGAATCCCCAGCTCCCCGCGTACTTCATCCCGGACTCCCACAGGCTGAGGGCAGAAACGCTTCACATCCACCCCGTTGGGAAGCAGTGAAAGCTTGTCTTCCGGCACCTTCCAAGAACTTCGTGCCAGAGACTCCAGCCGCGAGGAGGGCACGATTAAATGCTGAACCCGAGGCAGGCACATACGTCGCAGAAATCTCCTACGCCCAAGCTCCTGATTCGCTTCATCCAGGTTGAAACCATCTTCGTGATGTACGTGGTGGGGGAAGCGTTTCATGCGGGCGGCGAGGACCGCATCGAAGGCTCCCCAATTATAAGTCAGTAAGAGATCCGGCTGCTCCGCATCCAGAAGCTCCCACGTCCACCGAATCACCTTGTTGGTCTTCTTTACCCCGGGTCCAGCCAAAGTTCGCGCCTGCACCCCAGAGCCAATACGCTTGGCCGCATCCAGGCAATCGTCCATGGCCACGATCGTGTGGCGATACCCATCCCCGAGCCCGGCCATCAACTCCACGGCGCGCAACTCGGGCCCCGCGGCAGCAAAGGTGCTAAAAATGTGCAGGGCGTGGGGCACGGATGAATTCCCTCAGGAGTTGACTCGGGATGCCTTGATTGCTGGTTCAGCATCGGGAGTCGTGGGCCCGTTAGAACCCAAGTCCACATCCCCCCTGAACCCGGGGGCATAGACGCCCAGGGCTTGTTTCACAAATGTGGCTCGGTCTTCTATCGGCGTCCATCCCAGGACTCCCCGGGCCAGATTGCACGTATAAGGTCGGGCCAAGCTGCGAGACAGCATGTCGTGCCAAGAAGGGAACGGAGCGTTCTTGCGTCGTCCCGCTTTTTTCACCAACCACTTGCCGATCTCCATCACTTGGCTGATCGCAAAGCGCCGCGGGTGGAAGTGCAGGTCGCGGCCGGTGGCACGGGCTAATTCCTGCACCGCATCCTCGGGGGACAGGGACACGTTGGCCACCAGGTTGAGGGCTTTTCCGTCGAGCTCGCTGCCTTCGTGAATCGTCATGCGCGTTAGGGCTTCGCCCACGTCTTCCACATGAACAAACGGAATGGGATCCTTGCCCAAACCCCAGCCCACGCAATGGTTGTCCCGCACCCAAAGACCTAAGCCGGGATGCTGCATGGGCGTTCCAGGTCCCATCACAACCCCGGGCCGGGCAATCAGAAACTCGCAGGGCTCGTTGGAGAAGTCTCGGTTGAGTGCGTGCTCCGCATAGGCTTTTCCACGGGAGTAAATCTCGCGCTCTTCGATGCGCACGTCGGTGGGCTCGTCATCGGTGATGATGCCCATACCCGGCCGGTTGCAAAGGGATGCTACCGATGAACAGTAGATGAATCGCTGGACTCCGTTTTCGCGGGCGATGCGTCCCACGTTACGCGCGCCCTCGATCATGTTGGCTTGGATCGCGGCCCAATCGTCACCGCCACCAGTGGCGAGGTGCAATACCGTGTGTGCGCCATTGAAGGCCTGGGTGAGGCCAGTTTCGTCGAACATGTCTGCACGCACAAGCCGCAAACGCCCATCCCGTGCGGGCTGGGTGAGTTCTAGGGGCAGCGAATGCAAACGCCGCACCACTGCGGTCACGGGTATCCCACGTTCGAGTAAGCGGCGCACAACGCGGCGGCCGATGAAGCCGGAAGCTCCCGTGATCACCACTTCGCCTTTTCTGGCCGAACCTGCCTGGGGGAAGGGGTCGCTGGCCGGGGGCGTTCCGGGCAGATCCCCAGCGCTGCCGTCGCACCAGCTGGTAACTTGCAGCATGGCTTCGGCGTCCGAGGGGTAGGCCCGTCCTGCGCGGAAAGAGGCGTGGAAGGCATGGATCGAATCGCGCATGGACACGTAGAAGGAGTCCTTGCGCGGCCCCCACTTCAAGGTGAAGAGGCACCAGTGCCAAAACCCGCTAACCGCATTCCCGAATAAGGCGCCCCCGCGTCGGCTACTCGCAAGGAATGAATCCCAGGATTCCAGCGCTTGGGTCTTGCGTTCGCCGCTCACAAGGTTGCGATGCAAATCCGCTTCGATAAAGCCATCCGTACCCAGGACTTCGAGGGTCCAACGTGCGGTGGGGGAGCCAAAGCAAAAGTCCATGCTGGCGGTGCCCTTTTCGGCCTGCACCGCAATGCTGAAGCGTTCGTGGAAATTCTGCCCGGGCAGCAACTCGCGGCTTGCCAAGCTGTGGGTCTCCATGCTCAAGGGTTTGCCCATGAGGTGCTGCACCTGACTGATCGGGTGCACACCCTGCTCAAAGATAATGTTGCGCTCGGCCCGGAACATCCAATGGCTGTATTGCTCCGCGTCTAGCTGGGCGATGGGCATGGCCAGCTGGGTGTGCACGTGCAGCACGCGCCCGATTTCGCCCGCATCGATCCGTGCGACCAGGCGCCGAAAGGCGGGGTGGAAAACGTTGTTGTGGTTGACCGCGAGGGTCAGGTCTTTTGCCTGGGCCTGGTTTTTGAGTTCCTGCGCGTCCGCTTCACAGAGGGCCAGGGGTTTTTCGCAGAACACATGCAGGCCCGCATCCAACGCCCGGCGAATCAGGGGGGCGTGTAGATCCGGGGGAGTGCAAAGGTGGATCACGCGCACACCGAGGGCGGGGAGCTCTGCCAGATCGGCCACGCAATCGGGCACTCCGTGGGCAGCGGCCAGGGCGCGCGCACGGTCAAGATCCGGGTCGCAGACCGCCAAAACGCGGACCTGGGGGTCCTCGGACAGGGCGGTTAGGTGAAAGTCGGCAATATAGCCGGCGCCCACAAGGGCTACGGGGGTGGGTTCCATGGGGGAGGGGACACGGGGGACGCTTTAGTTATCGGCTTCCAAGGGGCTCGGGGCAAGGTTCGTTCCGTGTCTCGCGTTGAAACAGCTTTCCTAGAGCTCGGATAAGGGCGCCCAAATTGGGGCGTTTCGGAGAAGAACCCCTCAGGATCGAGGATTGGGGGCGATTGGGGGGATCTTCTGCAGACGGTCGGGGGTGTGGTGGCTCGTAGCGGGGGTCGCCACCTTCCCATGTTTTTATGCTCCACCTGCTCGCCCCAGGCATGGAAAGGGGCCGGGTTCCAAGCTAAACTGCTCCGAATTATCCCACCGCTCCCAGTTTGTGGTGGGCCCTTCAGCGGCTCTTTTGCCCGAGATCCTCCCCAGGATTCGCGAGTGGGCTGGCGCAAGGGTGTCCCCCCCGGACAAACTGCGAGGAGTTGAATGACCATGCCCGATATCCCCCTGGCCCTGACCTTCGATGACGTCCTGCTGGCCCCCCAGCACTCGGCGGTGCTGCCCAATGAGGTGCGCCTTGTCACGCGCTTCAGTCGCAATGTTCAGCTGAACATCCCCTTGAGTTCTTCAGCCATGGACACCGTGACAGAATGGCGCCTGGCGGTGGCTCTTGCCCGGGAAGGAGGCATCGGCATCGTGCACCGTAATCTGAGTATCGATGAGCAAGTGGCTCAGGTGTCCAAGGTCAAGCGTTCCGCGAACGGTGTGATTGAAGATCCTGTGACCCTCAGTCCCAGTGCCACCTTGGGTGAAGCACGGGCGATCATGAGCGAAAAAAGCATCTCGGGTCTGCCCATCGTAGAAGGAAACACCGTGGTGGGGATCTTGACCCGCCGGGATGCATCCTTTGGTGAGCCCGATGAAAAACCCGTGGCCGAGGTCATGACCTCCGAGAACCTCATCACCTCAGGGCCCGGCACGAGCCTCTCTGAAGCGGCGACTTTGCTCAATGAACACCGGGTCGAGAAACTGATCATCTGTGACAAGGACCGTCGTCTGCACGGGCTGATTACGCGCAAGGACATCGACATGCTTGAGGCTTTCCCGAACTCAGCCTTTGATCGTCGGGGGCGACTGGTGGTGGGTGCGGCAATCGGCGTGCATGACTACGACCGCGCTGCGGCCCTGGAGCAAGCAGGCGTTGACGTGCTGGTTGTAGACACCGCCCACGGCCATACGGACAACGTGACCAAGACCGTGACCAAGCTCAAAGCGAGCCTGCCCAATGTGGACATCGTCGCTGGAAACGTGGCCACCGCCGAGGCTGCCTTGGCCCTGGTGAAAGCCGGAGCCGACGGGGTCAAGGTGGGCATTGGTCCCGGCTCGATCTGCACTACGCGAGTGGTGGCGGGCATTGGCGTGCCCCAATTGACCGCTGTGATGGAGGTAGCCGAAGCCCTCGCGGGCAGCGGGGTGCCGCTGATCGCAGACGGGGGCATTCGGTACTCCGGGGACGTGGTCAAGGCTTTGGCCGCGGGTGCTTCCAGCGTGATGCTCGGCAGTCTGTTCGCCGGCCTCGAAGAAAGTCCCGGCGAGACCTTTGTCTATCAAGGCCGTTCTTTCAAGAGCGTGCGCGGGATGGGCTCTTTGGGAGCGATGATGAAGGGTTCGAAAGAGCGCTACCAACAAGGTGATGTGACCGATCCCCAAAAGCTCGTGGCCGAAGGCATCGAAGGCATGGTGCCTTACAAAGGACAGCTTTCCGACTACGTCTATCAGTTGTGCGGAGGCGTTCGTGCCGGGCTTGGCTATTGCGGTGCCCCGAGCATTGCGGACTTGCCCGAACGCGCGCGCTTTGTGCGCATCACTAGCGCGGGGGTGCGCGAGAGCCATCCCCACGACGTGCAGATCACCAAAGGGTCCAGTAACTACCACCACGAATGAGCGACACCATACGCGGCCTATTGATCGTTGATCTAGGCACCCAATACGCCCAGTTGATTGCACGTCGCTTGCGCGAAGCAGGGGCTTGGTGTGAAATCCATCCTCCCCGCACGGCCTTGGCTGCCGCCAAGGAAATGAACCTGGCCGGGATCATATTGTCCGGCGGCCCCGCTTCCGTCTATGGGGACGACGCCCCCGATGTGCCTGAGGAACTGTTGAAACTGGACGTGCCTGTGCTGGGCATTTGTTACGGCATGCAGTGGATGAGTCAAACCCTCGGAGGCAAGGTCGAGGGATCGGGTCAGCGCGAGTTTGGACACACACGCATAGAGATCGATCAGGCCACGGAGCTGTTCAGTGGCTTTGACGCGCCGACGGTGGTTTGGATGAGCCACGGGGACAAGGTCACAAGACTTCCCGCTGGCTTTGAGGTTTACGCCCATTCGGACACTTGTCCCTATGCAGCGGTGGGCGATCCCGCCCGCAAATTTTACGGCGTCCAATTCCACCCAGAGGTCTCCCACAGTGTGCGCGGCCAAGAAGTCCTCAGCAACTTCGTGCTCGACGTGTGTCAATTGCCCGGGGATTGGAACGCGGGCTCGATCGTCGATCGCAAGATCGCCGCGGTGAAGGAATTAGTGGGGGAGACGGGCGAAGTGGTCCTCGGCCTCTCTGGCGGAGTCGACTCCGCAGTGGCCGCCCTGCTCGTGTACAAGGCCATTGGTGAGCGTCTGCACTGTATCTTTGTGGACAACGGACTCTTGCGCAAAGGAGAGATCGAAGTGGTCCAGGAGGAGTTCCAAGAACACTTGGGCATGGACCTCTGCACGATTGATGCCCGGGATCGCTTCCTCTCCAAGCTCGCGGGCGTCACCGACCCCGAGCGCAAACGCAAGATCATCGGCCACGAATTCGTCGAGGTTTTCCGCGAAGAAGCCAAGCGCTTCACAAACGCGAACTTCCTAGGCCAAGGCACCCTGTACCCCGACGTGATCGAGTCCGTCGCCGTGCACGGGGGCAACACCGCCAAAATCAAATCCCACCACAACGTGGGCGGATTGCCCGAGGACCTCGACATGGAATTGGTCGAGCCCCTGCGCGAGCTATTCAAGGACGAAGTTCGCCGGGTTGGCGCCCACATGGGCCTCGACGATCGCATCCTCATGCGCCAGCCTTTCCCCGGGCCGGGCCTCGCCGTCCGTATTCTCGGGGAGGTCACGGAAGAACGCTGCGTCATCCTGCGCGAGGCCGACGCCATCGTCCGCTTCGAAGTGGAAAAGGCCGGCTGCCACAAGGAACTCTGGCAGTACTTTGCCGTGCTCTTGCCCACTAAGTCAGTCGGCGTCATGGGCGACGCCCGTACCTACGAGGACGCCTGCGCCATCCGCGCCGTCTCCAGCCAGGACGGGATGACTGCTGATTGGTGCTATCTGCCCCACGATGTGCTGCGCGTGATCTCCAACCGCATCATCAATGAGGTGCGCGGAATCAATCGGGTGGTGTTGGATATTTCCAGCAAGCCGCCGGCGACGATTGAGTGGGAGTGAGGGGCTACTCTGAGGCAGGACCTTCAAACTTGGTCGTGCTTCCAGAGTCCATGCAGAGCCACGATCGTTCGTATTGATCCAGTTCTTGCCCCGGCTCTACTCTCCCAACAAGTCGCTGGCTCTGAGCGCAACCCAACCCTCACCTTCCTTGGCCAAGGCCTCAAGACCGTCGGGGTTGCCCTCTGCCTTTTCCAGCAGGGCCTTCTCTAGGGAAAACCAGAGTGGGTCTTGAAGGTCCGTGGCGCTGATGACCTCCAGTGTCCCGCGCGCCCCCACCAAATCCTCGGCAGTCCTTTGGGCCCGCAGCAGCAGGTACCACTGAATGTGATCCCGTTCGGCCGGTTCGGGCATGAGCGAGAGAAGAGCTTCCACATCTCCCTCATCGGCGCGTAGGTAGGAATCTAGGAGCGATTCCAAGCGGTCCAATTCGGCAGGCAGGGTCAGTTCGTTGACCCCGACGAAGGGTTTCTCTTCGGTGCTCGTGCGTATTTGATTCAGCCAAGAGCGAATGGTTTCGGCGATGATCGGGGTGAGATCAAAGGTCGTCCCAAAGGCCACGGCTTGTGCTAGATCGTTTGGGGCATAGGTCCGCAATTCGAGGAGCAGGGCGGAATAGCCTGCCCATTGATCCCGCATGGCCTGCCAAGTTGCTTCTGCATTGTGCAATTCACGGTTGGATTGGATCTCAAGCCTTTGCATCAGGAGAGTGGGCCCCGCAGAGGGGCCGAAGTTCTCAGTGAGCTCGGGCAGGAGTTCTTCTACCAGCTCTAGGATCTCGGTGTATTTCTTTAGGCTGCTCAGGGCGCTGCCTAGTCCAACGGAAATGCGCAAGGTCAGGCTGTTGTGGCCTCCCCATAGGGTGGACAAGCCCTCGATGGCAGCTCGGTATTCTGGCACCGCCTCCGCTGCCAGTCCTTGGTGCAACAATTCTTGGGCCATGCCCAAGCGGGCACCGAATGTCACTGGGTGTAGTGGCCCTAGGGCCCGTTCTGATTTCTGCTTGGCTAGGGAGTAGGAGGCGAAAGATTCGTCGTGGAGGCCACTTCTATATTGGCAGCTCCCAAGCATCAAGAGTGCTTCGATGCTCCAGAGGTGGTCCGCACCTAGCTTGGTTTCAAAGAACTCCACGCAGCGCTCATTGAACGGGATAAGCTCCTCAGATCCACCGACCCAGTTGCTGTCCGCCCTTGAGAGTAAGAATCGGTCCCGTCGTTGCTCTGGAGTATCATCCTTTTCGTTCTCGGGCAAGCTTGCGAACAAGAGTGACCGGGCCTCTGGCTCACGGAAAAGCTCCGCGTAGTCGAATTTGTTGATCATTTCATTTGCCACAAATCCCCAGACGACGGCCCGTGCTCGCAGGAGTGCAAATTGTGGGTCGGGGTTGTGCTCCAAGAGAGTGATCACGCGCTCTAGGTGCCCGAGTTCCCTGATAGACGACCCTGCATCTCGCATGGCCCCAGCAAGGGCATTGTGTACCAGGGCGGTTTGGACATCTTTCCCTGGGGGAATGATTTCGAGGGCGTCGGTGAGTAACTCGACTCCCAGTTCGCGGCGGTCATCGTGTTCGGTAAACAGCGCACCCACTGCCACCAAAGTAGCTGCCCGTTGGCTTGCGGAGCCCAGGGATGGATCTCCGGTTAACTCGCGCAGGTCGCCAGCCATATCCGCCAACTCCTGGGTGCCTATGGAGACCGAGCCCGCTTGGACGCTGGATACAAGGCGCGTGGTCAACCCCAAGCTGCGCTGGGCTTTGTCCACCAAGCGACTTTCGCGCCAGGCGAGACCTGTGGTCAGGGCGATGATTCCAAGCCCAAGGGTCGTGGCAACAAGCATCGTCTTGCGGCGCCGGCCCCAACCCAAGAGGCGCAGGGTGGGGGAGCGCCCGAGAATTTTATCGCCCGCTAACACGCGTTTGAGTTCGCTTGCCAGCTCGCCCCCGTGGGCGTAGCGACGGCGGGGATCTTTTTCGAGGCAGCGGGCGATGACCTCCGCGCAGGCGGTGGATGCGGCGGCGCTCAGTCCGGGAATTCGTCGCGGCAGGTGGGCGGGCTCTGCTTCCAATACCGCATTCAAAACCCGGGCGCTGGTGGCACCATCAAAAGGGCGCGCGAGGCTGAGGGCTTCGGTCAGTATCACCCCCATAGCCCACACATCGGAGCGGGGCGTGGCCCCCTTTCGATTGCCCCGGGCAAGTTCCGGGGACATGTAGGCCGGCGTGCCGAGCACTTGAAAGGTACGGGTCAAACCAGGATCATCCAACAAACGCGCGAGCCCCAAGTCCGTGATGCGAAGCCGGTCGTCTTGATCCACCAGGAGGTTCGCGGGCTTGAGGTCGAGGTGCAACACCCCGTGTTCATGCAAGGCCCCAAGGCCCTCGCACACTTCGCACAGGCGCTGGAGTGTACGGAGAGTACTTTCCTTGCGGCTGCGTTCGCGGGCCAGGATCAACTCATCGGCCAAGGTTGTCCCGTCGCCGACCAGGGGCATGACCAAGAGTTGTTGTTGACCGACCTGTTCGGTCTCCAAGACTGGCACCAGGGCGGGGTGTACCACTCGATTGGCGGCGGCCACTTCGATGGTCAAACGCTGGAGGCCTTCCTCGGCCATGGTGTAGTGGGCATGGATCACCTTGAGGGCAACCACGGTGCCGTCCGCATTGCGAGCTTTCCATACCTGGCCGGTGGCACCGGTGCCCAGGTGTTCTAGTAACTCGTAGGACCCCAGCTGCTCGCTTCCCTGGATGCCATTGGCGGGCAATCCCTGGGAGAGTTCCAGGAAACCAGTGAGCTCTCTTTCGAGGGCGTCGCGCAGGTCCTCGGGTGCTTCGGCGATGATCTCCTGGGCCGCCCCTCGGGGGTCTTCTTCATGAACCGAAACCCGTTCGATCCAGTGTGTAACGAGGCTTTCGACTGTGGGCTGCTGCTGGGGGGTCGGGGGCATGGTCTAGGTTGCGAGGGCTTGGTCTACGAAGAATCGACTTTGCGAAGATGAGGTGATCCCACTCTAGCAGGATCGTGGTCTGCCCATCAGTTCTCCTGGTCCGACGCCTTCCCTGTTGGAATGATTGCTCCCAGGGGAATCTAGCTCCTTTCTGGGTGGACCCCTTCTCAAGGTCGGGGCAGGTCGAGGCTTACACGGGCCCCGCCGAGGCTGGGGGAGTCGTCGATGTTCATGCTGCCCCCGTGCTCGTCGGCCGCTTGTTTGACCAGGGCCAGACCTAAGCCGCCTCCCGTGCGACGGGTTCGGCCTGGGGTGTCGCGGGTGGTGAAGGGGGCCAGAAGCCTTTCCCTTTGGGCGAGGGGTATGCCCGGCCCCTCATCTTCCACGCTTATCTGGACTCGGCCCTCATCGCCCATCAGGGTGATTTGGATGCGGCTGCCCTGAGGTGCATGGTCGAGGGCGTTGCGCACCAAGTTGCGTAGGGCCAGCAAGACGGATTCCCGGTCGCCGGTGTATTCCAATTTGCCTTCCGAGTGGATCATCAGCTGCACTTCCATGCGCTCGGCCCAGGCTCTCTCGCGGCTCAGGCGCAGGTCAGCCTCGCGGTTGAGATCAAATTTCTCAGTGGCCCGCGGTGCCATACCCCGCTGACGGCCCACCAGCATCATCAGGTTTTCAAGCACACCCGACAGGTCGCGCAACTCTTCAGAGATGGTCTCCATTGAGGTGCGGTATTCTTCGGCCGTGCGGGTGCGCATGAGGGTCACCTCCGCTTCACCGAGCAAGACCTGCACGGGCGAGCGCAGGTCATGGGCAAGACCAGCGATGAGCAAATGGCTGTGGTCATTTTCCTTGCGTACTTCGCCCAGCCGGTCCTGCAGAGCATCCATGATCGCAGCCACTTCTCTGGGGGCATCCGCGGTCGCATCGCGCAGGGCATCTGGGTCCTCGGCGGCCAAGCGGGTGGCTTGAGCCACATTGGTCAAGAGGGTGCTGACTCGACGGTGCAGCAGCAGGATGGGTCCCATGCCAGCCAAGGCAGCAAGCCCGAGAACCAGCAGCAAGCGAGTTCCCAATTCGGCGGTGGAGCTCATCATTGCACTGCCGTCCAGGAATACCGCAAGGTCCACGGCCTGACCGTCCCCGTCTTCGGGCATGGGGAAGTAGGTTTTGGAGGTGAGCAGCCGCTGGCTGGGGTTGGTTTCAAGCGGGTATCCACTTTCGTCCAAATCCTGCCCCGGGGGAGGGTCCGGGCACCAGGTCCAGGCTTGGTTCCCTGCCCGGTAGCCGAAGCGCAGGGTGGCGTTGGGGTGGTGACTGATCAAGGTCTGGGCCAGTTCGTTGAACTCCTCATGAATCAGAGAATGCACCGAAAAGTACGTGCTCACCTCGTCGAGTTCCTCACGTGCAAGTGAGTCTAAACGTCCGGCCAAGAGGGGGCGGGCGAATGAGAAGCTGATGGCAAAGGCGCAGGCCAGCATCAGCACCATGGTGCCCGCCACAACCCAAGTGACGCGGCTTGAGAGGGACCAGCCGTCGCGCTTCATGAAGTGCCCTCTTCGCCTTCCGTGTCCAAGCGATAGCCTTGTCCCACCACGGTTACGATGCGTGCGGGACCCGAGGCGTGCAGCCGCTTGCGGAGGCGCCCAATGGTCACATCCACCGTGTTGGTGCCAGGGTCAAAACCAATGCCCCATACGGAATTGAGCAGTTCATCTCGGCTAAGTACGCTGCCCTTGGCTTCCAGCAGAACGGCTAGTACTCCGAACTCCCGGGGACTGAGTTCCACTCGCTTGCCAGCGTGTTGCACCCCGTGATGCTTGAGGTCCAACTTGAGGGATCCCCGGGTCAGGACAGGTGCGCTCTCCCGGCGACGGCGCACCGCATGGATGCGGGCCAGCAGTTCTTCAAAGGCGAAGGGCTTGACGATGTAGTCGTCAGCGCCTAGCTCCAGGCCGCGCACCCGGTCGCTGACCTCTTGGCGGGCGGACAGGAAAATTACCGGGACGGTCATACCCTTCGAGCGCAGGTGTTCCAGCAGAGCGAAGCCGTCTTGACCGGGCATGGTGATGTCGAGCAGGATCAGGTCGAGATCTTCACCAAGGGCGGCGATCTGCTCTCTGGCCTGGCTGGAATTGGCGGCCTCGGAGACTTGGAATTCAGATTCGATCAGGCCTCGGCTCAGAAAAGAGCGTAGGCGCGCATCGTCGTCAACGATCAGGATCTGGAGGCTCATGCTGGGGTGTTTTCGTGGGGCACAGGAGCACTGTCCCATGATGATGGGTCAGAATCAAGTTCTGGTGAGCTGATGGCCTTATCTTAGGGCCCTCTTAAGGAGGACCTCCGGCTAAGTCTTACCGTCCCGGCGGCCAAAAAAGCCCCGCCTCATGCTGGGGTGCTGGTATTCTTTGCAGCTTCCTCAGTCCTCATTCCGATCTACCCATGTACCTTCCGCAAGTCTTCTCTCTGGCCCCGCTTCTACTCCTCGTCGTCCCCGCAGGGGATTTTCAATATGCACCGGAGGAGGGTTCCAAGATTCAGCGCATCTACACCTCGGTCCTGGAGATGGAACTCATCGAAGCGGAGGTCGAGATTGTGGTGGACGGGGAAGTCCAGGATGCTCCCCAGCCCGAGGTCGAAGTCAGCGTGCGTCAGGAATCCAGTCAGCAGGTGACCGACACTTTTGAGAAGGTGGCGGACGGGAACATCTTGGTTTTGACCCGGGCCTATGAGGCCCTTAGTCACTCCGAATCAGTCGAGGTCACGGTGAACGGCGAGGAACAGGATGGGCAAAACTCGGAGTCCGAGTCAGACCTCGAAGGGCTTACTGTGCGCTTTACTCTCGACGAGGAGAGCGACGAGTGGAAAAAGGCCTGGATTGAAGACGACGAAGGGGATGATGACCTCCTCGAGTATCTTGAGGCCACCAGTGGATATTCCTTTCTCTTGCCCTCTGGGAAAATCGCGGTGGGGGATGAATGGGAGCTCGACGATGATGAGGCAGTCCAAGCACTGCGCTTGTTGCTCGATCCCCTTGGGGAGCTGAACATGCTGGGCGAGGATGAAGACTCCGAGGAGGAGCTAGAGAGTGCGATCCTCTTCCGTGAAGGCATTGAGACAGAGGAGTTCAAACTGCAGCTGAAATCCATGGAGGACGGTCAAGCGGTGATCGTTTTCAAGGTCGAGGGCTCCACTGAATTTGAACGCACACCTGAATTGCCCGAGGAGATGCAAGCCATGGGCATGGAAGTACTGGAGGGTTTCGAGCTGGCCCTCGAAATGGAAGGCGAGTTGGTTTGGGACCTTGCTGCCCAGCACATGATCTCCCTCGAATATACCTCTGAACTGGAGATGCTGAACTCCAGCACCCAATCGGGCTCCGGCCCTGCGGGGGAAGTGGAAATCACCCAGAGTCAGTCCTTTGAGGGGGAGATCACCTTCGAGGTGACTCTCCAGTGACGGAAGCCACTGGGTCCGGTGCGGCGGAAATCCAGCCCCGGGTAAAAACAGCCTTGAGTCCCAATCCTTATGGTCCGCGGACTCTAGGGGTGCTGCTGGCATCCCTAGGCCTGCTGGGATTTTTGGCGTTGGTCGCTTTGCGCCTGACCTATCCCTTTGAGTTGGAGTGGATGGAGGGCATCACCCTCTTCAGCATGGAGCGCTTGATTGCGGGCCAGCCACTTTATTCACCGCCGGATTTCAACTGGTGCCCCTTGCCCTATGGGCCGGTCTATTTTGAAGCCGCAAGGTTGGCTTCTTTAGCGGGCTTCGCGGGTTTTGTGGCCCCGCGCCTGATTTCGGTGCTGGCCAGCTTGGGATTGTTTTGGTTGCTGGGGGCTCTAGCGGGAACGCACCGGGGTCAAGCCCAGGCCGATGGGACGCGAGGGTTGGTGGCAGCAGGTTTTTTAGCCTTGGCCTATCCCTTTTGTGGAGCTTGGCTGGATGTGGCGAGGCCCGATGCCCTGGCATTCATGCTGATGCTAGGGGCCTGTTGGAATTACCAACGGACCCGTGATCGGCCCGATTGGCCGGGGGCTCTTGTTACGGTTGCGTTGGCCCTCGCCTCGTTCCATACCAAGCAAACTGCCCTCTTGCCCCTGCTTGGTTTTTTTCTGTTGGATCTGTCCCGGGCAAAGTTCGTCTTGCTTGGATTCCTTGCGGCGCTCGGGACCAGCTTGGCCTTGGCGAGCGTCGGCACTTCCGGTTGGTATGAGTTCTACACCTTCGATTTGCTGGCAGGGCATGGGTTGCATTGGGCCGGAGCCCAGGAATTCCTGTCCAGGGACTTGGTCTTCTCTGCACCCTTGCTCGTCCTCGCGGGGATCGGTTTGCGGGGCAGCCCACGGGCCCTGATTGGTTTGGCGGTGGGCGGATTTCTAGCGAGCTTCCTTGGACGCTTGCACCCCGGGGGCTATGACAATGTGCTCTTGCCCCTGGTGATCTGCGCCGCTCCCCTGGGGGCCCGCGGTTGGGCTCAGCGGCCGAAACTCGGGAACCTGATGCTTGCCCTGATGCTGGGGCTGGGTCTTTGGATCGCACCGGGTTTGGTTCCCAGTGCCCAGGATCGAAAAGCGGGGGAGGACTTGGTTCAACGCTTAGAAGGCCTGGACGGGGGCGTGTTTTCTCCTGCACATGGGGCTCTCTTGGCCCGCGCTGGCAAACAGCACCAATTGCACTTGATGAGTTGGATGGACCTCTCTGCTTCCGACGCTGGGATCAAACAGGCACGGGCGTTGGTGGACGAACTTGAACAACGCTTGAGCCAAGGGGATCTGTCCCACGCGCTGGTGGGGGCTCCGCGCAACCTTGCCGAGGCAGAATTCGTGAACCTCTTGCGACGTTACTTACCCCGGGAACAACGCTTGCTTCCGGCCCAAGGCCCGGGAGCCATGATTCCCGTCAGCGGTGCGGCACATCGTCCCGAGCTGTTGCTGTCCCGTGAGCCGTGATTACTGCTGACGCGAGAGAAGCGCACGGGTGATCATGGGCCCGACCAGTCCGCCCGCAAGAGCGAGGATGGCCACGAGGCCTAGCAGGCGGCCGACTCCTTTCCAGCCGCCGGGGAGGGTGTCTTGGAAAAGCCAAAGGCTTGCGCCACCAAACACGATCAGGGAAGTGACCAGCACCCAACTGTGGCGCATCAAAATGCGTCGATCGGTACGCACGTGCAAACCGTCTTCATCCAGCACCAGGCCCCGGGGGAGTGCCGCCCGAATTTGGCTGGGGGAGGGACGGCGGCCAAGTTCCTGTTCGAGGGCTGCTAGGTCCAGGACATTTTCCACGGGCTGCCAGCCGTGGGGCTGGATGTTGGAAGGGGGCTCGGCTTGGCTCATGGTTCTGGGCGTTATGACCCCGGTGGGTGGGCGGAATGGATCCCTCCGAGGGCCAAGATAGCAGGGGAGAGGTCCCTCCATGAGTGGCTCCGCCGGGTCCGCCGGGTCCCCTGCCTCCCCAGGGATGAGCGATCGTGGCGTGCCAGCCAGGGGATCGGCGGGCAAGGTGTAATTCGGGCGTCTGGATCCGTTAGGCTGCGCGCTCCGAGCGCCCTGCGCCTCCTGCCATGATCGCCCCCGCACCCTCCGAAGTGACCGACGCCGTCTTCGCCAATCCCGACTGGACCAGTCTGGGCATGGTGACTTCTATTGTGGGTGCGTTCTTGATCGCCAACGCAACTCTGCTCGAGCACCCGCGCCGATTGGTGGCGCGCTATTTCGGTCGCCGCAGCGGACGCTTGATGAGCGTGCGTGAATATGTCTACAACCGGGTCCAAACATCCCTGGGCTTTACTTTTTTGCTGCTCGGGTTTGGCATGCAGCTATATGGCCATGTGCTTAGCCTTCCCGAGGAGGAAGGGCCCCTGAAAATGGGTTGGGTCGGACTGGTGGTGGTCTTGGCCGTGCTGTTGCTTTTCAGCGCCTGGTGGTGGTCCCTGTGGGCTTTCAGGCGCTATGTGCGCGAGTACTACTTGGAGCACCCGATTCCCCTCGAGAGTGATGGGGCTATCGCCCGGGAAATCGGCGAGTTGTTCGGGGTGGAATCCAAGGAAGACGACACGGTGGAGGAATTTGTCCTGCGCCTGCGTCAAAAGGCTGGCCTGCCCGCGAAGGTGGACCGGGGCCGGGATGTTTTCTCGGATGCGAGCCTGGATGATGACGAGGATATGGGCGAGGACCTGGACAGCGAATCCCAGCAGAACGGCGCCTAATACCTAGGGGCCACCTATTTAGGGTGTAACCGGAGAGCCACGGGATACGTTCTTGTGGGTGTGCCGCTCCCTGTTCCGTCGATGCTTTCCTCTTTCCTCCCGCCTTCGGGTGCGGTGGCTTTGTTGGCAAGGGCTGCGCGGGGTTTGCAGCAGGCCGCATTTTGGGATTTGATTCAGCCCCCGCGGTGTTGGTTGTGTGGGTGTGGATTGGGGGACCTGGGAAGAAACTCAAACCCTAAGGGACTTGCCGCAGCTTGGGCTTGCGATCTTCACAGGATCGATGAGAGCGAGCGCCCCCCAACCTGCGGGGTGTGCGACCGGCCCTTGAGGCAGGGGCTTTTGGATCAGGTGGTTTGCGTTCATTGCGCGGGGGCAGGAAGGGGGCGAAAGAATGCACCTGGAGGGACTGCAGCGAAGACCTTAGGCATGGAACGACAGCGCTTGTTGTGTCTTGGGCAGTACAAGGACCCTCCCCTTAGCGCTTGGATTTTGGCCTTCAAGCATGGCCACCGTGCAGATCTGGCAGAGCCCCTCGGCGCCTTGCTCGCCCAGCGTGTTCTGACCCGCTGGGGCAAGTCAGAGGGAGGCCTAGGCCCCGGGGTTTTGGTTCCGGTGCCCTTGCATCCGGCCCGCCGGGTGGAGCGGGGTTATGACCAGGCTTGGGAGTTGGCCGTGGTGCTGGGGCGGCACTTGGGTTGGCCTGTAGAGGCAGCCCTGCGCCGGGTGCGATCGAGCGCTCCCCAGGGGTCCTGGCGGGCTCTTGAGCGGGGCAAAAACGTGGAGCAGGCGTTTGCCCTGGTGCCCCAGAGGGCCGCGGGCTTGGAGGGCCGGGACCTTTGGTTGGTGGATGATGTGAGCACATCGGGCGAGACCCTTCGCTGTTGCCGCAAAGCCCTGGGGAGCCACTCCGTGCGCGGTGCTTTGGTTCTCGCCCGGGCGGGGCTTGCGCCGGGGCCCCAGGGGTAGGACACTGCAGCGACCATGACGGATCTTTGGATTGAGCCCTTTGGGGGTATGGCGGGGGACATGTTCTTGGCCGCCCTTTTGGACCTGCAGGACGAGCGTTTTGATTTGCCCTTGTTGCAGGCCCTGGCCCAAGATCTGTTTCCAGACCAGGTGCAGCTGGTGCCCGAGGAAGTCTGGCGCGGAGGCCTAAGCGGCCAGCACCTTCAAGTGCGAGTGAGCGATGAAAGCCCGCCGCCCACCCGTTGTCTCAAGGACCTGGTGAAATTGATCCACGGGGTCGAACTGCCAGACCCCGTGCGCAATCGGGCGGTGCAGGTCTTGCAGCTTTTGGCGGAAGCGGAAGGCCGCGTCCATGGGTGCTCTCCCGACGAGGTGCACTTCCATGAGGTGGGGGCCGTGGACACCCTGATCGATGTGCTGGGCGCGGCTTTAGCCATGGAGCGTTTGGGAATCGAGCGTGTGGTGGTCAGCCCGCCACTGGTGGGATCGGGCACTGTGCGCTGCGCCCATGGGGAGATGCCCGTGCCAGTGCCAGCGGTGGCCGAGTTGCTGCGCGGCCGGCCCACCTTGGTGGGCGGAGGCATGGAGCGCACCACCCCGACCGGGGCAGCGATCCTGGTTGCCCTATGCCCTGAATTCGGGGCACCAGAATCTTTCCAAGCCGAAGGAATTGGCTACGGGGCCGGGACCCGCGATCCAGAGGCGCAACCCCCCAATCTCCTGCGCTTGCAAATCGGTCAAGTGCTCGATCAAGCCCATGGGGGAGACCAGCGCCGAAGAACTCGGGTGGATTTGCTCGAAGTGAACCTCGACGACATGACCGGCGAGGACCTGGGCCACTTGACCGGCCGCTTGCGGGATGCGGGTGCCCTCGAGGTCTGGAGCACTCCGGTCTTCATGAAAAAAGATCGCCCGGGGGTGGTGCTGTCGGCCCTCTCCCGTCCTGGCCGTCGGGTAATCCTAGAGGATGTGGTCTTTCGCTGGAGCACGAGCCTGGGGGTGCGTTGGCGAGAGGTCGAGCGTTCGGAGTGCGCGCGCCAAGTGATTCGAGTGGAGCTGCATGGCTGCAGTGTGCGCGTCAAAATCAGGCAACGTCCCGGGGTTCAAGCGGGCAGCGAATTGCCCAGGGAAGAGCGCGATTTGTTTCCCGAACACGACGACGTGGCGGCCCTGGCGGAAACCGCCCAATTGACCCTGCGCGAAGTACGCGCCCAAGCGATTGCTCTCGCCCTGGAACAAATGAAGGCGCCGGCTGAATTCAAGGCGCCTTGAATCGAACCCCGGTGCGCCCTATCCCCGGCCCTGGCTGCACCACTCGTGGTGGGCTTTTTCCAAGCGACGGAGTCCTTCCCGGAGGGTATCGGGGGGCAAGCCCGAGCCGATGCGGATCGCGCCCGGGTAGTCGAAGAACTCACCGGCGACCACGTCCACCTGGTGCTCTTGGGCCAACCAACGGGCGAATGCGCGGGTGTCCCTGACCCCCTCTAGGATGGCGAAGGCAAAGATGCCGAAGGGCGGGATGAGGGCACGTACCCGTGGGTTGTTCTCGATCCACGAGTGGAGCAGGGGCCGGCTTTCCGCTTCGATACGGCGTAGGGGGCGCAGCAGGTCGGGCAGGGAATCGAGGGCTCGCAGGCCGAGCAAGAGGCTTGAGCTGGGGGGCTCGACCCAAGAAAGATGGGCTCGGTCCACCAGAGTTGGGCGCAGGTGTTGCAGGCCCTCGCCCAACAGGATCCAACCCAAACGCAGGGGGCCGAGGCCGTAGGCTTTGGTCAAAGACCCGATTGAAACCCCATTGGGCGCAAGGACCGCCGCGTGCACCCGTTGCTCTGGGCGCGGGGCGCATTCCATGTAGACCTCGGAGCTGACCAGGATGCCGCCGGTGGGTTCGACTGCGGCGGCCAGGGCCTGGATCGTGGCGGCGGAGGTCACGGCTCCCGTGGGATTGTGGGGATTGGTCAGGAAAAGGTGGCTCGGGCCCGCCGCTTGGTCCAAGTTCAGGGTGCTGGATTTCAGCCTCCAGCCGTCCTCCGGGTTGCGTACCAAGGGCACCGCTTGGGCCCCAAAAAGCCCCGCTAGGGCTCGGAATGGCTGGTAGCAGGGGGATTCGTGGTGCACCCGGGCCCCCGGGGTGAAGAGCGTCTGGGCCAGAAGTTGCATGGCTCCTGAGGCGCCGGGGGTCACCATCACCCGTTCTGGAGCGATACCGAAGAGTTCCCCGAGGCGCTCTTCCATCTGGAGCAAACTGCCCGCACAGGACCATTCTAGGCAGGGGCCGACCTCCAGGGGTGGCCCCAGGAGGCTGGCATCCGGGGCGGGCATGCCCGATTGGGCCAGGCTCCAGGGGGAGACGAAGGACTCGGTCTGGGCCCAGGTCATGTACGGGAAGAGCGGGGGGGAGGGGGCCTTGGGCAGGGACATGGGAGCAGTGTAGGGCTTTGGGATGGCCGACTGGATCTAGCTATGGGGAGCCGGGGAAAACAGGCTTTTTAGAAGTGTCCGGCAAGAGCATGGAATCGGCTTGTCCAGAGCGCTAGCCTTCAAGCGGTGGGACACAATCGTGGTTCCGCCACTTCGATCACTTTGAGGGGAATTACAAATTTGATGAACGTTTTTAGCCAATCTGCACTGAGCCTGTTTATGGGCAGCGCTTTGCTTCTTGTTTCGCCGGCCTTCTCCCAGGAGCTGTCCGACCCGTCGGGAACTTCCACGCCGAAGAAAGCCCAAGCGGGTACCGATATCCAGTGGGTGGAAACCCAGGCCAGTGTCAAGGGGCGCTCCTTCCCGGACCGAGCCGCTTCCGTGGCGGCGGAGTTGGAAGCGGGAGTGTTGCTCAAGGTGATGGAGACCAGTCCAGGCACGAGACCCTTCCACAGGGTCCAAGTGGCCTCTGGATTCACTGCTTGGGTGCACGGTAAGTACGTGACTCCCACCGGGAACGCGTCCGTGCTGACGATCAACGGCGACCGACTGAACATGCGCCCCATGGCTTCCAGTGGGCCTGACTCCATGGCCCTGCCCGATCGCTTGATGCTCGGCACCCGGGTTGAGATGTTTTCCCGTAAGGACGAGAGCTTGCCCTTGGCAAAGGATTGGGTACAGATTTGGGCACCTACGGGAAGCACCCTTTGGGTGGAAGCGAGCGAGACAAACGTGCGCTTGGATCATGCTGCGGCTGCGGGGGAATTTACCAAGGCTACACGCGTGATACCCAAGAACGCTACCAAGGCCAAAGCCAGTGCCAAGGCAAAGAACGTTCAGAAGCCAGACCCGGCCATGACTGCCGTCAAGCCCGGTGCGCAACGGGCATTGACCGAGGCGGATGCCCTTTACGACGCAGCCATGGCCAAGGCCGGCGCGGACGGCGCGACCTGGATCACTGTCCAGCAGGCTTACCGCAAGGTCTTGACCATGACCGGTCCCAAGACGCCCCTAGCTTTGCTTGCCGACCGTCAGGTCGAACGCTGTGGTTTGCACGCGGAACTCGCCACCTTGGGTGGGGACATGACCGAGCGGGAAGAGGCGCGACGGTTGCGTATCGCCCAATTGCTCGACGAAAAACGCACACGTGAAATGGCCCGCGCCCCTGACTGGGGTCGCTTTGACGGTCGGGGCTGGGTCGAGTCGGTGGAGACATCCGGCGAAGACACCCGCTGGTACATTTGGTGGGCGGGCGAGCGCCGGGTCGAGTTGATCAGTGGCGACGGCCGTTATGACTTGGCCAACTATGTGGGCTATCAAGTAGGTATCGCTGGGGCCATGCGCCGTGATTACAGCGCGCCGACTCTGGAGTTCGACGAACTCTTGCCGCTCTTGGATGTGCGCCGGGTTGAGGTCATCGCTGGCGGACGCCGGCGGCGCTGAGCAGGAGATTAGGCTCGATTGCGTTCCCTGCTCCAGACCCTCGGCAACTTCTTCCGCAGTCTCTTTAGCGGCAGCTCCGCAGCACCCCTGTGTGATCGCTGTCGCTGGGACTACGGGGATGCTTGCCGCTTACCTGCGCGGCCCAATGCGACCCGATGCAACGACTTCAAGGCCCGCTGAGCTGCGGGTCCGGTCTCGGTTAGTTGGAATTCCCCGGGCTGAATCTGAACTCCATCCGGGGCAAGATCTCAGCTTCGAGGGCGGCCAGGGTTCCCGTGGCAATCGCTTCACGCATGCGCTTCAAGAGCCCGTGAAAGAACCACAGGTTGTGGAGAGACAGGAGCGAGCCTGCCAGCATTTCGCTGGTCTTGCAGTAGTGCCTCAGGCTGCCCATCGGAAACTCGGTGCAAGCGGGGCAGGGACACTCGGGATCGAGGGCCTCGGTGGAACGACTCCAGCCTTCGTTGCGCACATTGATTCGACCGCGGGAGGTATAGACCTGGTGGTTGCGGCCGTGGCGGGTGGGGGTCACGCAATCGAACAGGTCTGCTCCCTGCCGTACCGCGTCGAAGAAATCCGTTGGGGTTCCAATGCCCATCAGGTACCGCGGACGGTCCGGGGGCAGAAGGGGCACGGACATGGCGAAAGCCTTGCGGATGTGATCCCGATCTTCTCCTACGCTGACTCCGCCCACCGCAACACCCGGCAGGTCGTGGGCGCAGACCGCTTCTACGCTCTTGGCTCGCAGGTCCTCGAAGACGCCCCCTTGCACGATGCCGAAGAGCGCTTGGCCTCGATCGAGCCCACCGTTGTTCTTCCACTGGCTGACGCAACGGTCCAGCCAGCGGTGGGTGCGATCCGTGGCGGCTTGCACTTGTTCTCGGTCGGTGGGGTCGGAAGGGCAGTGGTCGAAGGCCATGATCACGTCCGCGCCCAAGTCCCGCTGCACATCCATCACGATCTCTGGGGTGAAGCGCACTTTGGACCCGTCGAGGATCGAGCGGAAAGTGACTCCGTCTTCGTTGATCTGGGCCAGATCCGCCATGGAGAAAACCTGGTAGCCGCCAGAATCCGTCAGGATCGGTCCGTCCCAACCCATAAAACTGTGCAGGCCCCCCAGGTCGCGGACCGCCTCTGGTCCCGGGCGCAGGAACAGGTGCAGGGTGTTGGCCAGGATCATGCTGGAGCCTGATGCTTTGAGGTCACGGGGCAGGACGCCCTTGACCGTCCCACGGGTACCCACGGGCATAAATGCAGGGGTTTGAATCGAGCCGTGGGGCGTGTTGAAGACTCCGCTGCGGGCCCCGCTGCTGGGGCATTTGGCGTCGATTTGGAATGAAAAGGGAGCGCTCATGGGGGGCCAAGATAACGACCGAAGAGTGCCTGGGGGCCCTTCCCCTTGGGCAACTTCAGGGCCGGGAAGGCAATCCGAGGTCGCGCAGTTCTGTGCCGGGATAGGCCCAGGCCAAAATGCGTCGGGCATCCCAACCGAGCTGGGCCGCATCCCGCGCCCCCTCTTGGCAAAGGCCCACGCCGTGTCCGTGACCGAGGCCCTCAAGCTGCAACCCGCCTTCGATGGGATCTCCCGCGTGGGGCCAACTGGACACAATCCTGGTACTGCGTAGGCGTCCGTGACCAAGCTCTGCTCGCAGTGCGTCCGCCGGGATTTCCTTTTGCCCTCGGTCGCCCACTAAGACGACACTCAGCCACCGTCCGCTTGGATCTCGCTGCCCCAGTTCATAGCGCAACAACTGGGAGCCGATGCCAAGGTTGCTGGCGAGGGCGCGCAGGTCTGCCTTTGAAAAAGTGACTTGCCAGCGAAGGGGCCCCCGTGGGTCGCTCGGGTCTTCTTTTTCTGCGCGGGTTTGGCAACCAGCGCAGGGCGCACCCTCAAGGTTCTGTTCGGCGCTGATAGGGGAGGGGAATACTTGGGCGAGGCTTGCCGTGTGCCCGCCGCAGGATGCGCTGTAGCGTGCGGCTAGGGGCTGTCCTTCTAGGAATAGAACCTGGCCTTCGGTGCGGCTTACCGCCGTGTGTAAGCGGCGTGCTGCCGAGCGCGAACCGGCGTTGCTGTCGGGTTCGAAGGCGCCCCGGTAGGCTTGATCTTGAGTGCTCCCTTCGAGGGTTGCCAGGCTTGGGTTGCTCAGTCTCCGGCGGCGCTTGAGCAGAGTACCGAGGGCATAGCTGCGGGCGGCAATTGCCTGGGCTTCGAGCTCGGCGGGTTGCGCGGACCAAAGGGAAATTTCGGCGGCGACAACGCCCTCGATGTAGGCCTCAATGGGCAACTGGAGGGTGACCTTGAGCCCTCCTAGGGGGTGCGGTTCGATCAACGCCTTGCCCCGGTGCAGGACTCCAAGAATGCGCACCCCCGCGGGGCCCCCAAAGGGCAAAGAGGGGGCTTCACGGGTGCCGTCGGAGATCAGGTTTCCCCTGCGCGAAATCCTTAGCAGACCGGTCTCACAGGCGATTTCTAAGGTTTCTGCCCGGTCGTGCTGGGGCAGGTGGACACGCACCTCCGCCAGGATGGCCGCGAAGTGTGGCCCTGGGGCTGCGGCCTCTGCGGGCTGGCCCCGGGGTTGTTGATCGCTGGGTGCAACACAGGCACCGAGCAGCAGGAGGGGCAGCAGCCAGGCGGTTTTACCCGCAGCGGCCCGGCCGGGGGGCGCGCTCAATCGAAGAGGCTCCTGGACCCGTCTTCGCCGGGGGCGCGCACACCGAGTAACTGGGCTCCGGCGGGGGAGAGCATGCGCCCCCTGGGAGTTTTGCGGAGTAGGCCCGAGCGCAACAGGTGCGGTTCGTACACATCTTCGAGGGTGTCCTCTGATTCACTCACCACCGCCGCGATGGTTTTGAGGGCTAAGGGGCCGCCGCCATTTTCCGCGAGACAACGCAGGATGCGACGGTCCATTTCCTCGAGGCCGTTCTCGTCGATGCCGAGGCGGGTCAGGGACTCTCGGGTAAGGGCCTCGTCCACCGGCGAGGTGCCCCGGACCTGTGCCAGGTCACGCGTGCGTCGCAGCAGGCGTCCCACGATGCGCGGTGTACCTCGACTGCGCTCGGCCAAGAGCTGTGCGCTGCTGCTCGTTAGTTCCACACCTAAGAGTCCGGCAAGGCGTTCGACGATGGTGACTAGGTCCTCCACCGGGTAGGGGTCGAGGCGATGGAGTAAGCCAAAGCGCGCCCGGAATGGGGCGGTGAGCAATCCCTCGCGGGTTGTTGCGCCTACCAGAGTGAAGGGTTCTAAACGCAGGGTGACCATGCGCGCATGGGGGCCCGAGTCCAAGGTTAGATCCACCTGACCATCCTCCATGGCGGTATAGAGATATTCCTCCACCGCCTTGGGCACCCGGTGCACTTCGTCGATGAAGAACACGTCGCCTGCTTCCAGTTGGGTCAAGAGGCCCACTAGGTCCCGGGGTTTTTCCAGAGCCGGGCCGCTGGTGGAGATCAAACGGGTGGAGAGTTCCGTGGCCAGGATGCGGGCCAAGCTGGTCTTGCCAAGTCCTGGGGGCCCTGAAAAAAGCACGTGGTCCGGTGCCTCGCCCCGCTGGCGGGCAGCGGTCAAGGTGACCTGGAGATCCTCCACCACCCGGCGCTGGCCTACGAATTCCCCGAGGGAGGTGGGGCGTAGGTTGACCTCGAGGTTCCCCTCGCCTTGTTCTTCCTGCGAGGCCTCGAGGGCCTCCGGGTCGAAAATGTGTTCCCCCTCCATGACTGCTCACAGGGTAGGCACCCGCCGCCCAGATACCAATGCCCAGGATTTGGATCCCGTGGCGGTGGGGGAGCTTTGGCGGGCAACTGTGCGGGACCGCACCTTCCTGGTGGGCGCGATGGCCCATTCGTGGCTCCAGGGCTCGATTTTCCTCGCATAAAACTATAACCAGGGGATCTGGGGGCACTAGGGCCCCGTCGAGGGGGCCCTCCCCCGGTGGCACAGGAGTTGCCTTTCCACAACCCATGATCGGCTTTCTGACAACCCGAGGGTACCAGCCCCTCGCGTCATGCGCCTCCTGACGCTATTCTTTCGGACCCAGACTGGGACTCGAGCGATCTCCGCTCGGATCCAGCCCGGGTCTTACCCCCAGGCCTCTCCCCAATCTGCCCGGCCACACGCGCCCCCCCAGAGCCCAAAACCAATGTCCCAATGGGTGGATGTGCCGCGCTTGCGGTTCCTTCCATCTCCCCCCCGGGACTTCTTCACACCAGCCTGTCCGAGCGGCTCAATCGCTCGGCATGACCGTTTGATACCTATGAATTTCACAAACCTCCGAACCGCTGCACCCCTTGCCCTCTTGGCCATCGGCCTCTCCGGGTGCAATCAGGAAATTGCCTCCGCTGACGGCGAAGTGACATCCAACTTGATGGTCTTGCAAGAGGCAGCCAACGGCTTCGGCCAATTGGTGCCCCACACCATTCGCAAGCTGGACGCAGCCGGGCAGCCCACGGCGCAGGTCGTCAACATTCGAACCCTCGATGACTTGTCCGACAACGTGTCCCTCGGAAACCCCGTGCGACCCGTGCCCAAGTTCCCGGTCACCGCGATCTTGCCCACCGGTGCCCCTGGCAACCATTTCATCTACGCATCCTTTTCCCAGCCGATCGCTCTGGGTTCGGTGCTCTCTGCGAGTCCCGGTTCCCTGGCTAATTCGGGTTTCACCGGTGCGGTCGTTGTGCTGAGCATGGACCCGTTGACGGGAGAATCCCTTCCGATTCCCGGGCGCGCGTTCATCAACGGCTACACCTACGCGGGACCCACCGGCGGCAGTCCTCCCCAGTTAACCCTTCAGCGTTGGATTGAGCCCAACGCTTTTGGCCAACCGGTAGTGGTGGATCCCAAGGGTCAGGGCTTCCCCGGCACCGACACGGGATTCAATGGCGCCGAGCGTTTGGTTGGTTCCAACGTGGTCGTCTTCATTCCCGATGCGGATGATGATTTGACCACCTACGAAACCTTCCCCGAGGGCGTTCAGATCCGCATGGAGATCACCGCCGGAGTGATCAGCACCGTGGGCCGTCCCCTCGAACACCATGTTTTGGCATGCACCACCGTGGGCGAGGACACCCTCGGCCCCGAAGTGATTTCCAGCCCCCCGCCCCAGAACTCCCCGGCCATCATCCCTGGCAGTGGAGACCTGAATGTGGACCCCCTGACCACGATTCGCATCAGTTTCACCGAGCCTGTTCAGCCCCTCTCCGTGGGCGCTGTAGTCGGCCAAGGTCCGCCGAGCACCTCTTCGCTGGTCAAGATCCAGTTTGGTCCCTCTGCCACTCGTACGGACATGCCCTTCACCGTGGAGCCGGTCAGTATCTTTGACTTCTCCACCATGCGCTTGAACCCGGGCTTCAACTTCCCCGGCTCGGGACCTCTGTTCAACAACTGCAACACGTTCGCAACGGTGGACATCATCATGAACGCGGCGCAGCTGCGCGACCTGGCTCAGAACCCCGATCCCACCCAGCCCGGTGCGACCATTGCGAACAAGAACCTCTTGGCCGCAGCCACGTTCTTCACCACCGGCGAAGGCCCGGGCCTGGTGAATGCACCGGTGATGCCCGACACGATCCTGTTAGGCCGGAGTGGTTCTACCCCCGGCATCAGTGTGCTTGACCTGAACGGTTTTGGGCAGTCCACGGGAAACCCGAGCTACGTGCTCGATACGCCTCTCGAAGGCGATACCAAATTCATCTACAACCCGAACCTGCGAGTCCATACGGGTTTGCGCCCGTCCCTGCTGGAAGGTACCTGCACCATCGATGGCGGTTCTGCGGGGGTTTTCACCTTGACCCGCGACAGTTCCCTCAACGACCTCTTGGTCCGCGCACCACTGTTGGCCAATGTCTCTGACATGATGCTCGGTTGGGCCTTGGACGTGACCTTCAACAACGCCCAGTTCCCCTTCGGCTGCCAAGCAAGCGGTGGCGACCTGTGTACCCTGGACGGTCTCAAGCAGATCGCGCCAGTGGCCACCGGAGCCAACACCCTCGGCCCCGCCGCGCCCAACCAATTCGGCAGCATCCTGATCGGCGCACCGAACATCATTTCGTGGGCACCGCACCCCAACCCCCCGCCCCTGTCGTTCCCGCCCCTGTGCGTGTCGCCCTATTTGGCGGCAAAGGAACCCACCTCCATTGACCACAATGCGAACCAGGGTGGTTTGGATCCCAAGCAGAACCTGCTCGGCCCGGGTAACCCCTTCGGAACGCCCCTGAACCCAGTACCCGAGCCCCCGAGCGGTCTTTTGACTCAGGAGCAAAACGGTTGGTTCGTTGGCCCGAGTACGGGTCAGATTCAGGTGACCTCTTGTTTGCCCTACCAGATCCGTCAGCAGATTGGCCACTACCTGTATGTGTTGGACCGCCAGCGCCGCGAGGTGACCGTGATCAACTCGAACCGCATGACTGTGGTGGATCGGATTGAGGTCGCGGACCCCACGTCCTTGGCTATGGGTCCGAACCTGGACTTCCTGGCAATCTCGAACCAGTCCGCCGACACGGTTTCCTTCGTGGACATCAACCCGAACTCTTCGACTTTCCACCAGGTGGTCAAGACCACGGTTGTGGGTCAGGGACCGCGCGGCTTGGCTTGGGAGCCCGGCAACGAGGACCTTTTGGTTTGCAACGAAGTGGACAGCACCCTGTCCCTGATTTCGGCCTTCTCTTTGGAAGTCCGGCGTGAGGTCGGTGCCCAGTTGAACGAGCCCTTCGAGTTGTGCGTGTTCCCCCGTCAGTTGGGCTTCGGTTTCAACCGCGGCGTGTACTTTTCATACATCCTGAACCGTAACGGCACGGTCGCCATCTTTGAGTCTGGTCCCAGCGGGGTCAACGGCTGGGGCTTTGACGACGTGGTGGGTGTGTCACCTTTTATTTTCCAGAACCCGAAGACGATCCGGCCTGACCCTCTGAACTTGCAGAGTGCTGCCTGGGTTGTGCACGAGGGCCCCTTCACCGGTGGTGTTGCTGGTCCCGTTGGCGAAGGCGCTGTCTCCCTGTTGTGGGTCGAGAGTGCTTTGGGTGGACTGATTCCTCTGGGCACCAACTTCACCAACCCCACGATCCGATCCATGGAGATGGGGATTCAGGTGTCGGTAGGCGAAGACCGCCTTTCCGGCGTGCCGGTGGACATCGCCTTTGACAACCTGCGGAACCTGGGTGGACTGCCCCAAGTGACCACCACCTTCAGCTCTGGGGCTGGTAGTCCCCAGAACGGCAAGGGCTTGATCCGGGCGGTCCCCGCGATCGTGAATGTAAACGAGGCCCAGTTTGCCTTTGTCGCCGTTCCTAACTCCGCCAATGGCTCGGGCGTGTTGGATGTGCTTGAGATCGGTGCTGCTGGTGTTCCCCTGCGGGACGCCAACCCTTATGTGGAGGGTATTCAGTCGATTGCGGCACCCCAGGTGACTGTGGCTGCGGACTACTGGCGTCAGTAGGAACGAGATTTGAGCGGACCCCAGTCTTCTGGGGTGCGCTGAACCGGCGGAAGGCCGCGTCGCCCTGGCGACGCGGCCTTCCGTATTGATTGCCGTCCCCGACCTGAGGAAATTGGAAAACTCGGGCGCTTCTGGGGAGCAAATGCTCATCCCCCTCCAACGCTCTTCCTATCCTGTGGCTCGGACCCCTTCCCATGCCTGATCCCACGGCCGTGCGCTCCATGTTTGCCCGTATCTCGGGCACCTACGACCTCCTGAACCGGGGGCTTTCCATGGGTGTGGACCAGCGCTGGCGGCGGGCGGCCCTGGGGCTTGTTAGCCGAGGGGAGAGTCTCGCGGGCCAAACGATCGTGGATGTGTGCACGGGCACCGGGGACCTGGCTTTGCTTGCGGCGCGCGCGGGGGCTCAGGTGGTGGGGCTGGACTTCACCCGAGAGATGGTGGCCCATGCTCCGCGTAAGGCGATCAAGCAGGCCAGAAAAACCACTACGGGGCCATCGGTTTTTTTGCATGGGGATGCCCAAGCATTACCCCTTGCCAGCAATCAGGCCCACGGGGCCACCGTCGCTTTTGGTATCCGGAACACCTCCGATCGCATCCAAACCCTGCGCGAGATGGCGCGAGTGGTGAAGCCTGGGGGAAGAGTCGTAGTGTTGGAATTCAGTACGCCTCGCTCGCGCTTTTTTGGCGCCCTATACAGGGGTTACTTCACCCGGGTATTGCCCCGAGTGGGGGGCATGGTGTCCGGTGATAAGGATGCCTACAGTTATCTACCCCGCACGGTTCTTGCTTGGCCCAGCCCGGACGAATTCCAGGCGGAGTTCGAATCCCTGGGCCTAGTGGCCTGCGGTCACCAAAGGTTGACCGGAGGAATCGCCTGCTTGCACTATGGAACCGTAGCAGAGACGCCGAGTGTTGCCGCCCCTGAAGCAGCGGCCTCTTTAGTTGACTCTTCCGCGTCGAAAGAGGTGCTTTGCCCATGAGTCGTTTTTTCGTGGGTATCACCGGCGCCAGTGGGCATATATACGCGGAGGCCCTCTTGCGAGGGTTGACCGCCCAAGGACATCAGGTGGATTTGGCTGCGACTCCGGCGGGTTGCCTAGTCCTGCGCCATGAACTCGGTGTGGAAGCGGGGCAGGCGGGCGAATTGCTCGCTGAAGCCCTGCCTGGCTGGCTTGGAGAAGAATGCGCCAGCCAGATCCGCGCCTTTCCTTCTTCCGCCGTCGGGGCACCCCCTTCCTCGGGAACAGCCCTCACCGGCGCTGCGATCATCTGCCCCTGCAGCATGGGCACCTTGGGCCGGGTGCGCGCCGGGTACAGCTCGAATCTGGTGGAACGCGTGGCGGATGTTGCCCTTAAGGAAGGTCGCCCGTTGGTGCTCATTCCACGGGAGACTCCCCTTTCGGTGATCCACCTGGAGAATATGCTGGACCTCACGCGTATGGGTGCGATTTGTCTGCCCGCTATGCCAGGGTTTTACCACCACCCCAAGTCCATCGAGGATCTGGTGAATTTTGTGGTGGGTAAGATCTTTGATCGCCTGGGCATTGAGTCGCAATCAGGTGCCCGTTGGACTGGGCTGGCGGACCCGCCGGAGGAAACCCTCGAAAGCCCCCCGGGAATCA
>CALEMP010000129.1 GCA_937910685.1 uncultured bacterium
GGGGGGGGGCGGGGGGTGGGGTGGGTGCGGATAAGGGTGCCTTGAGAACACATCCAGGCCGATTTCTGCCCTCCCAACGCCCTCTTCCCCCCGCCGGTTCATGGGCACAGGTGAAAAGCAGCCAAGATCAACAGAACCGACCCCGACCGCAGTGCGTAGATTATCCAGTCCATGCCCCGCACGAACCAATCCCCCGGGGATCCCCATCAGGGATCCTCTCCCAGCCACCCGGCTCCCCAAAAGGGGCTTGGTCAGCGACCTATTGCGGCCTCCCTCGGCTTGCATTTGTTCGTGCTAGGAGCCCTCGTGGGCTGGATTCCATTTGTGCCCTACACCGCCACGGGCACGAATCAGAACAAGCCGGCTACCCGCGTGCTTCCGTTTCAAGAGCCCCGCCCGGAGGTATTGGAGCTACCTCCGAGGCCTACCGAGACCTTGGCGCCCCTCACGGAGACTTCGGATGATTCGTTGGAGGATCTCGATGCCCTTGTTTTCCCCGAAGCGGAGCCCCCCTTTCCCACAGAAGACCTCCCAGCTCCCCGCCCCCGGGACCTGGCACCTTCGGCGGTTCCGGATCCCTTCGCATCTGCAGACCCGCACCTGCGCCTGACCCCGGAGTTGATTCCCGAGGTCGTTGAGCCTGAGCCCGAGGTTCCTCGGGGTCAGGAGGCCCAGCTCGCCATGCCAACCGAAGTTGCCGGCGAGTGCGAAGCTCCGCGTTATCCCGCTTGGGCCGCTCGCGAAAAGATCTCCGCCGAAGTGCGCCTAGCCATCACGGTGGGCATCGACGGTAATGTGCGCGGCGTAGAGATCATTTCCTCCAATGGTCATCGCGCCCTGATCGAACAAGCCGCCCGCGCGGTCTGGTCCTGGCGCTACAGCCCGGCCGTGCGCGATGGAGAGTCGGTGGAATGCGTGGTCCACAAGACGATTGTCTACGTGCCCGATCTATGAAGAAATCCTGAACGGGCGGCAAGCTCGGTGGATGAGCGGCTCTTTTGGTCTCCAAGGAAAAGGACTTGGCCTTGGATCGATGCCATTTGTTCGGCCTCTGGGACGGTGGCTAGGGTCCGGTCGGTACCTTTGATCAACGCTTGGGGCCGCAGCAGATCGATCAGATCGTGGGCCGTGGGAGCGTCGAAGCTGGTGACGAGATCCACGCAGCGCAGGGCCGCAAGAAGTTCGGCGCGTTCATTGAGCGGCACCAGGGGCCGGCCCTCGCCTTTGAGACCGCGGACGCTGGCGTCGGTGTTGAGTGCGACCACGATGTGGTCCACGTGTTCGCGGGCGGCAATCAACATGCGTACATGGCCCACATGCAAAAGATCAAAGCAGCCTACCGCGAGGCCGATCGTGGGGGACTGGGCGAGTTGAGCCAGGTGCTCTTGAGCACTGGCGGCATCGAGCAGAATCGGGGCGCTCACAGGAATGGATCCCCCGCTTCAAGAGCGTCGGGAATCGGTAAACTCGGGTCTTGGACGAGCTCTTCGATCCACCAGTTCACCGAATGGTAGAGGCAGGTAACTGAGGCGCATTCAACGGAGGCATCAAAGGTCTCAATCAATTTTTCCGTGGCGGCGCGGGTCTGGGTGCGGGATTCCTCCGTTGCCCATGCGTTGGCCGGACCGACGCGTGCCTTTTCCACTCCGCGGTGGGCGGGGCAGTTGTAAACGCCCATGGGCGAGAGCACTTGGCGTAGTGCCTGCATGTGACAGGTCTTGGGTTGGCGGGTGGCTTCCTCCCAGTTGCCCTCTTCGAGCAGGGAGAGGTTGATGCTTTCGTAGATGGAAAATGTGTCGTCTTCCAGTTCACGGGCGCGGTTGACTTGACTGCGGATACGCTGGGCCACCGCTTGGGTTTGAGCGGCCATGGAGCTTGGGTCCATGACTTCTGCTCCGTCTTCGGTGCGCCCCAAAACCGGCTTGTAGCCGATGTAATGGAAGCCCGATTGCTTGGCGCGTTGGGCGGCGGAGAAGATTTCGTCCACGTTCTCCAAGATGGTTTCGTCGTCCCGCGAGGCACCTTCCCAGGTGACCACGAAACTGAATCCCAGGGTGACCTCTGGGCCAGCGGCACGCATGTCTTTCACTGACGAGCAGATCTTGTCCAAGGTTAGGTTGGGATCGTTGGGCCGGTGCATGGCGCGGAACAAGTCGTTGGATCCCGCGTCGAGGCTGAGACGAATCCAATCGCCCTTTTCCATCTCGCTTGCCGCTTGGATCAAACGATCTGGGCGGCTGCCGTTGGAGACAATCGCCAGGGCGAGGCCCAGGTCGCGCTTGATGAAACGCACCACTTCGTCAAACATGGGATGCAGACTAGGTTCACCGCCGCCAATCAAAATCACCGAGGCCAGACCTCTCTCGCTCATGGCGCTCAAGGAATCCAAGAGTTCACGATCCACATGGCGCTCGCGGCCATTGAGCACATCCCAGTCGATGCAGTGAGTGCAACGGAAGTTGCAGGCGGTGGTCAGGTCCAGGTTGATCGAGATCGGAGCCTGGGGCGGGATCGAAGGGGCGTCAGCTGGATCGCCCTCTTGGATCGCCCGGCGCCACTCCACATAGGAGGCCAGAGTGGGCTGCGCTTTCTCGCCACAGAGTTTGCGGGTGAAGTCGTGAATCGCGTGGGTCATGGCAGAGTGATCAGGGCGTTTTGGATCAGAGCGTCGAAGAGGGCCGCCCGCTGGATCATTGGGCTTGGAGGGGGGGGCTCTGAGCCCCCGATTGTAGCGCGCAGGAGGCCGGAAAAATGGGCTAAGTGCGTGGTCAAGGGGTCGGGGATCGGGAACATCTCCTCCCCGAGGCGAAATCCCATGCTGTAGTCCTCAGGGTTGACCTCGCGGTGCGCACGCAGGCCGTCGAACTCGATCCAGGCGGGACGCGGGCGGGCATCGCTGCAGGCGAGTTCGATAGACACGGAGATCGTCCGCTGCTGAGCCATCGCATCAAACTGCACGGTGACTGCTTCTTGTCCCGGGCTCCAATCCCATCTGGGCCGACCAAAGCTCAGCTCGCTGCCGAGGCACTCTTGCAAGAGGCTAATCGGGTGGGAGAGGGACTCTTCCAACAGAACCATCCCCCGGCCCTCGGGCGCAAGACCCATGGCAAAAGAGGTTTTGGGTGCTCCCGCAAAGCGTGGGTCCTGTTGCGCCAGGGACTCCAAGGCCGCAGGCCACTGACAATTCTCCAGCAGCAGCAGGTTGCGTTCCTCGAACGAGCGTAGGAGCGTTTCGGGGGAGTCCCCCTGAATCAGAAGAGGTTTCTCGCAAAGCACATGCAGGTTGGCCTCTAGCGCCAGCCCTAGATGCTCTGCGTGGGATTGTGCGGGGCTCAAGATCGCAACCCCGTCGAGCTCCAGTCCCGCGGCCAATAACTCGGCCGCCGAACCATACCCCTCTGCGTCCACGTCAAAAGACAGGAGTTGTCTGCGGGCTTCCTCGACGGTCGCTGGACTGGAGGTGCAAAAGCCCACCACATTGCAACCCGCCGCCGTCAGGTCACGGGCCACGAAGGGACCTAAGCCCTGGCGCGCGCGCCGTGCGCCGATGATGCCCATACGCGGAGCCCGTTCCATCATGAACGGTCCTCGCCCAGTCCTAGTTGCTGGTAGCGGCCGCGTAGATCTTCGGGCAGATCCTTTGCGTAGAGCCCCAGCTCGGGGATGTAGCCCAGGTGGCTTGCCAGTCGCAAGAGGCCCACTTCGGTTTTGAGATCCGGGATTTGGCCTTCACGACAGGCGCGAATCGCTTCGCCGAGCTCCATGAACAGGATCCGACTCCACTCTTCCATGATCGATCCATCCCCCGTGGCAGCGGCGGCGTCTGCCTGGTCCAGGACCACTTCGCCCGCTTGAAAGAGCACCTTTTCGTCTCCGGCTCCGGGGCTGGCAAACGATCCTGCTCCCAGTTCACAAAACGCATGGAGGGGTGCATCGAGCCCGGCCTCTTCTAGGGTCTCCGCTTGGGCCCGCAGGGCGAGGCCCGCTTGGCCGGGGGGGTCGCTGGCTTCCACCATGCCCGCCACCAATTCGATCACACCGTCGAATTCTTGAGGGTCGGGGTGCACCAGATCCCGGGTGCGGCGGAGGTAGATCGGCACCCGGATCGATTCGCGCAGGAGCACGCGAATGGTGCCGGCGGCCGTGCGCTCGAAGAGCACCGCCGCCACCGCGTCGCTTCCGGGCCGCCGGAGCACATCGCAGGGGTAGGGCTCGGAATGGCTGCCGTCTGCGTAGAGGTTGCGCACGGTCAATCGCTCGATACGCAAATACCCCTCGTGGGCCAAGCTGCCCTGAGTGCGGTCTTCGACGATTTCGACGGACTTCAATTCGCGGGGGGAGGACACGTTGGATTCAGAGTGATTGCCCCCTTGGGGCATAGGACTGGGGTCGGACACGGGGCAGATGATCCCCATTTTGGCACGGACGTGCCACCCGGCGGAACGGATTCTGTGGCTGGGCTTCGGCTGGGTGGGCCCGAATGTCGATTTATTCCCTAGTAGAGGGCTGCCACTGCCCCTGCTGAATGCCCATGAGAGCCCGATTGACCTTATCCAGCAAAACCCTGCCCAATCTGTGGTGGGCGCTGACCCTGGGCCTGCTTTCGGGCTGCTCGGCCACGATCCTGGACCTGCACGAGTCTCTGCTCCCCAGCGGACCGGGCCTTGAGCCCATGCGGCGGGAGCTGGCTCCCCTGCGCGCGGCCTTCAATCAGCACAAGGATCAGGAGCGCCTGATGATTCTGGTTTCTCCCAGTTGCGGCACCTGCGGCGATTTGCTCGAGACCATCCGCGACTCCTGGATTCCAGCCAGTAGCAATCGAACAGCCATCTTGGTCTTCCAGCGGGTTTATCCCCAGGATGATGAGGCGCTGGCTTGCAGTCACCTGAGGGGGCTGCCCACGGACCGCGTGCATGCTTTCATGGACGAGCAGCGTGTCGCCGCGAGTTGGATGACCCAGGGATGCTTGCCCCTTGGGGTCGGCCGCCATCTGGTGATGATCTTTCCCGCGGGGGTTGAGTGGCTAGAGGAAGATCCCGTGCCCAGCGCCTGGTGCCATGCCATGCGCGGCTTAGATGGGAGGCACCGCATCGATGGTCAGGGGCTTGCCCTGTGGCTTGAAGGGCTTGGGCCCGATGTGGCTCAAGGGCGCCGGTAGCGCACCCGCAGAGAGAGGAAACGATTCCCTTCCGGGTCGAATCGAAACTGGCGGTACTCCAGGCGATCGGTGCCAATGCTGACGAGTTGTTCTTCTATGGGTGTCCCTTGTAGGGAAGACCCGAGGCTCGCGCTGTCCCCCTGGGGCTGCTGCCCTTGGGAATACAAGAGCGCATCGCCAGTAGGATTCTCCCAACCCAAAAAGTCGGGCTGCCCGTCCGGGCACGGCCCGAGGATCAAGCGCCCACGAAAAGCGCCCCCCAAGAGTTCGCCTGTGTGGTGGCCGACCAGTAGGTCGCGCTCGGGATCGAACAGGAAGCGGCATGTACCTTGGGAGCGAATCGGCTTGGATTCAGCATTTCCAGGCCACCAGCTAGCGTTCCAGTGGAAGGGTCCCGCGAACCGCGCGTGTTGCTCGGGAGCGAAATGTGCCAGGGCATCCGGGCTGGTGGAGGCACTGGTGGAGGCGAGTGAAGCACAGCCTGAAGTGCCAGTGCAAAGCAAGATCAGGGCGATCCCAGGCCAGGGAATCGCGGCTTGTGAGGAGGACACCATGACTTACCCCTCTATCGTCCTGGCCGGTCTGCGAAATCAACAGATCTTGGGAGTTGGCTCTGGGTGGACTAGATTTTGAGGCAGGGTGGGACTCTCAGCCCCGGATCGGTCCCCTAAGCCCTACAATGCCGCGCCAAATTGGACGCAATGAGTCTTCAGGCAGCGACTTCTGCCCAACCAACCACCTGTCCTTCACCAAGGCCACATAGGTACCACTCTCCGTGAACACCCCCAAGCACCTCGAACCCAGCGACTCCTTCGCTCCGCGTCACCTGGGCCCCGGCCCCTCCGATCTTGCCCCCATGTTGGAACGGGTCGGCGTCAGCAGCCTTGAGCAGTTGATCGAGGAAACAGTGCCCGCGGGGATTCGCATGAACGGCGAGCTTGACCTGCCCCCGGCGCGCAGCGAACACACCGCCATCGGGGTTCTTGCGGAAATGATCGAGGAGAACCAAGTGCACCACTCGTGCATCGGCATGGGTTACTCGGGGACCATCACGCCGCCGGTGGTTCTGCGTAACGTGCTGGAAAACCCGTCTTGGTATACCCAGTACACGCCCTATCAAGCGGAGATCAGTCAAGGCCGATTGGAGGCCCTCTTGGTCTATCAAACCATGGTCGCAGATCTTTGCGGTTTGGAGTTGGCCAACGCATCCCTCTTGGACGAGGGCACCGCCGCAGCGGAAGCCATGGCCTTGTGCTGGGCCAGCGGACGCCGCAAGCGCAGCCGTTTTGTGGTCAGCGATCGCTGTCATCCCCAATCGATTGCTGTGATTCAAACCCGGGCACAGGCGATCGGCATTGTGATCGACGTGACGGATCTTGCCAACGCGGACTTGAGCGATGCTTGCGGAGTATTGGCTCAGTATCCAGATACCTATGGCAAGGCCGAAGGGCTCGAGCCCCTGGTCGCACGAGCCCACGAAGCTGGCGCACTGGTGGTGGTGGCGACGGATCTGCTGGCCTTGACCCTGCTCCAGTCACCTGGGGACGCGGGAGCCGACGTGGCCATCGGTACCTCCCAACGCTTTGGTGTCCCCATGGGTAATGGCGGACCCCACGCGGCTTTCTTTGCCACCAGCGATAAGTACAAGCGACTGATTCCCGGCCGCATCATCGGGATCTCGAAAGATGCCCACGGTGGCCGCGCCCTGCGCATGGCTTTGCAAACCCGTGAGCAGCACATTCGTCGGGACAAGGCCACGAGCAACGTCTGTACCGCCCAGGTTCTGCTGGCGATCATGGCAGCCATGTATGGCGTCTGGCACGGACCGGATGGTCTGCGGCGCATCGCCCAGCGAGTGCGTGGCTTGACCCTTTCCCTGCGCGCGGCTCTTGGTGCCGCGGGCCTGAGTACGGGCTCTGACGAGGTCTTTGACACCCTGCGGGTGGATGTGGGCAAGGGCCGTGCCAGCGAAATTCACGCCGCCGCGCGTAAGGCAGGTTTCAACCTGCGTGAAATCGACGGGGACTCGGTGGGGGTGTCCCTTGACGAGACCACGACCGTGGCCCATGTGCGCGCAATTCTGCAGGCATTGGTCGGAAGCGACGGGGACCTAGATGCTCACTTGGAGGCGGCACCGGAGGACTATCCCAAAGGCCTTCAGCGCACCAGCGAGTACCTGACCCATGAGGTCTTCAGTAGCTACCACGCAGAGCATGAGATGCTGCGCTGGATCCATCGTTTGGCCGCAAAGGATCTGTCCTTGAGCACATCGATGATTCCTTTGGGCTCTTGCACCATGAAGCTCAACGCCACCAGCGAGATGCTGCCGGTTACCTGGTCCAAGGTCTGCAACATTCATCCCTTCGCGCCCCAGGATCAAACCAAGGGTTACGCCCACATGTTGAGCGACTTGGAGAAATGGCTGGCGGAAATTACCGGTTTCGCAGCCACCAGCCTGCAACCCAACGCGGGTTCCCAGGGCGAACTCTCGGGCATGTTGGTGATCCGTGCTTATCACAAATCCCGCGGGGAAGGGCAGCGCGATGTGTGCTTGATCCCGACCTCGGCCCACGGCACGAATCCCGCTTCGGCGGTGATGGCTGGCATGAAGGTCGTGGCGGTTGCTTGCGACGATGCGGGCAACATCGATGTGGCTGATCTGCGGGCCAAGGCCGAAAAGCACGCTCCGCAGCTTGCGGCCCTGATGGTGACCTATCCTTCGACCCACGGGGTCTTTGAAGAGAGCATCGCCGTGATCTGTGATGCAGTGCACGAGAACGGTGGTCAGGTGTACATGGACGGGGCCAACATGAACGCCCAGGTGGGTCTGTGTCGGCCCGGCGACTTTGGCCCCGATGTGTGCCACTTGAACTTGCACAAGACCTTTGCGATTCCCCACGGGGGAGGCGGTCCGGGTATGGGTCCGATTTGCGTGGGCGCGCACCTAGCGGATTTCCTGCCTAATCACCCTCTTGCGGAAAATGTGGGAGGCCGCAATTCCTGCGGCACGATCTCCGCTGCACCCTACGGCAGCGCGGCGGTCCTGCCCATCACCTGGATGTACATCGCCATGTTGGGCCCCCAGGGTGTGCGTCAGTGCAGCGAGATTGCGATTCTCTCTGCCAACTACATGGCCGCGCGCCTGAAGGATCACTACCCCGTGCTGTTCACGGGCGCCAAGGGCCGGGTGGCCCACGAGTTCATCATCGATTTGCGAGGCATTGAAAAGGATGCGGGTGTTTCCGGCGAGGACGTAGCCAAGCGTTTGATGGACTATGGTTTCCACGCGCCTACCATGTCGTTCCCGGTGACCGGCACCTTGATGATCGAGCCCACCGAGAGCGAATCACGCGCCGAGCTCGATCGCTTCTGCGACGCCTTGATCTCCATTCGCGGAGAAATCACCCAGGTGCAAGCGGGCACTTGGCCAGCGGACAACAATCCCCTGTGCAACGCGCCGCACACCGCCGTTTGTGTGATGGGTGACGATTGGCAGTATCCCTACCCCCGCGAGCTTGCCGCCTATCCCGCGGCCTGGACCCGGGATCACAAGTACTGGCCCACGGTCAGTCGCATCGATAATGGATTTGGGGATCGCAACTTGATCTGTTCCTGTCCGCCGATGGAGGAATTGGCGGCTCCGGAAACCGACACCGCCTGCGGCCTGGAGTCCAGTTCGTGCTGATCGCCATGGAAGGGGACGTGCGCCACAAGGCGTTCCACGACCCCAAAAACCAGATCATTGATTTGTGGGCGGAGAGCGCCGAGGCTGAGGGGATCGCGGTTGCTTTTGGCGATGCCTTGACCATGGTTGGTGATGACGAGGGGGTCTTTGCCCACTTGTCTCTGGAGTACGGCAAGCTTTCCATGGGCGACGTCTTGCCCAATCGTCCGAGTGAATGCCCCATGGCGATTTCGGCCGACTTTGAGTTGGATGATTCGGATGTCATGGACTTCCTGCTCGACTCCACCGAAGGCACCCTGCGCTTTTCCTTCGGCGGGCGCGTACCCCAGGAATGGGCGCGTCTGGGAGAGAATCTGATTTGGTTGGGGATCGATGGGGATGGTCGCTTGGCTGCGATGGTCATCGAGGGCATTTCCCGGGACACGGGGGGCAAGGCTCAATGTGCTTGGCTGGCCCAGATGGGGATCGGTTGAGCACCCCCAAGAAGGTGCTCTTGGGGACGGATTTGGCCCAGGTACTTCGCACTCACATGGAGCGCTTGGAACGGGTTATCCAGGTGCTTCCGCCCCAAGATTTTTGGTGGCGACCCCATGAGGAGAGCCTTTCAATTGGGATGATTCTTCTCCACCTAGAGGGCAACCTCCGTCAGTGGGTTTTGGCCGGGCTTGGAGGAGTGGAGGACACACGCCAACGGGCCAGTGAGTTCAGCGGTCAGTCCACCAAATCTGCGGTGCAAGTCTTCGACGACCTATCCAGCACCCATGCCCGCTCTCTTGATGTGATTGCTTCCATCGAGGACCAAGACCTATCCCAAGAGCACACGATCCAAGGCTACTTGGTCACCACCCAAGCTGCCATTTTGCATGTCACGGAGCATTTTTCCTGGCACGTGGGCCAAGCGGTTTGGATTGCCAAGGCCCGCGCTGGAAAGGGCCATGGACTCGCGTTTTACGACGACGATCAGTTGGGTTAGCCGAGCCCCCGGGGGTTGCACCCGAAAGGCGTCAGTCCCTATTCAATCCCATCAACCCCAGCATCCGATCCCGTACGGAGGTCGCGAGCACGACGCCTCCGCTGGGCTCGGGGTTTTCCGTTCCCCAGTTCGCACTTGAGATCCAGACTGGGCCTTCGTTGGGTGTTTCGGGCAAGCGCCCGTGGCTGCCACGCACTAGGTCCTTGTCCACGGGAATCACATCCATCAGGTAGCGCATTCCCAAGCGCTTTTGTGCCAGCCGACGGGCCACGCGCACGATGGGCAGTTTCAGGTCCGGGTCGATGAACATTTCGAGCGGGTCGTAGCCTGGCTTGCGGTGGATATCGATGGTGTGGGCAAAGTCGGGCTCTTGGTCGGCGTCCAACCAGTAGTAGTAGGTGAACCAACTGTCCTTTTCCGCCACGGCCACCAGGTCTCCGGCGTTGGGGTGCTTCAAACCCGCGGCTTCGAGGGATGGGCCTTCGAGGATGTCCTCCACCCCATCAAGGTCGCTCAGGACTTGGCGCGCCTCAGCCTTGGCGGCGTCGTCTTGGCAGTACACATGGGCGACTTGGTGATCGGCCAGGGCAAAGGCCCGGCTGCCGAACACATCGAGGGTTTCTCCTCCGGGGCCGCGCCGGGCGCTGAGTAGGCCGGCCTCCCGGAGGGCGCGGTTGATGTGCACGGTACGCTGCACGGGTGTGATGGCGTACTCGCTCAGCACCAGGGTTTCTGCGCCCCGTGCGTCGGCCGCCTCCACGAGTTCTCCCACGAGCTTGTCGAGTTCCTCCAAAGCCGTAAGGGAACGGGGGTCGCTTGGACCGAAACGTTGGTGGTCGTAATCCAGGTGGGGTAGATAGACCAGGGTCAGGGTCGGGCGTTGGAGTTCCAGGGTTCGGATGGCGGCACGTGCGATCCAGCGGCTGGATGGCAAGCCGGCCTTGGGTCCCCAAAAGTCGAAGAACGGAAAAGCCCCCAGGTCGCCTTCCAATTCCTGGCCGAACTGTGTTGGCCAGGCGTAGGTCGCCGGGATCTTGCGGCCATCGGCGGGATAGTAGGGACGCGGCGTGATGGACCAATCCACCGCGGCTCCCATGTTCCACCACCAAAAAAGTTTGGCGCAGGTGAAGGCCGGATCTCGTTGGCGTGCGGTCTCGTAGATTTTCTCGCCCTCCACCAGTGAGTTCGCCTGGCGCCAGAGGTTGACCTCGCCGGTGGAAGGCAGCCGCCAACCGTTGCCCACCGCCCCGTGTTCGGCAGGGGTGCGACCCGTCAAGAAAGTCGCCTGGGCGCTGCAGGTGACCGCGGGCAAAACCGCGGACAGGGGGGCCGAAACGCCGCGCTGGGCGAGGGCCCACAGGTTAGGCGTTTTCTCGGTCACTTGGGCCGAAGAGAGGCCAACACAATCAATCACTACCAGGGGACGCATGGACATTGCTCAAGAGGGTACCATGCTTGGCATGTTCAAGAAATTGATGGGTTTATTCGGCAGGCGACCCGTGGTGGTGCCAAATGCCGCTGGATTGCTAGAAGGCGAGGCGCGCACGATTGAGGTGGGGGATATGGGCTCTGACGGCCGTCAGATCCTGCTCTGCCGGGTAGGGGGCGAAATCTTTGGCCTCGACACGCTCTGCCCCCATGCGGAGGGCGGCCGCCTTTCCCGCGGGCCCTTGCACGAGGGTCGATTTGCGGTTTGCCCTATGCACAGCTACAAGTTCGACGTGAAGACCGGGGCCCCCCAGGACGTGAATTGCGGCCATGCCCGAACTGTGCGCTGTGAAGAGCGCGAGGGCAATATCGAGGTGTTCGCCTAGGGCAGCCGTCATCGGGATCGTAGCAGCGTCTGTTGGATCGTGAGCAGAACATGGTCGCCCACCGCTCGCGCCTCTTTGCCGTCACGGCTTGCACTGACCCGCAGCACGGAACCGCCTGTGGTGTGCAGGACGCATTCCACCTCGACCTCTGTATTTTGATAGGTCATGCGTGCGATCTGTCGGCCAGCGGGGAACTGGGCTTGACCGCCGGAGAGTTCGCGGAACACCGTGCGGATGACTGGCCAGGCGGCACTTGGGGGGGCGCTGATCACCGAGCCATAGGTCTTGACCATTGCCCCTTCGTTTGCCTTGGGGCCGGCGCAGGCGAAGAGAGTTGCTGCGATCACCAAGGCGATCAGCGGGTATTGATAAACGTGCTTCACAGTGGGGGAGTCTAGGGTTTGTTTGGATGAAAGGGCTCGATCCTGCGGCGATTCATGAGGGGCTCCCCTCGTGATGGGGGCCGTGGAGCTAGAATGGCCGGTATGTCGAGCCCAGAGCCTGAGGAATTCTCCGCCGAAGCCCCCACGATCCTCCGGGCTATGGGTCGTGCATTTTCCCGGCACTGTCCCCGCTGCGGCACGGGAGACATCTTGGAGTCGCGCTTCAGGCTGCTCCAAAGCTGCTCTGACTGCGGGCTTTGCTATCGCAAGGAATCCGGGGCCATGACTGGGCAGATGTACTTGACAGCGATCATCACCGAGATCTTCACGGCGGTTTTGGTCCTGGTGGTGTTCTTCTTGACGGATCTGGACACCCTATCTTCGATCGCTTTGGGCTTACCCTTGGTGGTCTTGTTCAGTTACCTCGTGTTGCCCATCAGCATGTGTATTTGGGTGGCGGTGGAGTACGTCACCGATCGTGTGGGTGAGGCAGCGGATCATTCGCTCTAGACCTGTAAACCGTGCCTGAACTCCCCGAAGTAGAAACCACCCTGCGCCTTGTGCGGAGCGGGCTTGTAGGACGCACCATCCGAGGGACGCAAGTGGAGTGGGTACGCACCCTGGGGGGGATTGGAACGGATGAGTTTGCACGGGGAGTCACGGGTGCCACGATTGAATCGGCGACGCGCAGGGCCAAGTACATTCGCCTTGATCTGAAACAACCAGGGAAAGGCTCTCGGGGTCAAGATGGGGGCAGCATCTTGATTCACCTACGCATGTCAGGGCGACTGTTGCTTGGACGGCAAGGGACCCAGGCCCCTAGGTGGCGCAGGGTTTCACTGGAGCTGGATCGGGGCATGCTGCACTTTGTGGATGTGCGCAAGTTCGGGCGTTTTGTTTGGACCACTACCCCGGACGCGGATTTGGCGCATCTGGGCCCCGAGCCCTTAAGCGATGCCTTTACTCCCTCTTGGCTGTACGAGGCTCTCCGTCAACGCAAGCGGCACATGAAGCCCCTGCTTCTGGATCAGGCATTCCTCGCGGGCCTTGGGAACATCTACGTGGACGAGGCCTTGCACCAGGCGGGACTGCACCCTCTGACCGCCGCTTGTCGGGTTTCGAAGGCCCGGGCGCAGAGACTCCACGGGGTGATCCAGGAGATCTTGGAACAGGCAATCGAGAGGGAGGGATCTTCCTTTGACGGGTTCTATGTCACTCCGGAGGGCAATCCAGGAGCCTACCAGCACCAGTTTCAGGTCTATGGTCGGCAGGGTCAGCCCTGTGGAACCTGCGGGCGGGCGCTGATCAAGATCCTGGTGGCTCAACGGGGAACGCATTTTTGCACCCGCTGCCAGCCAGCCCCCAGGAAACTCCCCTCGAACAGGTGATTCGGGATGTTGGGGCAGTAGAATACCGCTCCCATGATCGACACCACCAACTTCAAGAAGGGCATTTGCCTGGTTTACAAGGGCGGCCCCTGCGTCATTGTTTCCTATACGGTTTCCACTCCGACCGCCCGGGGCGGGAATTCGATTTTTAAGACCAAGCTGCGCAACCTGCTCACTGGACAGATCCTGAACGATTCGATTCGTTCCGGGGAGAAATTTGAGGAAGTCGACATGGAACGCCACCTGTGCAGCTATCTCTACAGCGATGGATCGAGCTGGTTCTTCATGGATGACGAAACCTATGAGCAATTCGATCTGACCCAAGACCAAATGGCCGGCGATGATGGTTACATCAGCGACGGCGTCGAGGGCGTGCAAGCGGTTTTGATCGACGGCAACGTGGTTGGCATCCAAATGCCCATTGGCGTGATCCTGACCGTGGTGGAGTGTGACCCCACCATCAAGGGTGCCTCTGCCCAAGCACAATTGAAGCCCGCGGTTTGCGACACCGGCTTCAGCGTGCAGGTGCCACCCTATGTGGAAGCCGGGGAGCGCATCCGCGTGGACACCCGCGACGGCCGTTTCATCGAGCGAGCCAAGTGAGCCAAGGAGCGTCAGGCTCCTCTCGCTTCTTTTGACTAGGAAAGGTGCCCGGTGCGGGAGTGTACCGGTGGCCTCAACCTTTCAATCGGTCGCGCCAGGCTGCTTCGACTTCAGGGACTTGGGGCCATTGTTCGCTGCAGAGGGACAGGTATAGGGTCACGTCCGCCGCGTCGTACTTTCCATCCAGGTCCGTCAGGGCCGCATCCAGCTTGGTGGGGTCCGGCTGGGCCTCGGTGACGTTGGAGATCATGCCCTCGTCGTGCTCGACTCCCACCGCGTCCAGGAAGTCGACGACCAATTGTTTTTGTTTGGTGAAGAGATAGGTGCCGAAGAGCTCGTAGCACATCTCGGCATTGGCGGCTGCGTCAAGGATGCGCCGCGCTCGTTGGGCGCGCTTGGCTAGGGGCAGCTTGGCGATTGCCTGGGGTCGAAAATTCAGGGCCTGGGCCACTTCTCCGTCAAGGGGTCCGAATCCGTCGCGCACGAGGGCTTCGTAGATGGACAGGAAACGCTCGTCTGTGAGCAGCCGGAGTTGTTCGATAACTTTCATGGGGCAGGGATTCTAACCACGGGAGCATGCGGTCGAGGGTCTCGAATGGCTTCAATTGCCTTCCTGGTCCTTGTGCCTGACCTCTTGGCGAGCGAAGATGGCCGCCATGTCCGAAATTCGCCACGAGCTAACTCCAGCCCAGCCGTTCTCCCGGCGCGAGGCCACCTATGCCTTCATGGCCGCCCTCTTCGTGGTTGCCCTGGTCCTGACCAATGTGATTGGCACCAAACTGTTTGTGGTGGACTTGGATCTTCCCACCACGGGGTTCTTGGGTTGGATTTGCGCGCCCCTGAATTTCTTTGAGGGAGAGACCCTGACCTCGGGGATCTTGACCTATCCCTTGACCTTTCTATTGACTGATTTGGTCAGCGAGATCTGGGGCAAGCGGCGGGCGAGCATAATGGTGATCTTTGGCTTCGTCATGAGCCTCATGATGCTGGGCATTTTGCAGATGGCCGTGCGCTTGAGCCCCAGCCCTTACTGGACCCAGAGTGGTTTTGGATTGGAGGATGCGGCTCAAATGCAAAATGCCTTTGCCGCTGTCTTTGCTAATCCGGGTGTGCTGCTTGGGGCGTCCATGTGCGCTTATTTAGTGGCTCAGTTGTTTGATGTGCGCCTCTACCACTTTTGGTGGCGCGTGACCAAGGGCAGTCACATGTGGATCCGCAACAATGGCTCCACAGGGGTGAGCCAACTGGTGGATACGATCATCGTCAACGGGATCTTCCTGCACTTTGGTACGGGCTTCGGCCCAGAAAACGGCTGGGACTTTGAGCGCATCGTCCATGTGATCTGGGTGGTCTATCTCTTCAAGCTCATGCTGGCCCTGATCGACACGCCGTTGATCTATGGAGGAAAGTACCTGCTGGAGAGGTTCTTGGGGATCGCCCACGACCCCGGTCGGGTGAATCCGCCCTTGGCCTAGTCCCAAATGAATTCGGCCACCTGGCAGAAACCCACATGCGTCCGGCTGTAATCCTAAAGGCTACAGCTGGACAGGCCTGGAATTCTGCTAGGTGGCCGAATCCGTTTGGATTAGACCGCTTGGGCTAGTCGTTCGAGTCCACCGAAGACTGAGTCTCGGTGGAAGCCTCTCCTGCTTCGCAAGCCAAGACCGTGACGCACATGCGTACCGATTGGCCGGCTAGGGGGTGGTTGAAGTCGAGGATCACGGCTTCGGGGTTGATGTCGATGATCAGAGCGGTGATCGGGTCCTCGGGGATTTCCTCCTCCGACTCGCCTTCTTCCCCTTCGAATTGCAGTTCCACCGATTCGCCCACGGTGAAATTGTCCGCCTCGGGGAACTCTGCCCGCGGGACGGTTTCGATGCGGTCGGGGTCGATTTCGCCAAAGGCATCTTCGCCGGCTAAAGTCAGGTCCAGCTTGGCACCTACCTCAAGGCCAGCGAGGGCGTTGTCGATTCCGAGGGGCAATTCGCCGGAGCCCACAATGGTTTCCACCGGGCCTCCTTCTTCGCTGGACTCGAACAACTCGCCAGTGGCGTCAAATACTTGATATTCCAGGCGCACAAGCGCTCCTTCTTCTACTTTCATGGTTGTTTAATTTTGCTAGGCCGTGAAGCCGGGGAATTCTGATGGGTTAGGTAAGTGTATCCACGCAGGCCCGCTTCATAGCGTTCCCAAAATGCGGCGGATTCCTCGTAGGTCATATGCCCTGCTTCGAGGGCGTTTTCCACGTGCTGGCGCAGGTTGCGCAGCAGGTCTTCTTCAAAGTACTCCACATAGGAAAGCACTTCCTTGACGCGGTCGCCGCGCAAGATGTTGGAGAGCCGGGGTTTGCCGCGCTCATCAAGGTCCACATGCACGGTGTTTGTGTCGCCAAAGAGGTTGTGCATGTCTCCCAAGATTTCCTGGTAGGCGCCGGTCAGGAAAAATCCCAGGTAGTAGGGCGCGGATTCCGTCGGGGTGTGCACTTCGAGCACGTCTTTGGTGCCCTGTTGATCTAGGAAACGGCCAATGCGTCCGTCCGAATCGCATGTCAGGTCCGCAAGCGTGGCGCGTTTAGTGGGTTCTTCGGTCAGCCGCTGGATGGGCATCACCGGGAAAACCTGGTCGATGGCCCAGGCGTCTGGCAGGGACTGGAAAATCGACATGTTGACGAAGTAGGTGTCGGAGAGGGTTAGCTCCAAACCTTGCATGTCCTCGGGCACCACGTCCATTTGTCGCACGACTTTCAATACACCGTTGGTTGCGCGCCAAAAGTGCTCTTCCACTTGGCCGCGCTGTACCAGACTGAGCAGGCCCGTTTCGAACAAGAGCCCTGCTTTCTCGCGCAGGTCAAGGGCGTCGTGGTAGCGCTCTTGGGCATTGGCTTCGGTGAGTCCAGTGGCCAAGACCGCGATTTCGCGCACCACATCGGGGGCATCCTTGGTCAGGGGCTGGGGATCGTGGCCGTCCTCAAAGGAGGAGACGCCGACGACTTCGGCCACTAAGACCGCGTGGTGGGCGGCGACGGCCCGCCCTGATTCGGAGACGATTGTCGGTGGGGCGATGTCGTGCTTGCGGCAGGCCTCGCCCACGCCCCAGACCACATCGTTGGCGTATTCCTGCAGGGAGTAATTCATGGTGGAATCGCTGTCCACCGAGTCCCCTTCGTAGTTGACCCCAAGGCCTCCGCCCACATCGAACCAATCGATCTTGCAGCCGAGTTCGTTCAGGCCCACAAAGATATTGGTGGCTTCTCTCAAGGCTTGCTTGAGGGAACGGATTTGTGTGATCTGGCTGCCGATATGAAAGTGCAAGAGGCGCAGGCAAGGGAGCATGCCGCGTTCTTGAAGAGTCTCGGTCACCGCCACGATTTCTCTGGCGGTCAAGCCAAACTTGGAACGGTCGCCGGCGGAGTCTTTCCACCGGCCGGACCCACGGGTGGTCAGTTTGCTGCGCACACCGATCACGGGTTGGATGCCTAGGCGGTCCGACGCGGCCAGAATTGTGTCGAGCTCGGTGAGTTTCTCGACCACCAACACCGCGGTGATGCCCAAGTGCGAGGCCAAGAGAGCCATTTCTACGTATTCATGATCCTTGTACCCGTTGCAGATCATCAGGGCGGCTCCCCCGGCCTGGATCGAAATCCCTGCGATCAATTCCGGCTTGCTGCCCACTTCGAGGCCCATGTTGTAGGACCGGCCTTCTGCCAAAAGGGCTTCTACCACATGGCGCTCTTGGTTGACCTTGATGGGATACACGCCTTGGTAGGGAGCGCGATAATCGTATTCCCTGCGGGCGCGGTTGAAGGCCGTGTTGATCTGGCGCACCCGCGCGCGGAGGATTCCATCGAAGCGCAGCAGGAGCGGGGCAGCGACGCCCCGGCGCCGGATCTCGCCAATCAACTTGGGCAGATCAATGGCGTCCCCCGCGGGGCCATCAGGAGACACCGTGAGGTTGCCCTCAGGACTGATTCTAAAAAAGGGCTGGCCCCAAGCGGAGAGATTGTAGAGCTCCTCGCTTTTCTCAGCAGTCCAGTTGTGGGGGGGGGTAGTCATAGGTTTGAGTTGCTTCGGTTGAACTCGGCGATTATAGGGTCGCTGCTCCCAGTGGGGGGGGGGACGGGCAAGGGTTTGTGAGCAAAAAAACCACCTCAGACAAGGGGGCCCCGCGGGGGAGCGCCATTCCAGGGAGCCGTAGGATTGGGTAGGCTACCCCCCATGACTACCCTGCGATTCCCCCGAACGATTGACTCCCTCCTCCGCGGCACCGATCACCTTCTGGTGGTGGGCAGTGAGGCGATCCTCAAGGCAAAGGCCTCTAAGGGCAAGAACCAGGCCGGTTTGTCCTTGCTGCCCGCCGAAACCCAGGCTTGTTGCCGTGAACTAGCCAAGGACCTTTTTGCAGGTCGTGGGGGCCGGGCCGCAGGCAGCCTGTGCGCCGGGATCGTGCGTAAGGTGGCCATTGGCATGTTGCCAGATAAGGTTTCACGTCATAACAGCCCCGCCCGGGCGGAGTCCGTGCGCAGCGTGATGGCTGCCTCCAATACGGGCAAGAAGGGCAAGGGCGCCGTGCTGTTGTTGCTGGATGATCCGGCTCACCAGGAAGCCGCGACTCTGGCCCTTGCCCGGACTCTTCACCTGTACAACGGGCGTTCGCGCAAGGCAAAGACCCCCCCGAGCCTGGGCATCTTGGCCGTCGACGCCAAGGGCAAGGTGCTTGCCACGGGCAAGGACTTGCAGCAGGCGGTGATTTCCCTGCGGGATGCTGCGCGTATGGTGGACATGCCCCCTACGGAACTCGATCCGGCAGGCTTCCAGAAAGAAACCTGGAAGCTGGTGCGAGGCATGCCGGGAGTAACCAAGAAGGCGATCATTGGGAGCAAGCTGCTGGAAGAGGGCCTTGGTGGTATTCATGGGGTGGGCCGCTGCGCGCTTTCCGCTCCGCGTCTGTTGATTTTGAGTTACAAGCCCAGGAATGCCAAAGGCCATGTGGCCCTAGTGGGCAAAGGCGTGACCTATGACACGGGCGGGCTGTCCCTCAAGATTGGTGGTGGCATGGTGGGCATGAAGGGCGACATGGGCGGCGCCGCTGCGGTGCTGGGAGCGTTCCGCAACTTGGCCTCTTCGGGTATCAAGACGCGGGTCAGCGCACTTTTGTGTGTGGTGGAAAACGCCATTGGCCCGGATGCATTCAAGAACGACGACATCCTGGACTTGCACTCGGGTCTGCGCGTAGAAATCAACAACACCGACGCCGAGGGCCGACTGGTCTTGGCGGATGGAGTCAGCTACGCCGCGCGCAAGCTCAAGGCGGACACGATCATCGACGCTGCCACCTTGACCGGTGCGCAATTGGTGGCCACGGGCCGCTTGCACGCGGGCCTCGTGTCCGATGACGAGGACCTGGAGAACATCTTGATCCAAGCGGGCCGCCAGACCGGCGAATTGGTCCACCCCCTGCCCTTCGCCCCCGAGTTTCACCGCAGAGAATTCGGCAGCACGGTGGCGGACTTCCGCAATTCGGTCAAGGACCGCATGAACGCCCAAGCTTCCTGCGCTGCTGAGTTTGTTCACTGGCAATTGGACGGAACCAAAGCCCGCTGGGCCCACGTGGACTTGGCCGGCCCGGCCATGGTCGCTGGCCGCGCTTCGGGTTTTGGAGCCGCGCTGCTGGCGGAAGCGGTGCGTCGCTTAGGGCAATGACGGACGGCGTCGAAAGTTCAGACCCGCTGACGATCCTGTTCCGCTAACGTTCCAAGACGCGCTAACACTGCCTCTGGGTCCCCTTCGTGCAGCCAACTGCGGCGACCCTCGGGTCCCTCGGCAATGCCTCCCACGGACCAGTGGCGTAGGAGTTGTTTGAGGCGTGAGACGGTTCCGCGCAAGGGTGCGTCGCGGGCCATGAGCCCATCCGCATAGGCCAAGAGGAATTCAGCGCACTCTTTTGCGCTGGGTTCGTGGCCTGAGAAGATCCAGGGATTGCCCAGGGCTGCGCGGCCGACCATGGCGTAGGTGCAGCCGGTTTCTTGGCGCATGCCTGCGAGGTCCGCGTGGGAATCGATGCCGCCGTTTCCGCACAGGGGCACGCTGCTGGCGGCAACTGCGCGGGCCAGGCGTTCCCAGGGAGCGGGGGCGGCGTAGGCTTCCTTGCGGGTGCGGGCGTGCAACGTGACCATGGCTGCGCCACCGGCGCAGGCAGCACGCACGAGGTCTTCGAGCAACGAGTCGTCGTCACCCCCAGCGCGCAACTTGGCGGTGACCGGGATTTCGGACCCGACGGTATCGTGGATGCTTTGGACCACATCCTCCAGGCCGCGCGGGTCGTCCATCATGGCGGCTCCGGCGCAGCCCTTGAGGGCGCCCTTGGCGGGACAGCCAAAGTTGAGATCAATCAGTTGCACCCCGGCTGCCACGGCGGTGCGCGCGGTCTCGAGCAGGGCATCGCTTTTCCTGCCCATCAGTTGCAAGCCCACGGGAATCGGGCCTTGGGTGCCCAGGTGCTGCAGGACCGTGCGGCGGGTGCGTGCTTGATGAGAGATGCGCAGAAACTCCGTAAAAGTGCCTCCCAAGTCCTTGGGTTCGTGGAGCTCTAGCACCAACTGGCGAAAGAGGGGATCTGTCACTCCCTCCATGGGGGCCAACAGATTGGGTGCGGTGAAAGGGAGACGGGGCATGGGCGCCTAAGAATACCAGCAAGGGACGCAAGCGGGTGGGGCAGAAGGGCATGATGGGGCCATGGGCCAGAACAGGGACTTGAGCAAATTCGATTCCATTGACTTTGAGGCCGCGCGGGCGCGGATCGAAGGGGTCGTGCAGCGCACGGAATTGATGCCGCTGGATGTGGCAGGGGCGGGCATGGAGTTGCGCCTCAAGATGGAGAACCGGCAGGTGGCGGGGGCCTTCAAGGCCCGTGGCGCTTGGAACAACATCCAGCGTTTGACCCCCGAGCAGCGCAAGGCTGGGGTGGTTTGTACCTCGTCGGGCAACCATGGGAAGGCTCTCGCCTGGGCTGCGGCCAAGGGCGGGGTCTCGGCCACCATCGTTATGCCCGATGACGCTTACCCCAACAAGATCGCAGCTTGCCGCGAGGCGGGGGCCACGGTGCACCTAGCCCCTGGGCGCATGGCTGCGGAAGAACTTTGTGGTGAGTTGGTGGCAAGTGGTTTGGTGCTCGTGCATCCCTATGACATGGAGGGGACCGTGGAGGGCGCGGGAACTGTGGGCTTAGAAATCGCCGAGCAATGGCCCGAAGTGGATTGCGTCTTGATCCCCGTGGGAGGCGGCGGTTTAGCGGCCGGGGTTTCCCTGGCCCTGCGCCGGAAACTCGGTTGGGGAGTGTCGATCTTTGGGGTGGAACCCAGTGGTGCGGCCAGCATGAGCTTGGGGTTGGCCGCGGGGGCGCCGGTGATCCTGGAGGACATCGAAACCAAAGTCCAAGGACTGTGTCCCCCGGACAGCGGGGCCCTGAACATCTCCATTCTTGGCTGTACCCTAGACCGCATGTGGACCCTTCCCGATGCTCCGATCTTTGCGGCGCAAAAGACCCTGGCGCGCGCCGGAGAAACGGTCGAGGTCGCTGGGGCGGCGAGTTTGGCGTTGGCCCTCGATTTGCAAGCTAAGGGTTTGCTTCCGAAAGTGAGCAGCCATCCTTTGCGGGTCGTGGCTATCGTGTCCGGTGGAAACCCCGACCCCGCCCAGTTCGCTTCCCTGTTGGAGGACTCGCCGAAATGATTTCACACGGAACGATTTGTTGGGCCATGGGAGCGGGATTCCTCTTGGGTGCCTGTGGGGAAACGGCCTCGGGTGATTCCGAGACCACCTCCTCCCCATCCATCCCGGCGGCACCTCTGCCCCTGGGTAGCAAGCCTGATTTTATCCTGGTGGCCGTTGATGGCCTGCGCTTGGATGATGCCTGGGGTGATCCAGAGGTCGCGCCATTCCTGAGCGCTTGGATGCAAACGGCTCTTGCCCCGGTGACCATGATCGGCAGCGCCAGTGGGCTCAACAGCGCGCTGACCTCCCTGTTGACCGGGCTTGACCCACGGCAACATGGAATTGCTTCCCTGCGGGATCCATTTGGACAGAAGCTTCCTCCTGAAGCCCAGACCCTGGCAGAGGATCTGGGGCAGCAGGGCTGGCAGGCTTTTGCCAGCGTGGCCGAGCCCCAGTTACGCGCAGAACTGAGCGGCCTGGATCAAGGTTTTCTGGGATGGGTCACGCCGACTCTGGACCCCCATGTGTTTTTGGAAGCCAGCAACATCGCCGCCCTGGGGAGCAATCAGCTGCGGGATTTGCCGGAGCCCACTGAGCCGGTGTTCTTGGTCTTGCAGTTTTCGGATTTGGCCCAAGAGGGCACCCCGGATCCTGCTGCTGCGATTGAGCGCTTGCGCCATCACCTTGGGCCACACTTGGGGCGCTTGCCCCATGTGCAGGACGCCTTGGATCTGGGTCAGAGCGATCCGCGCGCTGCCCTGGACGAGATCGCGACGCTCCTGGGGCGCGCCCGTGGGTCGCAACCTTACTTGGCTTGGCGTCGTGGCTTGCGAGAGGCGCGGCTCGGGGCCATTGACCAGGCCCTTGGGTCGGTGTTGCAGAAGTTCCAGGACCTAGGGCGTGGGCGAGAGGCGTTGCTCTGTGTCACTTCCCTACGCGGTGCACCATTGGCTCCGCCCCAGGGGCACGTGCGCCCCGCGTTTCTGCCCGATCAAATGCGGGTGGTGGCGCGCATTGGTAGGGTGTCCAGCGGGGACGGGAAATCGGGCGGCACCCTGCCGGGTGTTTTTGACCTGGCGGGTCTGTCTCGTTATTGCAGGGCATGGCTTATGGGGGGCGGACCCCAAGAGCCCATTGCCGCGGTGCTGGTACAGGATCCTGGCCTCCAGCGTTTCGCTGCCTTTGGGCGACGATTTCACATGGAAGAACAACGCTTGACCAGTCAAGTGCTTTGGAGTCCAGACGGCGCTCTGCAGAAGCTTGAAGCGAATGCTGGGCCCGTGGCGGTTCTGGGTTCGGTCCTTGCTCAGAAGCCCAGCTTCGGTTGGCGTTTGCAAGCTTCCACGGTGCCCCTGGATTTGCGGTGGCGCGTGATGGAGGGGACTCTGCGCCCGGCCCAGGTTACGGGCGAAGGCAGCACTGCCTCGGCGGAGGGCGTGAAGGGACACGCGCATCTTGAGCCCGCTGGGCAAGTGGACATGATCGGGGGCGCGCGCTCTCAGAATTGGGTGCTGCATGTTTCTGGGGAATTGCCCCTGTCCAAGGGCCCTTGGTCCGGTGGCATCCCCGCCCTGCCCGTGACCACCGATCCCACTCCCTGGGTCGGCGATGATCCCCATCCGACCCTGACCCAGGCCAGCGGTTGGGCCCGGCTAGAGCTGCCCCCGGGGGGAGACTACGAGGTGTGGATGGTGCGCCATCCGGCGCGCATGCGCGAGCCCTTCCCCTTGGAATGGGCGGCGGGTGCAGAAATTGACGTGACCCAGATCAGTCCCGAGGCGATCCATGCCAAGGGCTCCGGTGCCGCGGTGATTCAGTTGGCCTTGCCTCCCAAGCGCGAGTGCGCCCTGGCCATTCGCATCGACGGTCGCTGGTTGGCTCCCTGGGAAACCGAGAGCGCGGGCCAGCACCTGGGCAGTCCGTCCGCGGTGCGCCTCTTGCTGCCTCCCCATTGGTCTGCCAGGGTCGGGGCCGCGGCCGAGTCCGATGGTGGTGTCCAATTGACGAGCCTCGCTCCCCAGCCGGTTTTCGGTCCCCTGGCCTCCGCGCCCCCGGAAACCCACCCATTCATTCACGCCTTGCCGCCTGCAGAGTAGAGAACCACCAGAATACCGTGAAACGAATCATCCTTTGCCGCCCAGAGGGCCCGCGCAATGTGGGCATGGCCCTGCGCGCTTGCCAGAACTTCGGTCCTTGTGAACTGCACTTGGTCGCTCCCAAGCGGCCGAGTTGTCTCGTGCACCCGGACTTTCAACAGATGTCCCATGGGGCTGACGAAGCACGGCTTGCAATCGTCGTGCATGACACCCTTGCCGAGGCGCTAACCGACACCCATCACGTGGTGGGCTTCACCGCCAGACCGCGAGATTTGCGCGACCGACGGGACTGGCGCAAGGCCGCGCCGGATTTGGAAGAGGTGGCCACTTCCCCTGACGAGTGCTTGGCCCTGGTCTTTGGCACCGAGGAAACCGGGCTGAATCGGGCTGAAGTGGAGCAGTGTGCCGAGTTGGTTCACATTCGCACCAGCGCGTCCCACACCTCTTTGAACTTGGCCATGGCGGTGACCGTGGTGTTGTCCGATCTGTTCGTGACCGAAGGCCACCGGGAACGGGAGCGGGGTTCCAAACGCCTGGACCAAGAGGGCCGACTGTTTCTTGCGGGCCGCATGAAAGAAGTCTTTGCCGAGAAAATTATGCGCTCGGCGGAAGCCTCGGATTTGGTGACTCAGATGATCGAGCGGGTCATGTTGCGGGCTCCCCTGCAGAACCGCGACGCCAAGGCTTGGCACTTGATCTTGAAAAATCTGGGATCCAACATGACCCCCACGGATCTCGGTCTCGTAATCCACGAAAAGGGCCAGCGCCGCAAGGAACTCAAGGCTCGCCGGAATGAAGAGGAGGAGAGCTAGGACTGGCCCCCCCTGTGCCGGCCTAAACTGGGCCCATGGTTTTTCTCAGCCGCATCTACACAAAAACGGGCGACGACGGTTTTACGGGTCTTGGTGATGGGACGCGCGTGTCCAAGGACAGCGCCCGGGTGGCGGCCTATGGGGATGTGGATGAGTGTTCGAGTGTTCTGGGCTTGGTGATAGCCGAAGGCCTTGATGAACAATGGAACGGGCGCCTGGCCCAGGTGCAAAACGACCTGTTCGATGTGGGTTCGGATTTGTGCCGCCCGGGGGATCCCAAGGGTGAGGCGCGCATGGGCGAGGCTTATGTGCAACGCCTAGAGGGTTGGATTGACGGCGCCAACAGCGACTTGCCGGATCTGACTTCATTCATCTTGCCCGGCGGGACCAAGGGTGCCGCATGGTTGCATCTGGCGCGCACGGTTTGCCGCCGTGCCGAGCGTTCGGTGGTGACCCTTTTTGCGGATCCCGAAGAGGCGGCCCAGTCCAATCCCCAAGTGCTGCTTTACCTCAACCGACTTTCTGACCTGCTGTTCGTGCTGGCCCGCTATGTGAATCATGCTGCGGGTGAAGGCGACGTGCTTTGGCGTCCCGCGGGAAAAGTCGAGGAAAGCTAGGTGGGGCTCGACTTGGGTTGGTCCACGCCTGTGGAGTGGGTCGAGCGAATTGCATCCTATGAGTTGGAACTGCTCAGTGATCATGCCCATTGCGAGCTGAAAGCCGCCGCCATGGGGCAGGTGCTGATTGCCAAGAACCCCGAGTACCCGACCCTAGTGGAAGCGATCACGCCCATAGTGATCGAGGAGATGCAGCACTTTGGGTTGGTCTTCCGGGAACTCACCCGACGGGGGGGCAGCCTAGGGGAGCAGATGCCGAGTCCCTACGCGGATGGCTTGCACCGGGGCTCAGCCAAGGGTCGTACCTCTATGTTGTTGGATCGGCTTTTGATTGCACACTTGATCGAAGGGCGCAGCTTGGAGCGCTTGCATTTGTTGTCCAGTTTCCATCCCGATGTGAAACTGCGCGCGTTGTTTGGGGGCCTGTGCGCCAGTGAGGCTCAGCACCGGGCCGTGTTCCTTGGACTGGCAGCCGACTTATTTGGCGTTGCAGTGAATTCACGGTTGGACGAGCTCACCCGCCTTGAGGCAACCGTACTGGAGGGGCTTTCCTTTGCCCCGCGGGTCCATTCGGGCATGTGCTAAGTGGCAGCTCACTCTCCCCTTGGCTAGACTCAAGCCATGTCCTTGCATCTCCTAGCGTTCGTCCTGTTGTTGAGTTTGTGTTGTGGGCCCTTGCATGCTCACCAGGGTGGCGAGCTGGGAACCGCTGAGGGGCAACTCTTACCGGACTTAGAATTGCCCTTGGTGAGTGGGGAGGGCACGCTGCGTTTGCGTGGTGAGGCCCATGATCCCCGGCCGATTCTGCTGGTCACCTTTGCCTCCTGGTGAGCTGGCTGCCGCAAGCACGTGCCCGTGTGGCATGAGGCGACAAAAGAACTGGTGGCCGCGGGCAAGTTGCGCGTGATCGGCGTGGTGCAGGAACAGCACCCCGAGCGCGCGGCCCTTTGGCTCAAGTGGCAACAGATCGATTGGCCCGTGGCTTGGGATCCATTCAATCAGCTTGGGGTCAAGGTGGTACCCAAGATCGTCGCGGTGCAGCCCGGCGGGCTTGTCTTAGAAGACCGCTTGCATCCCCAGCGGATCTCTGAGGAAGGGGGCTTGCTTGAGGTCATGGGGCGCATGGCCGGCGCGGCCGAGGAGTTGGAGCAGCCCGCACGCTTTGGGCCGCAGCTTGCCCGTGGGGTTGGCTCGGATGCCGAGGCAAAGGCGCATGCGCTTGAGCCAGAAAGCGCCATGGCGACCCTTTTGTTTGATCCCGAGGGCTTGGATGGGGATGCGCTTCCCTTGCGCCTGGAGGCCATGCGGTTCCTGGTGAAATGGGCCCAAGGGGACCAGGCCAGCGCCCGGGATCACTTTCGGGCGGGGGTGGCCCAGCGAATGTTGCTTGACGAAGAGGCCCCTGTGGCTGGGCGCTTCCAAGCCGCGCTTCACTCTTGGAGCCGGGCCTTGGCCCTCGATCCAGGCCAGTACATTTGGCGCAGGCGAATTCAGCAGTGGGGGCCGCGCCTGGACAAGCCCTATCCGTTCTATGACTGGGTTCCTTTGGCACGGAAGGAGTTGATCGAGCGGGGCGTGACCCCTCGGGTTTGGCGCGTGGCCCTTTCGGGGACCGAGCGTGCCAAGGGTGGCTATGACCTACCCGTGCCCCAAATCCAAGAGAACCCAGATCCCCGGGGGCAAATCCCCTCCGACCAAAAGGAGCACGTGTCTCTGGATTGGGCCGTGGCTCCCCACACGGGTTTTGCGGGTCCTAATGTGCGCGTGGCTCCGGGAACCTCCCGGGTACACTTGACTCTTCTGCCGAAAAAGAACGTGAGCATCGAACCAGCAGGCGGTCCCCTCGGGATTTGGATCGACTTGCCCGGGGGCTGGCGGGCAAGGAGTTCGTGGTTCGATCTGCAGGTAGAGGGCGATGGGAGTGTCCAATCCCCGCACCTGGACTTCGAGCTCATTGCGCCCCCGCTAGGTCCCCCGCAGGAAGGCGCTCCGCCGCCGCTGCCGCCGGTGCTTAAGGGCTTTGTGCTCTATCCTGTTTGCTTCGGCGAGAGCGGCGAGTGCAACCTATTGCGTCGGGACTTTGAATTGGATCTTAGCCTCGCGCGCTAAGGGTGGCCGGATTTAGGTCCCGAAAGCTCCGAAGCGCTGCCAGAAGGTTAGCTTCTTGGCCGGCGCGTGAAATTCAGCGCAGTCCCCGTTCAGGTTGATCTGGTGGTGATTGCCAGGCACCTGCTGTTGATCCAGCCAGGCATCCTTTTGGGTGGTCTGCATGAGGTCCGGATGCCAGCAGCCGGTGTGGGCTGCTTGGTAGGGCGCCGTCTTCAGGTGGCGGCAGTTTTTGCAGAGGGTCTTGGTCATGGAATCGTGGGCTGGGATCAGAATAGGGCCCGGAAGCCTATCAGGGAAGGCTGGACTGCTGGATCGGTGGGGGCTGCTGGTTTGCTTGGACGGGGAATTTCAGAGCCCGAGGTCTTGGGCCACCTGGGGGGCATGCTCCCGGCCGTCCTTCTCGCCGATCTCCATCAGCAACCCCACATAGCCCGGATCAAACAGGACGGTGGACAAGAAGTCTTGGCTGTCAGCGCCCTTGGTGCCAAGGTTGCGCAACAGCCGGCGGAAGAGCCAGGGTAACTCTGGTTCGAAGCGCGAAGCCAAGCGCCCCAGGTCCACGGATGGGCGCATCAGGGAAAGATCGATGGTGCGCAGGCCCTCCTGCGGATCGGACTGGTTGGCAATCAGGCGGTTCAAACGTTGCAGATTCGCAGCGTCTTGGTCCAGGGAATCCAAAAAGATCGCGTTGAACAGGTTGCCTGCGATCAGGGCGGGACTGGGGGGACCATGGGCTACCACCTGGCCCGCTTCCTCTTCCGTGCGCGCGTAACGGGTGGAGAGGGCCAGGATTTTGGTGGCGCCCAAATGCACCGCCGGTGCAAGGGGCGCGATCAAGCGTACGCCCCCGTCCCCGTACCAATCCTGGTCGAGCTTGATTGGCGGAAAGATAAGGGGCAAGGCCGCAGACGCCATCACATGTTCCACGGTCAGGTTGCTGGAAACCCCCCGACGGTTGGGGCGATTCCAGCCATGAATCTCGCCCCCTTCAAAAAAGCAAATGGTCTGGCCCGTGTTGTAGCGCGTGGTCAAGAGCGCCAGGGAATTCAGCCGCCCGCTGGCTATGTTGGCGCGCACGCCATCTATGCGTCCGCCCGAACTTGTGTCCAACCCCGAGTTCAGGGTGGCGCGCAATGGGTCGGTGTTGACCATACCCAGGATCGGATCACGCTTGGCTCCCACGCCAAGGGTCATGCGTAGCGCTACTCGGAGGATCCGGCGCAAGAGGCTGGTGGGGTGAGATTCAAAGACCCGTTCGACTGTCAAGCCTCGCCAAAGATCTGCCAGGTCGTCCACTGCGAGGGGCCAGGGCTTGGTGGAATTCGCGAGGCTGGATGCGTTGATCGCGCCGGCGCTGATGCCCACCAAAATGCGCGGTGCCAATTCAGGCAGCTCGCGCAGGAGCCCGCGTAGGGCACCCACTTGCCAGGCAGCGCGTGCACCGCCTCCTTCGAGAACGATCGCTAAACGCGGTTCTTGAGGGGCTTCAGTCATTTTCGGTGGTGAGGGGCGTGAGCTCGCCGCGCAGGTTCTGTTGCATCATGTGGCGCACTTCAGCGGGGTCGGAGGTGCAAGCGAACAGGTATGAAAGCTTGGTCAGGGCTGCCTCGGCGGTCATGTCAAATCCGCTGACGACTCCTGCTTCCAGCAGAGTGCGGCCCGTGGCATAGAGCGAAAGGGCCGCGCTGCCCCGCAGGGGCTGGGGGACGGCGACGATCACCGTGCCACTGTCGCACGCATCACGAAGCACCTTCATGAAATCCGCGTCTCGGTTGGGTGCATTGCCAGCGCCATAGCACTCAAGGACGCAACCGGATACGCCGTCGAGGAATGCGCCCAGCGTGCGCGCGGGCATGCCAGGGTACAAGCGGCAGGCGCCCACAGACGCGTCTCCTAATTTGCGCACCCGAAGGGGTAGGCCGCTCGTTTTAGGCTGGCGCAGCATGCGCCAATTCAACTCAAAGTCGATTCCGATCGTGCCCAAGAGTGGATGGTTCGGGGATTCAAAGGCGTCGAAGCCTTCCGAGTCGGTTTTGCTGGCACGGTTGCCACGCAGTAGGCGACCTCCGAAACAGATGGAGACCTCGGACATGCGGTGCGCGTACCGTTCGATCAGCAAGAGCCCGGTGGTCAGGTTCTCGAGTGCATCGCTGCGGGTTTCGCAAAGGGGGATTTGCGAGCCGGTTAGGATCACCGGCTTTTCGAGTCCTTCCATGAGGAAGGAAAGGGCGCTGGCCGTGTAGGCCATGGTGTCCGTGCCATGCAACACCATGAACCCATCGTGGTCCTCTTGTCTGGCCTTGAGGTCTTCGCCGATGGTCACCCAGTCCGCGGGGGTCATGTTGGCGCTGTCGAGTAGCGGGTCGTACTCCTTCAGGGTGATCTCGGGCATCTCCGCCGCCTGGAATTGGGGCAAGGAGGCGAGCAATGCTCCCAATTGTCCGGGGGCCGGGGCACTGCCCCGTTCGGTCGGTTGCATTCCGACTGTGCCTCCGGTGTAGGCGATGTAGACCTTGCGCATTCCCATGGTGGGGACAGGGTACTGCCCCTGGGCCCTGGTGGGCAGGTTGGTGCCTGGGGTTGGCTTAGGTTGGTGCCTCGCCTGGGGCGTATAGGGTCACCATGAAGGCACCCCCGCCCTTGTCGGGCTGCACGTTCTTGACCCCTAGGGCCCTGGCCTCGGGGCTGTGGAGAAAACGCTTGACCGCCACCAGAACGGGGGATTTGCCGACCACCGAGTGATTGCCTCGACCGGTGATGATCCGGCCCGGGCTGTGGCCGCGGGGGTAGCGCAAGGCGAGTTCCTGTTGCACCAGTTGGATGGCGCGCTCGGGGGTGGCGCCGTGCAGGTCGAGTTTCCAGAGGGGGTCTGGCGGGGGTGAGCGGCGAGCGGTCACGGGCTAGTCTCCGAGTAGTGCGGCGATGCAGGCCACGTGCACGATGTCCGCGGCGGTACATCCGCGGGAAAGATCTAGGAACGGTCGGCGGAAACCTTGGACCAGGGGACCGATGGCGGTGAAGCCCCCCAAGCGTTGGGCCATCTTGTAGGCGATGTTGCCTGCATTGAGATCCGGGAAGATCAATACGTTGGCGCGCCCACCCAGGGACGAGCGAGGGGCCTTGATCTCGGCCACGGCGGGCACGATGGCTGCGTCCAATTGCAATTCTCCGTCCACGGTCAACTGGGGCGCTTTCTTGCGCAGCAACTCTGTGGCTTCGCTCACTTTGTCCACCAATGGGTGCTGGGCTGATCCCAAAGTGGAAAACGACAGCATGGCCACCCGCGGCGCAGTGCCCGCCAAGCGGCGATGTCCTTCGGCCGAGGCCAAGGCGATGTCCACCAATTGTTCGGCTGTGGGATCGGGGACGACTCCGCAGTCCGCGAAGGTGTAGACCTCGTCCCCCCGGACCATCAAGAAACTGCTGGAGACGGTCTTGAGGCCTGGAGTCAAGCCGATGGTTCCAAGACCCGCCCGCAACACATTTGCGGTGGATGCGATGGATCCGGAAACGCCCCCGTCGCAAGCGCCAGAGGCCACCAGAGCTGCACCGAACCAAAGGGGATCCAGCATGCGCTCACGGGCGTCTTCGATGGTCATGCCCTTGGCCTTTCGGCGTTGGAAAAGGTCATTGGCGAAGGATTCCAGGCGTGGGTCGGAAGAGGGTCGTACGGTTTCCACCCCAGGGGGCACGGAGCCCATGCCCCGGGCTTCTACAAGCACAGGCTTAGCCAGACCTTCGCTGGCCAAGCGGGCGGCGGCTTGCATGACGCGTTCGTCTGCCGCTTCGGGCAGCACGATGGTGGCGTTCTTGCGTCGTGCTTTCTCGTGCAGTTCTAGGATCAGATCCATGGTTCAGGCGGGCGGGGGGGGAGTCGCATCGAGCACTGCGCTGGGCACATCCATTTCAGGGCGCAAGAGCCCAATGCCGTGGGTTTTGCCCTGGGCGTCGGTCTTGAGGGAAGCGGATCCGCCACCCCCCAAACTGTCCTCTAGCAAGAAATTCAAAACGCGCATGTTGGGCGCCAGGTAGCGCGTCACGCCACCAAAGTTGATCTCTTTCAGGAAGTCTTGGACGCGCGCTTCGGTCAGGGTCTCGGCCAAGAATGTGTAGGCAGCTTCAGAGCGGGCAAGGATGCCCACGTTGGAACCTTCGCCCTTGTCGCCGGAGCGTGCTTGGGCAATGCGATGGAGAGGGACTGTGGGCATGGGCTTAGCTTTCGACGACGGTGACGGTGGGTTGGATCAGGTGCTTGCTCATCAGGGCGGGCCAGTAGCCAATGATCTCTTGGGCTTTGGGACGGCCGCCGGCGAAACCGGTGACCCCCGGCGGGCCGCTGGTCACCAGAGGTACGAGTTCTGGCCCGAAACGCGCGACCTTGGCGCGGTCGGGGCCCTTGACCCCTAGGCGCAGGACCACTTCTGCAGGAGAGTCCGAGGTGCCCCCGGGCAAGCCCGCGTGGCACTCGCCGGCACCCACATATTCTTCGAGCCGTTCCTCCTCTGAGTACTCGCAGCCGTCATAGGCCAAGCGATCCCAAACGATCTTGGCGCATAGGCGCGCCTTGGCCAAGGCGTCCGGGCCGCTGATGGTCAATTGGCCGACGCTCTTCCAGCCGTCGGAGTAACTCATGGAGACCTTGAAGGTGTCCGTGGGGGGAAGGCCCCGGGTGTCTTGCACCAGCACGCGGTTTTCTCCGTCTGCCTTGAGGCGGAAGCTCGTGAAGTCTGCGATCACATCGGGGGTTAGGTAGCGCTCTGGGTTGCCCATCTCATAGGCCAATTGGTGGGTCACGGTTTCCACGCTGACTAGGCCGCCTGTGCCCTCGTGTTTGGTGACACAGAAATCGCCGCTGGGTTCGACTTCCAAAACCGGATAGCCGACCATCGATAGGTTCGGGATCGTACGCCAGTCGGTGAAGTTGCCTCCGCTGCATTGGGCGCCGCATTCCACGATGTGCCCAGCGACGGTTCCCGCGGCGAGTTTGTGCCAGTCTTCGGGGCCCCAGTTGAATTCATGGATCAGGGGGCCGAGCACAAGTCCCGGGTCGGTCCCGCGCCCAGTGACCACGATTTGCGCCCCGCCGGCCAGTGCCTCGGCGATGGGAAAGGCCCCGAGGTACACGTTGGCGCTGGTGATCCGGCTACGCACGTCGCCAATCGGCGCACCCGTGTCCAGATTATTGAACTCTTCGCCGCCGCCGATCATGCGGTCGAGGTCCGAGAGAATGTCGTCTCCGTCCACCACTGCGATCTTCACGCCGGTGGCTCCGTGCTTGCGGCAGACTTCCAGGAGGGCATCCTTGCAGGCGTGGGGGTTGACGCCCCCCGCGTTGGCAATCACTCGGGTGCCCTTTTCCAGCAACTCGGGCAAGACCCTGTCGATGAGGGTCACGAAGTCCGTGGCATAGCCTGCGTTGGGATCTCGCTGGCGCAGCTTCTGCATGATCGACATGGTGACCTCCGCGAGATAATCGAGGGTCAGGTAGTCGAGGGGCCCCTCGCGGAGCAGTCGGATGGGACCCAGGATTGAGTCGCCCCAAAAGCCTTGGCCATTTCCGATCAGGACCTTGTTTTTCATTGTCTTCTCGTTTCTCGCCGGTTGGGGGAGGGATTTGCCTAGGGAGAGAGTAACGGGCGGGCTGTACTCCCGTCCATGCTCCCGAGGCAGTAGTCTGTGGTCCATGCAAGCCCAGCTACTGATCACAGGATTCGGACCCTTTGCCGGGGTCGAGCACAACCCTTCTGGGGAGTTGGCCCGCCTGCTGGGCCAGCGACCCGATTGCCATGGGTGCGAGTTGCCCGTGACCTTTCGCGGGGCGGCCGAGGGCCTGGATCGGGAGCTCGAGGCCCTCGGGCAGCCTGCCCTTGGGATCTTGAGTCTCGGGGTGCACCGGGGGCCTGGATTTCGCCTAGAGCACAGGGCTGGTGGGGCAATTGTGGGGGAGAGGGAAGACAACGAGGGGGTCACGGTTTCTTCTCTCGGGTTGGCGGGACCGGACCGGGAGACATCCCTTGATCTGGATGCCCTCGAGGACGCATTGCGGGCCGCCGGAGCCATGAAGGTCCGGCAATCCCGGGATGCGGGGGCTTATGTGTGCGAGAGGACCTATTCCCATGGGCTGCAACGGGGAGCGGAGCTGGGCATCCAGGCCCTCTTCTTGCATGTGCCCCCTGGGGAAGAACAGTCGGTGGGAGACCAGTTGCCCCTGGTCTCGGCTTTGGTGGACGGGCTTCTCCGCCAGGTTCGTTCCTAGGGGGCTGGCCTCTTGCGTCCGGAGGCCTAGGTCCCCATCCTAGTCCCCATGGCGAAGCGCATTGATTTCTATTACCACCGCAAGGGCTGAACGAGTTGCACCCGGGCCGACGACTGGATGGACGGTCGGCCCATCACCATCCGTGAGACGGTGAATGCAGCGAAAGACAAGATCGGCGCCAAGGATCTCAAGGGCGTGTTGAAGGACGCGACGAAACTCGTGGTAGCCAAGGGGAAGAAGGTCGTGACCATCGACCTGCCCAAGGACAAGCCGACCGCTGCGGAAATCGCCAAGGCCATGTTGGGGCCTACGGGTAATCTCCGCGCGCCCACCGTGCGCTTGGGCAAGAAGGTCTTGGTGGGTTTTTCCGCCGAGATCTACGAAGAGTTCCTGGGCTGACCTTTCAGGTGCGAGCGCTTAGTGATCTAACACGATCATGGGTCGTGCTTGAATGTCCTCGGGCTGTGAAGCGGCGAAGGTCCTAAAGGCCTCCACAAAGCTCGTCACATCGAGATTCATGTAGTCCCCGTTCCTGTGGGTAGCGACTCGCGCTAAGCGTTCGGTGCCCATGCCTGCCAGGGCTACGACTCCTCGCGGTTGTCCCATGCGCACCTTGAGAGTTGCGGCGGCGCACTGGATCAAACCCTGCAAGAAATCCGCCCGCTGGGAATCGGGATCGTTCTTGGCCAAGTGCCAAAGGCCTTCCCAGGCTTCGTGGGCTTCCCAGAGATAGCCGTAGTTGTACAGGTCAATCCCGTAGAGGTAATCGGGACTCGAAGGCCATTCGTGGGGCTTTGGCAGATCCTTCGGCGGAGGATTATCCTCGTTGCCGGCCGAGTGCCCCGCTGGATCCCGGGTGGGATGGGGGTCTCGACCCGGCAAGAACGCATAGGCGGGGAACGGGCGCTGGGGCAAGAGGCGGTCGGGAGTCATGGGTCAGCCTGATTATGCCCTATTCGGGCGCTAGAGGCCCAAAAGAAGCGGCCCCCGGGAGCATGAAGCTTCCGAGGGCCAGCAAAGTCTGGGTTGCTGAGAGTTCAGCTCAAGCTCACTTGGCTGTGATCGAGAGGGTCGTAGCGCCGGACATTTCCATGTTCATTTCCATGTCCATCTGCATGCCGCCCGCGTCGATGCCCATGGTCGTCTCCATGCCCATAGCCACTTCGGCTTCGAAAGTCATCCCGGCGATATGGCCGGCACTGGCGTTCCAGAGAAGCTCGCCCTTGCCTTCCATGATGTAGCTAACGTCCGCGGTGCTGACGTCCATGGTGACACCCGCGTCCGGGGGCAGGCTCTCTTGCATTTGCTCGCGAATGGTCTCGATCATATCGGTCGCGCAGTCGATTTCGAGTTCGATTTCGATGACCGCTAATTTCGCCCCGTCCACTTCGCGGTAGCCGCTGAGCTTGCCGGTGAAGGAACCGCTGAGGTTGCCGCTGAGTAACTTGCGAAGGTCGCTCATCATGTTCGCGTCAGGTCCCATGCTCATGCTATCTCCGCCGTCCATCTCCATTTCCATGGAGAGGTCTCCCCCGGGGGCCATGAGGTCGAGCAGGGTGTCGAGTTCGATGTCCCAGGACTCGCCTTCGGCAACCTCGCCGGTGGGGAGCATTCCTCGCAGGCTGATGTCTTCGAGCAAGCCTTCGAGCAACTCATCATCGGCCTCTGCCCCTTCGGGCCATGCCTTGGAGTACTCACCGTCCTTCAGTGAGAAGAGAACGGTTTCCCCTTCGAGAGCGGATGTGCCGCTCCCTAGGATCGATTCGTTTTGGGCCTCGCCCATCATGTCCATAGCGGTCTCACCGGTGATATTGGACTGGACCGTGTTGTAGGTGCGCTTGAGGCTCTTGGGCTCGCCATCGGCCATGGAGACATAGGTGTCGCTGACCTCAATTTCCATGGCGGAGACCATGTCCATTTCGATGCTGGGCATCATCGGGTTCTCTTCCCCGTTCATCAGCACCGCCATGTCATCGAGGGTCATCTCGGTGCTCGTGGTGTAGGTCGAGGTGACGCTGGTGCCATCCGCCGGGGCGAAAGAGATGGTGTCACGGGTGGGCAGGGCCGAGAGCAGAAGGGGCGCGGCGCCGAGGCCGAGCAGAGTCAGGGTGAAGTTCTTCATGTGAGTGGGGTGTGACCCGTGTCTTGGGCACGGGTGGGGTGATCTTGGCGGGCTGGGTGCGGGTCACAGAAGGGACCCGGGGCTGCCTCCTCGGAAAAGCCGAGGCTCGGGAGTTTACGCAGCGAGGCCCCCGATCTTCGACCTAGTGGGGGATTGCCCAAGGAAAATACCCGTTTCATACCCGTTCTAGGTGGGACCAGGGCCTCTCCTGTGCCACCCATGCGCTATGCTGCCCCACATGAAAGTCAGCATTGAATACTGCACAACATGAAACTACCTCCCCCAAGTGGCCGGTCTGGCCGCTGAATTGAAGGGTGTGTTTGGTGATATCGAGCTTGCCTCGGTGGAGAGTACCGGAGGGGTTTTTGAGGTCACGATCGAGGGACGCCTCGTGTTCTCCAAGAAGGCTCTGGGGCGTTTCCCGGCCTACCAGGAAGTGCCCACATTGATCCAAATGGGCTGAAAAAGGCCTACGGGTAAGCCCTGCAACACGTGCCCAGAGTGTAGGCAGGAGCCCCCGGAGCCTGGAAAGGCACCGCGGAGCGACCACTTCGTCGATGATCGCTCAGCTAGCTAGATTGCATAGACAATGAGGGCCAAGACGAGCGCTAGTAGGAATGCGGTAGTTGCTGCCGGGACGGATCCGCGGCTGGATGTTTCGGCTCTGATACCCATAGGGAGGAGGGGGCCTGAAGAAAGAGAGGAAATTGAGGAATTGATCGGGGGAGCGCCCCGTCACAACCTCATATCTATCAAGGTTTTGGGAAACGGGGGGTAGAATCGGAAGAATCCGAATTCCTCTCCGGCCCTAGTCTTGGGGGGACGCTTCAGGGCCTCTAGGTGGTACCCTGAACAGCCCAGGGAGCCCCTCCCGGCCCCCACCGAGTGCCCATGCCCCAGTCCACGTCCATGTCCAAGTCTCGCCAAACACCCGCCAGCCCCGCCAGCCCCGGCAGCCCAGCGGGAACTGGTGCCCGGACCCTGCCCTACACCAAAATCATCGTCACCATCGGCCCGGCCTCTGAGGACCGCATTGGTGAACTCATCGACGCGGGCCTGTCCGTGGCTCGGATCAATTTCAGTCATGGTGACGAGGCCGACGCCCGCCGGCGGATCAACAAGGTGCGCGCCGCAGCCCAGGAACGCTGCACTCCCATCGGCATCCTGGTGGACCTTCCGGGCCCCAAGATGCGAACCGGAACCTTTGCCGGGGGACGGATCCAGTTGGTGGAACGAGAGGTCATTCGCATGCGTTCGGGTTCCGGCCAGGCCCTGCCCGGAGAGGTCCAGATCGATGTGCCTGGGATCTCCGAGAGCCTGAAGCCCGGTCACCGGGTGTTCCTCAATGATGGACAGGTGGAGGTCGTCGTCGAAGACGGCTTTGGCGAAACCGTGGTCGGCCGCGTTGTGCGTGGGGGGGCCCTGGGCAACCGAAAGGGCGTTCATATGCCCGACTCCACCGTGGACTACGAGCTGCCCACCCAACGGGACCGTGAGTGGCTCAAATTTGCTCGGGATCTCGATGTAGAGATGGTGGGCGTGAGCTTTGCAGCACATGGATCGGAGTTGCGTGAAGTGCGTTCCCTGATCCCTAATGCGGCGATTATCGCCAAGGTCGAGCGCCGCGTCGCTGTGGATAATCTTGAGGAATTGCTGGAAGAGGCGGACGGCATCATGGTCGCCCGGGGGGACTTGGGCGTGGAGTTAGAACTCTCGGATTTGCCCCTGGTGCAAAAGTCCGTGCTGGCGGCGGCAGTAAGAGCAGGCAAGTTCACAATCACGGCCACAGAAATGTTGGAGTCCATGATCGAGTCCAGTCGTCCGACCCGAGCTGAGGTCACGGACGTGGCCAATGCGGTTCTGGATGGCACCGACGGGGTCATGCTCTCGGCCGAGACGGCGGTGGGGGAATATCCGGTAGAGGCCGTGAGGCAGATGGGGCAAATTGCCCTGGCGGTGGAACAATCCGAGCGCTACAAGAACCGCCCGCGGCTCAAGCTCAATCCGAACAAGGCGACCTTCTTCAACGCCATCGCCATGGCGGCTGTGCACACGGCCAATGCCCTTGGCCTGAAGCGCATCGTGGCCTTTACCGAGACGGGCAACACCGTAGGCTTGATTTCACGCTACCGGCCCAACGCCGAGATCATCGGGCTGTCCTCAAATCCCCATGTGGTGGCCCGAATGACCAGTCTAGCCCATGTGCGGCCGGTTCTTTTTCGCCGTGAGGCCAGCCTGGAAGACATGATTCACATGGCATCCGAGGCCTTGGAGTTGCGCGGAATTTGCGCCCCCGGAGAGGAGATCTTGATTGTGGCCGGGGTGCCCCCGGGTGTTGCCCGCAGCACCAATGTGATGAAGCTCCATCGCATCGGGGAAGAAGTCAAATTCCATTGATCCGTGTCGCTCTTGCGAGCCCGGCAGGTTTCGACCCAGCCATCGGTTTGTGAGGACATTCCCTTATTCTCCCAGACCGAGCCTTGATTTTGGGGCTTCCGCACGGGACTCTTGTCAGCCCTCATGTTGAACCGGCTTCCACTTTCGCGCCTTTTGTCACGGCGTCGCTCCGGCGGCGCAGTGGAAGGCCAGAGCTCGCCGGATCGCGCACGCCGAGGGGGCTCACCTCAAACTGGCGCGCGGGTGGTCTGCATCGCCAGCGGCAAGGGCGGCACGGGCAAGAGCGTCGTGGCCTCGAACCTGGCGATTCAGCGGGCGCGCATGGGCGAACGCGTTCTCCTGGTGGATTTTGATGCGGGCATGGCCAATGCGCATTTGCTCCTGGGGATGACTCCGGTCCATGATCTAGGGCATGTCTTGGATGGGGATGTTTCCGCTCGCAACGCGCTGGTGCAGGGACCCCATGGATTGAGCTTGCTCTCCGGCGGCGTGGGGCGTCAGACCCTGATCAACCCGACCCGACGCCAGCTCGACCGACTGTTCAAGGCCTTGGCCCCGCTCGAAGAGGACTTCGATTTGATCGTGATCGATCACGGAGCCGGGCTTGGGTATTCCACCCTGGCCCATCTGGCCGCCACCTCCACCCTCATCATGGTGACGAATCCAGAGCTCACCGCTCTCAGCGACGCCTACGCCCTCTACAAGCGCGCCGTCACCGTGAATCCGAGCATTTCGGTTGGGGTTGTGATCAACCGGGCAGAGGACGAGGGCTTGGCCAAGGCTGCCTGGGGGCGTTTCCGGGGGGCCTCGATCCGCTTCCTGAGCCGCGAGCCCGAGTATATAGGTTGGGTGCCCGCGGACCGCGCCATCACCCAGAGCGTGCAGCAGCGTAGCCCGGTGACGGTTTCCTGGCCCGATTCGCCTGCTGCAAAGGCCCTGCAAGCCGTGGTGACCTGGAGCGGCCTGGATTTGGCCCGGGGATCACAGCCCTTTTTCCAGCGCGCCCGCAAAGCCCTGCGCTGAGCGGCCTGCCGGTGTGACCTGCGGGTTTTAAATCCGCCCCTCCGGTCGCCCATGTTTGTCTGGATTGGTTCAGGCATTGGGGGCATAATCAGAACAGCCTGAACCGCGGTCTCCGCGGCTCCCATGCCTCATCCCATGACTTCCCCAACCAGCATCCCCAAGCGCGGCCGGCACCCCGGTAGACCGTTGCAGGTGTTGGCCCTGGTGAATCAAAAGGGCGGTTGCGGCAAGACCACCACGGCAGTGAACTTGGCAGGTGCTTTGGCCCAGCAAGGAGAGCGCGTGTTGTTGGTGGATATGGATCCCCAAGCCCACGCCACCATGGCCTTGGGCTGCGCGCCCTTGGACGAGCCCACCTTGGCCGAGGTCTTGCTGGAGGAAGCCTACATCGAACAGGCAATCCAAAGCGGACCGCTCGGCATCGATTTGGTTCCTTCCCGGCCGCGGCTGGTGGAATTCGAAGAGGCCGCCGAGCGCCTGCTTCACCCCGAGCAACGCCTGAAGGTTTCTTTGGATGCGGTGCGTGATCGCTATGACTGGGTCGTGGTGGATTGCCCGCCTCGGGCCGAGGGAGTGCTCTGCGCAAATGCACTTTTTGCCTGCACCGCCGCCTTTTTGATCGTCGAGACCGGGGCCTTTTCATTGCAGGGTGCTCTGCAAGCCATGCGGGTTTTGAACGAGGTGGGTGAGAACCAGGGCCGGACCTACGAGGTGCGCGTGGTGGGAACCCTCTTTGATCGTCGCATACGCCTCGCCCGGGAATTGCTCGTGGCTTTGCATGCGCGCTTTGGCCCGGCCATGTTCAATACGGTGATCCGCACCAGCGTTCGTCTGCGCGAAGCTCCGGCAGTGGGATTGCCCGTGCAGGCTTTGGATGCCTCTTGCCGCGCAACCCAAGACTTTGCCGCCCTGGCCGCCGAGGTGGCCCTGATGTTTGGCCCGGAATCGGATCTTGCCAGCCTGTTACAGGCGGGCATGGACGCACCCTCCCACAAGCCAGCCTTGACCGCCTGCGATCACCACTAACAACGAACCAACTAGCGATCACCATGGAAGCCCTAGCCCTGCTCTGCACCCTGCATGCGGACGGTCCCTCGACCCTCAAGCGCCTGCGTAAGGGTGGTTGTGATTCCCTTCTAGCCGTCGAAGGTTTGCCCGCGGAGGAACTCGCCAAGTTGGTGGGTATTTCCGCTTCCACCGCCCGTCGGTTTGCCCGGGAGGCCGGGAACTTGCGTCAGCGTTTGGACCCTGGCGAAGAAGCGCCCGCCTTAGAAATGGAAGAGGTGCCGGAATTCTTGGAACATGACGTTCTGCAGACCCAGGTGCAAACCGGGTTGGATCAGCGGGACGCTCTGGCCAAAGAACGCATGTTGGCTGCACCGACGCCGGCCGCCCCAGTAGAGCTTGTGATTCACGAGGCAGAGCCCGAGGCCCTTGGGGAGCCGCCCGTGGAGTGCGCGCCAATCTCCGAGCCGGTGACGACCTTGGAGCCAGGCGCTGTGGATGGCCTCGACCAAGAAGTGATCGACGTACTGGCTTCGGCCCAGGTTATGGGTCTGTGGGATTTGGCCAACCTGGATGCGCGAACCCTTGCCAAGACAACGGGGTTGCCCTATACGCTCTTGACCCGCACGCGCTTCTTGGCCCGTCGCCTGCAGCCCGCCCCCCCCGTGGAAACTTCCCCCGAGGGGACGGTCGTACCCGAGTCCCGGGGCGAGATTCCTATCGAGTTGCGAGAGAGGTCGGAGGTTGAGCGGGAGCCCTCCGTCGCCCAGGTCAAGGCACAAGAGTCCATACGTATGGTCATGAATGCCGTGCAGCAAAGGATCGAACCTGATAGCTCGGTATCGAAGGACATGGTCCGGCAGGATCAGGAGCAGCCCGTGGATCTGGAGCCGGTTGACCTGGAGCCGGTGGATTGGGCCAGCGGTGAGACAACCGAGGAGCAGACTCCGGACGCCGTGGATCCGCAACCCGCAGAGTTGTGCGTAGAGCCGGATAGGAATCCTTTGCCCTCTACGGTCTACGTGGAGCCCACTGCCTATGAGCAGCCCGTTCCCATTGACGGGGACCCGAGCCGCCGCCCGCCCTTTTGGGAGGCGCGAAAGGCTTGGCGTGAGGGAACCAGCGCGCCCCAGGAACCCGAGGTTTCCGCCGGTCGTTTCGAGGCGGAAGTGTCTCCCGCCAGCATCAACCCGGAAGAGGCTGCCCCCCTGGATTCCGCAGCGGAGCCGGTCAACACCACCCTCGGGTGGAACTTTCAGGTTCCCACCCCTCCCGGGTACAGCGCGCCTTCGAGCTATCCTCCCGTCCATCTACCGAAGGCGGCCCCCGTGCGCATCGACAAATTGACCGCGGGAGCCACTGGTGGGGGAAACCTCACTGGGGAAAATTCCCTCAAGCGTCCCGACGACCAAGAGGAAGGGGTCGCGGGCCCCTTTGGCTGAGGGCCTTTTTCGGGGAGCACAAAGCTCGTACCTGACTTGCCCGGATTACCGGGTAGGCTAGTGTTCGTGAGCGTTTTCCCGAGTCTAGCTTCCACCGCCATCCTGTTGGCTGGCCTTTCCCTGGGCGGAGGTGATTACCCCTGGGTTGCCAACCTGGACGGTCAACCGGCATTTGGTGCCCGGGCTGAATTGCGCCACGTGGAGAAGTTCTGGCGCAAGCCTAGCCCGGCTGATGCTGGGGTGCGCTTGGCCCTTGCGGATCTTCTACCCCGATTTGATGTGGAACGGGCCATGGCCCAGGTGGAGGACCGGCGTATGGGATTGGACCGTTTGGTCTTGGCCTTTCAATCGGACCTTGCCGACCCCGAGGCGGATCCCTCGGCCTTTGTCTTGGAACAATTGACCATCGACCCGTTCAGCGTGGTGCTCAATCCAGAGAACGCTCTGACCCTGGTGCGCGTGATGGGGGATTCCCGTCGGCAGGTGCGCACTTGGTTGTTGGAGGAGGGGCGCGTGGAGGCCCGGGAGCTGCGTTCTGCCTTTGCTCTGTTGGACACCCACACCCATGGGCTCGGTCGCCTGGAGGAGCCCGGAGTGTTGCAGCTTGTGACCGCCCGGTTGGATCTGGCGGCTGTTCGTATGCGCGCAATTCTGGTGGACCTAGAGGTCTTTCAGGAAGGCCCCGGTCAGCGGCTTTTCGTTCCCAACACCGAAGCGGTGCGCTTGGCCCAGGCCTTCGTGATGGGTGAGCGTGAAGCGGGCAGCGCCTGGAGTCAGTGGGTCACGAGTGCCAAACATTCCGCAAGGGATTTTGCCTCGGGCACTCAGCTTGCATCCCTCGACAAGAACCAGGCCGCGACCCTGGCTCTTCGGACGGCGGGGCGCAACAAAGCGGCTGGGACATTGATCAAGATGCGCGAGTTGGCCCCCGCCGATGGGACGTTCGGAGTCCTGCTGGGCAGCGACGGCAGGCTCTCACGGTTCGAGCGCTGCCAGGCGGCCATTCGCCTCGGCTTGGAGGCCCTCTCCCAGGATCCCTTTGCTGCCGAAGTGCACCAAATCACGGGCATCAGCTTGGACTTCACGCGCAGCCGACCGGATGCGGTGGTCTACCTCGACCGCTATCTGCACCTGGTGGGGATTCGCTTCTACGATAGCTGGACCGTCCCCCCCCGGGGGCGCAGTGCTGGTGAAGAGGACGCTCTCCTACGGGTCTTGAGCCCCTCCTGACAGGCACCTGGCCTTCTCCTTGGGGCGTGTGCCCCGATCCTCCCCGCGTCCGTGTAGAATGTGAAGTCGGCTCCTTTTAGACTAGCCCGCCTTCTTTAGAGATGACTGCCTTGACCTCCAGCCAAAACGATTCCCACTTGATCGCCGCTGCCTCTGACAGGACTGGTGACGATCCGATCTTTGCTCTTCACGGAGAAGCCATGCGCCGGGCGGCAGAAGGGGAAGACATCCTCAACGCCACCTTGGGAGTTCTGGTGGAAGACGATAGTTCCCTGTGCGTAATGCCCAGCGTGTTCGAGGCCTTCACCAGCGTCGATCCGGCTCGCGCCGCAGCCTATGCGCCGATTGCGGGGAACAAAGAATTTCTTGAGGGTGTGATTGCGGATGCATTCGCCGGTGACCGTGAACTTGGGGTGAAGTCGGTGGCTAACGCCACCGCCGGGGGAACCGGTGCTCTGCACCATTCAATCGTCAACTTCCTTGAGCCGGGCCAAGCGCTTTTGACCAGTGACTTCTTCTGGAGTCCCTATCGCATCATCGCCGAGCACACGCGCCGCAAGGTAGGCACGTTCCACATGTTCGATGAGGAGCGACGCTTTAATTTGGCGGCGCTGGAGGCGGGTCTGCGCAAGCAGATGGATTCCCAGGGGCGCGTCCTGTTGCTGCTCAACTTTCCTTGCCACAACCCCACCGGTTATTCCCTCGATGCCTTCGAGTGGCAGCGCGTGGTGGAGATCCTGAACGAAGTGTCGAAGCTGGGCCCGGTGGCCTTTTGCCTCGATCTGGCCTATGCCCGCTACGCCGCGCCTGAAGGCGCCGCCTGGGTTGCTGCGGTCAAGGGACTGGTTCCCCAGATAACCTTCTTGGTGGCCTGGTCCGCGTCCAAGGCCTATGCCCAATACGGCGCACGCGTGGGCGCTCTGATCGCCGTGGTCCAAGATGCCGACCAGCGCGAACGCATCCGCTGTGCCTTGCAGCATTCATCTCGGGGCACTTGGTCCAACTGCAACCACTTAGGTCTCTTGGCGATCGCTAACCTGTTGCAAGACCCGGACCTGCGCAGCCAAGCGGATTTGGATCGTGCGCGGCTGGTGCGGCTTTTGAGCGAGCGCGTCGCGGCTTTTAATGGTGCCGCACGCAGCGCTGGTTTGGATTTCCCGCGCTATGAGGGTGGGTTCTTCGTCACCGTATTCACTCCTAACGCGCGCAAGACGGCCGCCGTTTGTCGTGAGAATGGGGTCTTTGTAGTGCCCCTGGATGGCGGCGTTCGCATTGCTCTTTGTGCGACTCCGGTGGCTCAAGTGGCACGTCTGGTCAAGGCCCTCGCCAACGGTGTCCAAGTGGCAGGGGAAGCTTGAACCATGGCTGGTTCTTCCACTACGCCCTTCGATATTTCCCAGGGTGGCCTGCAGCACGCCTATGGCGAAAACGTGCACATCCAAAATGATGCCCTGACCAGCACTCTCTTGGCGCGCCTTTCATGCGCGGAGACTCCCCATCCAGAAGTGATGGCCATTTTGCGCGCGGCCTATCAACATCTGGGCGCCGAGGCTTTTGGCATGACCCTGTCCACGGTCCAATCTGAACGCCCCACGCGTATGGCGGCTTCCCAACCGGATGCGGGGGTGCTGCGAGGAGAGCAGCTGGATCCATCCCAGCAAGTTGTGGTGCTGGACATCATGCGCGGCGGAATCGTGCCCGCCCAGACCCTGTTTGAACTTCTGACCTTGGTGTTGCCCCTGGATTGCTTGCGGCTTGACCACTTGGATATGGCCCGGGTCGCTGACTCGGCCGGTCGTGTGAGCGGCGTGGATTTGCGTGCCGCCAAGGTGGGAGGCACCCTCGATGGGGTGACCCTTGTGATTCCCGATCCCATGGGAGCCACCGGGGGCACCCTGCGTACGGCGGTGAATTGGCTGGTCGAGAACCATGGGACGCCGTCTCAAATCCTCGCCATGCCCCTGATCGCGACCCCCGAATTCCTGGCCAGCGCCCGGGACCTTAAGTATGAGGTAAAAGTCTTTGCCGGCCGGGTGGACCGGGGTCTCTCTCCCGAGCACGTGCTCTTGGAGGTTCCTGGGACCCTCTGGGCTCAGGAACGAGGTCTCACGGAGGCTGGGTACATCGTTCCCGGAGCCGGCGGCCTAGGCGAAGTGATCAACAATTCCTGGTGTTGATTTTGTTCTGGGTCGTGTTTGCCCACCCGTCGCCCTTGCGCTAGACTCCTGCGCCGGAGAAACCCGATTCTCCATCCATTTTTCCCTAGAGACCAGAAGAGTAGAAACCATGGCTTACGTCGTCGCCGAACCCTGTATTAAATGCAAGTACACTGACTGTGTAGATGTTTGTCCGGTGGATTGCTTTGCCGAAGGGGAGAACTTCCTGGTCATCAACCCGGACGAGTGCATCGACTGCGGTGCTTGCGTTCCCGAGTGTCCCACCGAAGCGATCTTTGAAGAGACCGAAGTGCCCGAGCAGTGGGCTGAGTACGTGGAAATTAACGCCAAGCTGGCGGGCATCTGGCCGTTGATCACCGACAAGAAGGACGCCCTCGACGAGGCGGAAGAGTGGAAGGATATTGAGAAGAAGCGCGAGCATCTCTCCGAAGAAGCCTTCACCGAGTGATCGGTGGGTGGGGGAGTCTCTCCCCTATCAGCGCGATGGGTTCGAATCATCCGGCAGGTGCAGGCAGCACCGCCGTTGATCCTCCCGATCGCTTATGACTCATGGCAACCGGCGCTATTTGCGACGGTTGCTTTTTTGTCGGTCACTGCCAGCGGAGCTTTTCTGGCTGGGCGAGCCCTTGCCATCCCGTTTGGCCTTTCTAGCCTTACGCGCAGCGATGGCTTCCGCCGGGGGCTGGGCAGGTATCAGACACTTGGGTCCCTTGCCGATGAGATCTTCGCGGCCAGCAGCGAGGAGGGCTTCGTGCACGAGGAACCAATTGCTTGGTTCAAAGAATTGCATCATGGCCTTTTGTATGCGCCGATCCCGCAGGCGTCGCACGGTCTTGACCGGCTTGAGGGTCATGGGGTCGAGTCCTGCGTAATGCATGCAGGTGGCGATGTCCATGGGTGCGGGGATGAACTCCTGCACTTGGCGCGGCTTGTAACCTCGGCCCTTGAGGAACTCGGCCAATTCGATCATTTCTTCGGGACCCGTGCCCGGGTGTCCGGCGATGAAGTAAGGCACCAGGTACTGTTCTTTTCCCGCACGCGCGCTGGCTTCTGCGAAGCGCTCCGCAAAGCTGTCAAAGTCCCCGGGGTCGGGCTTCTTCATCAGCTTGAGCACCTTGGATGATGCGTGCTCTGGTGCCACCTTCAGGTGCCCGCCCACGTGGCGCGCCGCAAGATCGTCCAGGTAGGCCGGATCCCGCTGGGCCAAATCCGTCCGGATACCCGAGGCAATGTGGACCCGCTTGACCCCTTCGGTTTCGCGCGCTTCACTCATGAGCTCCCGGGTGGGGCCGTGGTCCGTGGAAAGCAGCTTGCAAATGGTGGGGTTCACGCAGGAGAGCCGGCGGCAGATTTTCTCGACCTCGGGCTTCGTGCAATGCATGCGGTACATGTTGGCAGTGGGACCGCCCAGATCCGAGATCGTGCCCTTGAAGTCGTGGGCCTGTGCGGTCTGTTCCACCTCGGCCATGATCGACTCCTTGGAACGGCTCTGGATCGTGCGCCCCTGGTGCAGGGTGATCGAGCAAAAGGTGCAGCCCCCAAAGCAACCACGCATGATCGTGATCGAATCGCGGATCATGGTGAAGGCGGGGATTTCCTCCTTGTACGTGGGATGGGGTCGGCGCTGGTAGGGGAGATCGTAGATCTTATCGAGCTGGGCTTCGCTGAAGGGGAGGGCCGGGGGATTGATCACCACCCGCCGGTCCCCATGGGGCTGAACAATGCGTCGAGCGTTGTGGGGGTTGGTTTCTAGGTGCACTCTCCGGGTTGCCATTGCGAAGGCCAGCTTGTCCTCGCAAATCACTTCGAAACTGGGCAGCTCCATGGTGCGCCCATCCCCACTGTGTTCGGTGAAAGGGTGGTCGGGCAGTTCCTCCTTGGCCCCAAGCAAATAGGCCACCCCGCGTAACTTGCGGCAGTCCTTGATGGTGCCACCCTTGTCAAGGATGTCGGCCACTTGGCAGATGACGTCTTCGCCCATACCGTAGCCCACCAGATCCGCCTTGCTTGATGTCAAGATGCTTGGACGCACGTTGTCGGACCACCAGTCATAGTGGGCCACCCTGCGCAGGCTGGCTTCGACGCCGCCAGCCACCACTGGGATTCCGGGGAATGCTTCCCGGCAGCGTTGGGTGTAGACATTTGTGGCCCGGTCAGGGCGCAGTTCAATCGCGCCACCAGGGGAGTAGGCATCCTGGTTGCGCCGCTTGCGATTGGCGGTGTAGTGATTGATCATCGAGTCCATGTTCCCTGCGCTGACGGCAAAGAACAGGCGCGGCGGTCCCATGCTGCGAAAGGCGTCGGCGTTGCGCCAATCAGGTTGGGCCAGGATGCCGACCCGCAGGCCCTTGGCCTCTAGGACACGTCCCAAGAGGGAGGCCGCGAAGGAGGGATGGTCCACATAGGCATCTCCGCTTACGAAGATGATATCGAGCTCATCCCAGCCACGAGCTCGCGCTTCTTCGGCGCTGGTGGGCAGAAAGTCCTTCGCCGAAGCGGAATGTTGATCGATGGCCATGGCAGAGGATACACCATGCCCCACGAGGGCCGCGCCTTGGGGGCTCCGGAGAGTCACTTTTGCAGGGGCAGGCGGGCTTCTCCGCAGCGGCCCTTCTCGGATCTTGGGGGCTGGGTGCCCTCAGGCCACCTGAGGAGGCATGAGTCGCAGCTTGAGCTTCTGGATAACCTGTCGAGCATGGCGCAAGCGAGCCTTGGGGTGCAGGTTCCCGATGAGAGCAATGCAGAGGCAGCCGATGCGAATCCTGCGCGGGCTTTCCGTTGGGAGGGCGCTTGCCAGGTGCGGCATCTGGACAGATTGGGAGGCGGGTTGCACGCGCAGGTGGCTCCATGGAAGGCCCATGGCCAAGCTGAATGTGGCGCGGCGATCCTGTGCGTCTTCTCCTGGCCAGCCAAGGAAAATCCTCAATTGAATCTGTATTCCTTCGGCGTCTAATGACCTTGCGGCCGCCTGGAATGCTCGGCTGTCCTGGTGCACGCCGAGTAAGCCCTGTAGGCGCCTGGGAGGTCCCGCGTGCAATTCACATTGGGTGAGGCCCGCGGCGGCAAGGGCCTGGGCTAGAGCAGGGGTCATGCGTTCCCCTGCAAGGGGATGGGCCAGGCTGATTCTCTTGACCCCTAGCTTGGCCAACCCCTGGGCAATGCGAGTGGCTTGGGCAGCGTCATGGTCAAAAATCTCGTCAAGCAAAACCACATGGGTCTGGCCGCTGGTCAAGCTCTTGCGGGCTTCCTCCAAGACGCTCTCTAAGGAGCGAGCTCGCACGCTGCGGCCAAAGGAGTTGTGGCAAGAGGGGCAACCCGGTGGACAGGCACGGGAGGTGACCAGGGGGAAAGCGTCCGCGGGCAGATTTCTTCGCTCGCGGTCCAGGGCTTCCCAATTGGTTGGGGCTGCGTGGGCTGGCGTGGTGAAGGGTGCAGCGGACGGAATCGGCGCCTTATCAGGGGCGAGTTGGGTTTCGTCCGGGGCGAGGGTTTGCGTAGCCTGCCTGTCGCCGTTGTCCAGGGCGGGACGGATTTCAGGGGTGATGGTTGGCTTGTCACAGGCTTGCATGGACACACGCTAGAGAAGTGTCCGCATGTGATTCCAGAGCGAGGTTCCAAAAACTCACTTGGGGTTTGAGGTTCCTAGGGATTGGCCGGGTTTTCCCCAGATGATGTGCGTTCTCCTTAGCGTTCAAACCGAGCGTGGTAGCGCAAGCCCCAAGCGCCCCGCTGAACCAACAGGCTGGTGGCCTTGGCTCCTTCCGGAGCCCAGAATCCGCCCAGGTGCTGGGTGCGGAAAAGCGGCGGAGCATCTGAGGCGTGATTTAGATCCTCGTGCACCAGGACAAACCAGGATTCTTGCTCCAGGTCCTGGGTGAAAGACCCCATCACCGGGTGCTCTTCCTGGGAGTCGATGGATTCCTGTTCGCCCAGGGTGAACAGAGAATTTTGGCCCTGGCTGGCAAGGCGCATGCGCGCACGGCCCAGTCCAAAGTGTCCCACCAGGACTTGGCGCGTGGTCTTCTCGTGATCGCCTCCCCGGGGAACCAAATCCGCCTGGGTAAATTGGCCTTGGGCATCGCCGTATTCGAAGGGGGTGGTGGGGGCCAGGGTTCCGGCGCTGGCTGCGAGGCCACTGATTGCGGCGGTGAGCTGGGATCTCCAGGGGGTCGCTTCGATTCCCTTCGTGCGCAGCAAGAGGTTGCAAGCGCCAGGGGTTGGATCGCATTCCAAGGTGATGGCGGTGGGGCCGTCGAGGATTTCTCCCAGGCTCGCCCCAACGATCGGCACGCAGGAGAGCACGAAGGCTCCCAGGGGATCGTCCTTCTCCCCGGGCAACTGGGCGTAAAAAACCCGCGGCGCGGGTGCGGGGGTCATGTTCTTCAATGAGCCCATGGGGTTGATTCCTTCCCAAGCAAGACCATCGAAGGTGACTTCTAGATCCAGACCAAGTGGAGCGGCCCAAAAGGCCAAGTCCATTCGGGTGGATGCGGTCACGGCCGCATCAAAACCCTGGGGGCCCTGGAACCAGGCGTCGTCGGCGCCGATGAATTCCTTTAACAGTTCACGGGGATCAACTCCCTGTGCGCGCAAGCGCGCCAAGTGAACGCGCACCACCACATCCCCGGTGGGTAGGTCCGCGAAATCTGTGTCGGAGTCCTCGGGCATCTTCCAATCCCGGCCGCCGCTGGGGAGAGCGATCCAGGGGCCCATGCGTATGGGCGCCGCTTGACCAGGAGCCACACGCACCGAGCGTTCGAAACCTCGGCTGTCTTGCACGGGCAGGATCGGACTCCAGGAGGGTATTTTGTCTTGTGCGAAGTGTCCCACCATGGCTGCGGGTTGGTCATGTCGGACCTTGCTCGGATCTGTTCCTCGGGCGCGTAGGGTCCCGTGGATTTCAGCGGGATCGGGTAGGGTCAGGGCGAGCTCGAAGGCTTCGGCTAATTCTCGCACCGCGTCGAACCGGTCCAGGTTCTGAAATTCGATCCAGACACCCGCGTCCTCGGGCGCAAGCATGTGCAACTCGACGTTTGTCTCGGGAGCCACGGGGTCTTGGGTTTCCACCTTCGCCGCTTGAACCAGGGGAACCACGGGTGCGCTCTGTTGGGAAGCGGGCTGGACTTTTTGGGCTGAGGTTTCACCGGGCTGGGCCAAGGGAGTGCCGGGATCTTCAGGAGAGCAGGCGGTCAGCAGCACCAGCAGGCACAGAGGTTTGAAGGATTGGGTGGGGTTCATGGGTCTCTAATTGGGATCAGCGGGGTGGCGTGGGGCCTTGATCGAGGCCTGCCCCCTTCAACTTCGACCCTTCGAGCGCTAGGTCCTGAATCCTTCCTCCCCTTGCCGTGGGCTTTCTGATGTACCCTGCTTGCTGGCCCCTAGAGGCCATTCTCTTGTCCCATCTCCGAACCATGCGCATCCGATCATTCTTCGCCCCGCTTATGGGGGCCTTGCTCCTCCCGTTCCTGATCATTGCTGCCTCAAGCGAGGCTGCTCAAGACGGGGCAGCCCAAGCCCCCGAGAAGCTGCACCTGATCGTGCTCCACACCAACGATATGCACGGTCAAGTGGTGCCCCTGCCCGCGACTTGGGTCAAGGACCAGGACCCGCCCCCGACCTCGGGTGGCCTGAACCGCATCGGTGCCTACATCAAGCGCACCCGGGACGCAGCCGCCGAAGAGGGCGCGGAGATCTTGGTGGTGGATGGGGGAGACTGGTACCAGGGAACACCGGAAGGGGGCTTGGACAAGGGCCTTGGGATCTTGAAGGTCATGATGTTGATGGGCTATGACTTGGTCACCGTGGGCAATCACGAGTTCGATCACGGCGTGGCGCACTTTGAAGAGATGCTGAAGAGCGTGCCCCTGCCTGCCCTCTTGGCCAATGCACGTACCAAGACCGGCGGCACAATCCCTGGGACCGGTGAGTACTCCGTGCTCGAGCGTGGGGGCCTGTCGATCTGCGTGGTCGGCATGTGTTCTGTCCAGACGCCGGAGATGAGCCATGTGTCTACCCGTGATCTTGAGTGGGAAGAACCTGCCGATACCCTCACGCGCATCAAAAAAGAGTTGGCCGAGCGCGAAGTGCACGTGGACTTTTGGCTGCCGGTGACCCATTGCGGTGTGTACGACGACAAGAAGTTGGCCAAGGCCCACCCGGACTTGGAGCTGATCGTGGGCGGGCACACCCACACGGTGCTCCATAAGGGCGAGCGCGAGGGGCGTACTCTCATCGTGCAAGCGGGTTCCAAAGCTCGCAGCATAGGACGGGTGGACTTGTGGTTTGATGCGGAAACAAAATCCTTGTTGCGCGGTGAGGCTCGGCTGGTGAACCTCTATGGGGAACCCACCGAGGGCGAAGGGGTGCCAGCTATCACTGCCGCCTGCGACGAACTGCTACGCCGCAGTGCCATCGCCATGGACAAGGTGATTGGTCGGCTGGATGGAGCTCTAGGCCGGGGTAAGGATGCCTATGCCACCACGGCATCGGGCAATCTAATCACCGACTTGATGCGCGCCCATGCGGGGGCCCAAGTGGCGATTCACAACCGTGGCGGGATCCGTGCGGGTATCGAGGCAGGGGAAGTGACCCGCCGGGATTTGTTCCGTATCCTGCCCTTCGACAACAATTTGGTGACCTTGACTATGACCGGGAGTCAGTTGACGGATCTCTTGACGCGTTCTCTGGAAGGCCGTGGACGCTCTGGATTGGAGTTCAGCGGGATTGTTGCACAAGTCAAACGCAACGGCCGTTACCCCACGGTGGTTGCTCTTCTGGTGGACGGCCAGAAAATCGTGCCGACTCAAGAATACAAGGTGACCACGAACAGTTTTCTTGCCAATGGTGGCGATGCCTACATCGAGTTCCAGCAGGCCCGGGAGCGGGTTACGGATCCGATCCTGCAGCGCACCTTGCTGGAGAACGCCCTGGCCAAGGAATGGAAAGAGGGCCGTGGGCTGACCCCGAGCGCTGAGAACCGCTTTGTGATTCTGCCCTAAGGACTGTGGCGCTTGGCCTCTGTGCCCCTGCCGTCCGTTAAGCTCTTTTCGCGCAGCCCCGTGGACGAGTCAATCATGAGCCTTTTGGACGAACTAACTGAAGCAGAGAGTATGCCCCACGGGCTGGTGAACTACCGCAGTGGCGCCGGCGTGGCCTTGATCTGCCTCAACAATGAACCGGCCAACGGTTACAGTCACGAGATGATGCTCGACTTGGATCAAGCGATTCTGCGGGCTCGCTTTGATGACGGTGTGCAAGTGCTGTTGCTCGTGGGCGCGGGAGAAAAGTTCTTTTGCGCCGGAGCCGACATCAATGTGCTCAAGGGCATCACCCCCACTTACAAATACCAATTCTGCCTACACGCCAACGAGACCATGTTGCGGCTTGAGCACACGCCCAAGTTGGTGATTGCTGGGCTCGGTGGTCATTGTGTTGGAGGCGGTTTGGAGATCGCCTTGGCCTGCGACTTGCGCATCGCCCGGGAGGCCTCGGGTAAATGCGGCTTGCCAGAGGTCCACCTTGGTGTCTTGCCTGGTACCGGCGGCACCCAACGTTTGTCACGGATCGTGGGTGCCAGTCGCGCGATTGAGTTGATGGCCAGTGGACGCACCTTTGGCTTTGACGAGGCTCTGTCTCTGGGCTTGGTCGACGAAGTGCGCCCAGCGGACAACGAAGGGGAGTTTGTGGAGTCCCTCCTGGAATACGCACAGACCTTTACCTCGCCCAATCGCGCTTCTATGGCAGTGGGCATGATCAAGCGCGCGGTCAAGAGCGGCATGGAAGTTCCCCTTGAATCGGGGTTGGCGTTGGAACGCGAAATGCAGCAACGCCTCTTTGCAAGTGAAGATGCGCGAGAGGGCATGGATGCCTTTACCAACAAGCGTAAGCCCGATTTCCAAGGGCGCTAAGGCTTTTCATTCCCCAAGTCCTATGCAAGCAGTTCAGATCACCCAGCACGGAGGCCCCGAGGTCTTGCAACTGGCCGATGTCCCGCGCCCTGAGCCCGGCCCCGGCGAAGTCCTGGTTCGGGTGCTCGCGGTTTCGGTCAATCACCTGGATCTGTGGGTGCGCCGGGGTATGCCCGGATTTCCGGTGGAGTTCCCCCGCATTCCCGGCTGCGACGGTACCGGGGAAGTTGCGGCCCTAGGGGCTGGAGTCAATGACTTTGCCGTGGGTCAACAGGTTCTGCTTGAGCCGGGCTTCACCAAGTCTCTGGATTCTGATTTTGTGCGCCTGGGTCAGGACAATCTGGCGCCGGACTATGGGATTCGCGGAGAACACTGCGATGGTTTCGCCGCGGAATATGTGACCTTGCTCGCGCGCTACTGTCTGCCCCTGCCTGCCGGGCTGGACCCGATCACAACCGCTGCCACGCCCCTTACGTTCTTGACCGCATGGGGCATGCTGATGGAGCGCGCGGTGGTTCGTAAAGGGGAAACCGTGATGGTCCTTGGTGCCGGATCGGGCGTGGGTTGCGCCGCGATTCAAATCGCGAGGGATGAGGGTTGCCGGGTTTTCACCAGCGCCAGCAGCCCCGAGGGTCGCGCATTGGGCCTCGAATTGGGCGCCGAAGCCGCAGTGGACCACACCGATCCTAATTGGCCCAAGGAGATCAAGGCGCTTACCGGCGGCAAGGGCGCAGATGTGGTGGTGGAGCACGTGGGCCCCGCCACCTGGTCCGGTTCCATGCGTGTCCTGGCGCGGCTCGGTCGCTTGGTCACCTGCGGGGGCACCACAGGTCCCGAGGTTCAGTTGCAACTGCCGCACCTATTCATCAAACAACAGACCGTGCTCGGTTCCACCATGGGGCCACGCAGTGCTTTGCCCCTGATCCTTGCGCGTCTCTCGGCCGGAGTCTACCGCCCGGTAGTCGATCGCATCTTGCCCCTGGCCGAAGCGCGCCAAGCCCATCAGTTGCTGGAGGATCGAGCCGTGCGCGGTAAGATCATCCTGGTTCCCTAGTCCTCTTCACCTTCCTTTTTGACTTTCATGCAAGCAACTTCGATTCACAAGGCCGCCGTTCTGGGCGCCGGTACCATGGGGCATGGAATCGCACAGGTTCTGGCTCAAGCGGGCATCGAGGTGTGCCTCTTCGATGTGAACGACGAGGCCACCGCCCGGGGCTTGGCCGCCATTCAGGGCAACCTGGACAAGGGTGTCACTCGCGGCAAGGTCACCGAAGAGGACCGCACCGCGGCCCTCGCGTGCATCGGCAGCAGCACCGATTTGGGCAAGGCCATCGAAGGCGTGCAGCTAGTGGTGGAAGCGGTGCCAGAGAAAATTGAACTCAAGCACTCGATCTTTGCAGAGCTGGGCGGCTTGGATAAGGAGGTGCTCTTGGCCAGCAACACCTCAAGCCTTTCCATCGACAAGATTGCGGAAGCCGCTGAGCACCCCGAGCGCGTCCTGGGCATGCACTTCTTCAACCCGGTGCACATCATGAAGCTGGTGGAGGTCGTGCGCGGCGAACGGACGTCTGAGGATGCGGTGCAGTGCGCCCTAGACCTTGCCCGGCGATTGGGCAAGACGCCCATCGATGTGAAGGACGCCCCGGGCTTTGCATCCAGTCGACTGGGTATTGCGATCGGGCTTGAGGCCATGCGCATGCTGGAAGAGGGGGTCGCCAGTGCCGAAGACATCGACACGGCTATGACCTTGGGCTATGGTTTCCCCATGGGCCCTCTCAAACTGACCGATCTGGTGGGGCTCGATGTACGCCTGGCCATTGCGGAGTACCTAGAAACGACACTCGGCGAGCGCTTTTGCCCGCCAAACATTCTGCGCGAAAAGGTAGCGCGTGGCGAACTTGGTAAGAAGTCCGGACAGGGCTTCCATTCTTGGAGTTAGATATGGCTGATGATTGGGGATCGACGGAAGGTGGCGGTAAAAAGAAGCGCAATCCGCTGCTTTGGGGCTGCGGCTTGGGCTGCTTGGGCCTGCTGGTAATTGGCGCAGTGATCGGATTCATGGGGGTCGACTGGGTCAAGAAAGCCATGAACCCCGAGGCCAGCCTTGAAAGGCTGGCCGAATCCTTGCCGGTGGAAGAGTTGCCCGAAGGCTGGAGCCTGGTGCTCGGGAACAAGATCCCCTTTATGGATTTTGAGATTTTCGTTATCCAGGGGCCCGGTGGAGATGAGGGCTCAGCCGTGACCGCTTTTTTCTTTGTGATTAACGACATGGAAATGGCGGGTGAGCACTGGGATGAAACCGCTCCTTCGGGTGGGGCGGAGCGCACGATTGAGATTCAAGGGCGCGTTTTCGAAGGGAGCTACGATACGAATACACCAAGCGGATCGACTTTCATGTTGGAGCTCAGCGAGGAAGGCGCCCTGCCCGTCATCATGGTCCAGTTTCAGCGCACGGGATCGAAGGATGAGATCACCGATGAGGAGCTGCGGGTCTTCTTTGATCCCTTCACGATTGGACCGGATGGGGCGTACTCACTGGTACATGAAGAGCCTGAGCCGATCGAAGAGATATCTGACGAGGAAGATTCCGACCGATGAGCCGATCGCGCGAAAGTGTGGGGGGAGTACTGGCCCTCTTCGGCGGCCTCGCCCTGTTGGGCATGACCTTTTCAGGTCAATGCTCTCGCTCGGCGCTAGCCATCGGGGAAGAACCGTTTTTGAACGAGGTCTTCGATCCTGTGGGATCTCCCCTGGGCTGGAAAGTGGATGGCTGCGAGTCCCTGCCCGATGGGCGCGTCATGCTGCGGTGCTCGCCCTTGGGGGATGCTACGCCCGAGTTCGTGGCTGACGAGCAGGAGACCGAAGCCCTGGCCAAGATGCCGAAAGGGATGGGGAAAATGCAGCCCAAACCTTGGGCGCACCTGAAGCAGCGTGAAGGATTTGGCCCCAGCGGGGCACTCCTAGTACGGCACCCGATCAAGACCAGCTTGGACCAACGCAAGAAACTCTTTCGAGGCCTCAACTACAAGGGGATCGAGAGCCTGAATACCAAGGGCGAGGCCTTGCCCATGGATGGGGGGCGCATTTCTTGGGGCCCCTATGAGGTGCCCTGGGTGCACCTGAGGCACTTCGAGAGGGTCGATGGGGAGCCCACCTTTCACGATACCTTGAGGGTCGACTTGACGAGTGGCCCGAGGGCATTGATCTTGCACCTCGCCTTTCCGCCCAGGGCCCGCGCCCGACATGAGGACCTTGAGCCGTTTGTCGCGGCTTGGTTGCCTCCCGCGTTGGATTCCGGACAGAATCCGGAAGGGGACGAGTCGCCCCAGACTCCTTAGGGATGGATGAATGAGGGTCCAAGTATCTCCTTGGTCCCCAAGTCCCGTGGGACTGACTTGGTTAGGAGCCCTATCCCTTCGTCGGAGGCTTAGTCTTCGAAACCACCTGGGGCCCTTGAGCCAAGGATGCGGCGAGGATTTCGGCTAAGTGTTGGGGCCGAGCAGCCTTTCCTGTTCTTGAGAAACCCCCATGCCACTGCATCTGGCACCCGGGGTTCGCGGTGATCAGTACATCCGCTTCGGAGCGAGTGAACTCCTCTAGTTTGGCGTCGAGTAACTGGTTGGATTCCGCTGGATACAACAGGGCATGGATACCAGCTGACCCGCAGCAGGATCCAGAGGACGGCATCTCGACCCGCTCGATTCCAGGAATCAAATCCAACAGGGCCCGAGGCTCGGCGGTGATTCCTTGGCCGTGACAAAGATGGCAAGGGTCGTCCCAGGCAACCTTGCGTGGGGCTAGGGGTGCGAGTTGTTTCTTGAGTCGCTCAGCCCTTTGGTCTTGGGCCACAAAGGCGGAGAAATCGATCACCCGTTGTGCAAAGGCATCCGCCCGGGGGAGCCACAGGGGATCCTCAGCGAAGAGCCTTGGGTACTCGGCCATGTGGGCTCCACAACCGGCCGAGTTCAACACAATCTGCATGTCCGGTTCGCCGTCCAGGTCCTCGAAGGCTTGGATGGTTTTTTGGGCCAAGCGCCGGGCTTCGTCCAAGTCTCCGTTGTGCGCGTGAAGTGCCCCGCAACATGCGTGGTCTTGGGGCGTGTGCACATCGGCGCCGCAAGCATTGAGGACTGCGACTGTTGCGCGGTTGACATCCCCGTACAGTTGCCTTTGCACGCAACCTTCCAACATGCCCACGGCTTCCGTGCGTTCGCTTGTGCTGGGGCACACGGGGGGCAGGCTACGACGCTTGTTCGCCTCTGGAAAAACCGGCAGATGGGCCAGGGCGATTCCACGCTGACCCAAGAGCGGTGCAATGACCTGGGGCAGTCGCAGGAGTTGCGTGAGGCGCACGGCCCCTGCCAAGAACCCAAGCACCCGGCGGTGGGGAAGCACCAAGCGGAACCCAAACCAACGCAGGCCACGTGCGAGAAGACCCGGCGCAGGCAGATGGTCCCGGGCGCTTTCCATCAGGGCGCCGAACTGCACTCCGGCGGGGCAAACGGTTTCGCAATTGCGGCAGACCAGGCACGAGTCAAGGGCTTCCACGCAATCCTGATCGGCCTCTAGGCGTCCTTCGGCCAGGGCGCGCATCAGATGTATTCTGCCGCGGGGGCCCTCTGATTCCCGGCCGCTTTGGCGATAGGTCGGACAGGAGTTCAGGCACAGACCGCAGTGGATGCAGTCCAGGGTCAGGTCGTAGTCCAGGGGCAAGGAGCGGATCGCGGTGCTCATGCGGGTGCCTTCTCGGGATCAAGGGTCATGGAGAAGATGCCGGCCGGATCGAGCCCGCGCGTCAAGCGTTGTTGCCAATCCGCTTGAGTGGCGGTTGGATTGGACTCTGTCCACTGGTCGTGCAAGTGGCGGTGGACACAGAGAGGGCGCAGGGATGTGGCCTCTGCACCGATGGTCTCCGCCCAAGAGGGCTTTTCCGTGACTGGCGCGTCTCCCGCCGGACCCACCAAAATACGACCTGTACCGCAATCCACCCACAGGTTTGTCTCGGTGGGCAGTTGGGCTTCAAGGGTGCCCAGGAGTTCGGCGCAGTGGGTGAGTGGACTGCCGATTTCCCAGGCGTTGCGATTCTCTGCCCCCTCTTCACCGAGGCGTTTGCGCTCGGTGGGTGCTTGGCCATCAAAGGATTCGGGCGTGCCCCCAAGGGCCGTAAGGACCCTCTCCTGATCCGTCTTCACTTGGCTCGCACGGCCCGCGAGTCCACCTTGTAGGCGTAATTCGGACTGGGTGCGCGTCAGTACCAACCAGTGCAGGCGTGGCATGGCCTGTTGGATTTCTAAGGCCTTGGTGAATCCGCTGGCGCAGTCGGCCACGGGTATGCAAAAACTCCATTCGCGTTCGGGAAGGGCCATGAGCCGCAAGCTGGCTTCCAGAATGATGGCCAGGGTGCCGCGGGAACCCGTGTACAAGCGATGAAGATCGAACCCGGTGACGTTCTTGACCAACCGTCCGCCGCTCTTAGCCAGAGTGCCGTCAGATAGCATGACCTGCATGCCCAGCACATGATGGCGCAGGGGGCCATAGCGCAATCGGTTGGGCCCCGAGCGTCCCGCTCCCAAAATCCCCCCCAGGGTGGACGTGGTCGCTCCGGGCAGGTCCGCCGGGAGGCATTCGCCTGATTGCTCAACGGCTTGGGCTAGATCACGCCAAGGGGTGCCTGCCTGGGCGGTGACCGTGCCTTCGCCAGGGATCTGCTCTAGCACCCCGGCCAGGTGCATGAGGCTGATCGGGATGGGGGCGTTGGCCGGGTCATCGAGGGCATCGGGGCGACACCAGGCCAATTGACTTCCTGCGCCGATGGGCAGCACGGAGAAACTCCTGCGACGGGCTTCCCCCAGGACCTCCGCCAGTTGCCCGTGGTCCTTGGGTGCGAGACAAATCAATTCACGCACTTCTTCCAGGGCGCATCCCGAGCCCTGGCCCAAGAGGTGCGCGCGGTCTGAAGCATTGGTCTGGCTCATGTTTTGGCCTCCAGATTTCCCATGGGCGAAAAGGGCAATCCGCCGTTGCGTACTTCGCGGCAGGCGCGCAGGGGCAGAACCTTGGTTGGGTTCATGCGGCGTTTGGGATCAAGTGCATCCCGCACCCGGTGCATGGTGTTCAGGTCGTCGTCGTCGAACAGGTCGCACATGTGGGTCATCTTTTCGACCCCTACCCCGTGTTCGCCGGTCAAGGATCCGCCCCGTTCGATGCAGGCTTCCATGATCAACTGTCCCGCTTCCAGTACGCGGCGGACCTCGTCCTCGTCTCGCCGGTCGTAGGCGATATTCGGGTGCAGGTTGCCATCCCCCGCATGGAACACGTTGCCCAAGCGCAGGTTGCGTTCCTCGGCAATCTCGATTGCAAGGGCGACGATTTCCCGCAAGCGCGTTCGAGGCGCGACCACATCGGCAACGTAGAGGTCCGGCGCCACGCGCCCCATGGCCCCGAAGGCTCCCTTGCGCCCGGCCCAAAGCCGTGCGCGTTCAGCCTTGTCTTGAGCGCTGCGGATTTCCATGGCCCCGTGTTTTCTCGCCAGTTGCAGGACTAGGTCGATGGTCTCTTGCACTTCCAAGGCACCCCCTTCCGCTTCCACGAGCAAGAGCGCTTCCGCCTCCCTGGGGTAGCCCGCAGCGAAAATGCTGTCCTCCACCGCTGCGATGGTGAGCTTGTCGAGGATCTCGATGGCAGATGCTTCGATGTGGGCGGCGATTGCTTCGGAAACGCAGTCGCAGGCCGCATCCAAGCTGGGGAAAACCGCAATGATGGTCTGGACCTCCTCGGGAAGGGGCTCAAGGTTCAGCTTAACTTCGGTCACGATCCCGAACATGCCTTCGCTACCGGTGATCAGGCCGACCAAGTCGAGGCCTTCGGGATCTGCCGGGCTGGCCAAGAGGTCGAGCACTTGGCCCTCGGCATCCACCAACTTGACTCCGCGCACGTGGCGCGTGGTGGACCCGTGCATGAAGCAGTGGGGCCCGCCCGAGTTGTTTGCCACGTTGCCTCCCAAGGTGCAAGCCGCTTGACTCGAAGGGTCCGGGGCATAGAACAGACCATGGGGCCGCGCAGCCACGCTGAGATCCGAGTTCACTACTCCCGCCTGCACATGCGCCAAACGTCCGACTGGATCAATGGTAAAGATCTCACGCATGCGCGCGGTTCCCACGGTCACGCCTCCCCCGACGGGTGTGGCTCCGCCGGTGAGCCCAGTGCCAGCGCCTCGCGGCACCACCGGGACTCCCTCTCGTGCCAATAGTTTCATGACCCGCACGGTTTCTTCCGTATCCAAGGGCAAGACGATGGCTTGGCCCATTCCGCGCACCAATGACAACCCGTCGGATTCCCAAGCAAGGGATTCAGAGCCGGTGATCACATTGCGCGGCCCGACTATTGTGCGCAGTTCGTCGATCCAGTTCTTGGTCACCGGAAGTCCCACGCTAGGCGAGCGGCCCCCATCCAGCCAGCGTCAGGGCCCAGGGTCGCCCGAACCACATCCGGCTTGGGCGTGCCATAGCGGCGCTCAGAAAGTGTTTCGTGGATGCCATCGATCATCTGGGGCAAGGCCGCGCTGAAGCCCCCCGCGATCACGAAGAAGGTGATGTCTAAGAGCGAAACCACATAGGACATGCCCCGTCCCAAGTCGCGGCCAACCTGGTGCAGCAGTTCCCGTTCGGGTCCCGCGGCCGCCTCGGCACGCCGGCAGAGTTCCACCGTATCTTCGGTCAGGCCCGCTTCCCGCGCGCGGCGTCTGACGTGGGTGGCAGAGGCCAGGGTTTCTAGGCAGCCGGCACTGCCGCAACCGCAGGGATGCCCTCCCTGTTCCTTGGGCAGAATCACGATGTGCCCCACCTCGCTTGCCATACCGTGGGGGCCGGTGTAGAGCCGACCGTCTTGGATCAGTCCGCCGCCGATCCCGGTGCCCAGGGTGAGCAGGCACATGTTGTCACGACCTGCTCCGGCACCGTGCCACTGTTCCCCATAGGCGGCAAGGTTGGCGTCGTTGTCCACGCGCACTTGGTCCTCGGATAGGTTGAGCCGTTGCGCGATTTCTTGGACCAAGATGCGCCCCTCGAGACTTTGGAGGTTGGCCGAAGCGCGCAGGGCACCCGTACCAGGATCAAATACCCCGGGGCAGCCTACGCCTACCGCGTCAAAGGGACCGAACGAGCGAGCGTAGTCGCAAAGTCTGTCCAGAAAGACTTCTGGCCCGTCCTGGATTTGGGTGGGCAGGGACTTTGATGCACCAACTCGTTTTTCCCCGGGCCCGACCATACCAGCCTTGACCGAGGTTCCACCGATGTCGAGACCCAGGAAACGACCGGTCGGCGGCATTGGCAGCTAGCTCCTCCTCGGGGGAGTACGACGGCGAACGCGGCGGTAGGCCTTGAGCTGTTCCTCGGCGGCAGCAGCCCAAGAGTTGTCTTCGTTCAGGCAGCGCACAACCACTTGTTTCCAGTCAGGGGTGTTCTTGTAGTGCTGCCGCGCAGCATCGATGCCATCCTCTAGCAAAGAGTCCGCGTCGTAGCTCTTGAATGAAAATCCAGTGCCGTCAAGCGGATGATCGCGCACATCCCGAACCACATCTGCGAGTCCGCCGTTCGCAAAGGTAACTGGGACCACGCCATAGCGCATGCCAATCGCCGGCAAGGTAGGCGCAGCGTGGAAGTGGGACGGCAAGAGCAAGATGTCGGACCCGCCAAGCAACACGTGGGCAGTGTTGACGTTGTAGCCCTCGATGATTCGGCAACGGCCGGCGAATGTTTGTTCGATGGTGTGCAGGCGCTCGAGAACCTCGGGACTTCCCGGGCCCATCATGACCACTTGCACCGACCGCTCCAGGAGGGGCGTGAGCGCCTCAGAGACAATGTCGAAACCACCATCGCTGTCGAACTGCCCGATCACGCAGATCAGGGGCGTGCGGGGGCCGTTGTCCAGTTTGAGGGCCTTTTGCAAGGAGACTTTGCACCTGCGCTTGCCCGCGGTGGGATCCTTGTCTTCGGGACCGAAGGCCTGGGAGAGCAGGGGGTCGCAGCTTGGGTCCCAAGAGCGATAGTTGATGCCAGGCGTAATGCCTACGATCTCTTTTTCGCGACGCCTAAAGGTGTCGTGGACCGTGCTGTCGTTGGGCAGGGAGGTCACTGTTCCCACCATTGTGGGGGAGTTCGTGCCGATGATTGTGGCGTACTCTGCCCCTGCCTTCAGGTAGTTGATCTTGCCGCCCAACTCGACCCCGCCAATGGCGTGGAACTCTGAGTGGGGGATTCCGATCTTTGGCAAGATCTCGCGCTCAAAACTGCCTTGCATAGCAGTGTTTTGCACGGCGAAGAAAGTGCCAGCCTTGGAGGCGGGGTGTTTCTCAACGCGGTCTTGGTACTCGAGTTTTTGAATGACCGGGATCAAGCCGGTGGTCCAATCAAAGCAGTGGATTACATCTGCGGAGAAGCGGATGAGCTCAAGGCCTTCCAGAACAGCCCGTGCGAAAATCGCGAACCGGCGCCAGTTGTCGCTGTAGGGGCCTTGGGCATCTCCGTAGGGGTGCCGCGTGCGGAAGAGCTGTGCATGATCGATCAGGCAGAGCTCCAAGCCGTTGAGCTGGCCGCGCATCACTCGCACGCGTACGGTTTCGTCCCCGTCCGGCAGAGTCAGGCTTCCCGCGTTCTTGAGCCCGGAGAGAATGGAGGTGTCGATGTCCTTGGTCAGAGGCAAAAAGACACGAACATTCGCACCCGCAGCCATCAGGGCGCGGGGGAGTTGTTCAGCGATCTCGGCGAGGTTGGTGCGGCGCACCAAGCTCTGGAATTCGGGAGTTGCGAAGGCGACCTTCACGGGGCAGCGGAGGGGTAGGTGCTGGTGGAAATGCCCGGAGAAGTACTCGGGCGAGGGTCCGTGGGGACCCGAAATGCCGCGGGGTTGGCCCCGTGGGCATAGGAAAGTAGAAACCGCAGCCCGACTTCGCTTGCCCTCCTTCGGGCCGACCCGTGTAACTCCTTGCCTGTAAAGGGTTTACAACTTTTCAGAAATCCGATTC
>CALEMP010000130.1 GCA_937910685.1 uncultured bacterium
GATCACGCTCTTGGCCAGGCTTGGCCGGTCGATGCGGAAATTCAGATAGGGGCCGGTGGCTTGAACTTCGATGCCTTCGAGGCGTTGGGTTAGACCTTCTGCGAGTCCTTGGGCGATGATTGGCGGTGCCTTGCGCAGGGTTTTTGCCAGGGGGAAGCAGGGGAAGGCGAAGTCTCCGAGTTCCGGATTACGCGGAGTCTCGAGTTTCAGATCGTCCCGGGCTAGGCCCGTTTCCGCGGCAAGGGCGGTGAGAATCGCATCGGTGAAGGCTTGCATGCTGGTCTGGTGCGCCGGGGCGGCTTGGATCACAGGGATGGTCGGCGGAAGGAGCCGGTTGGGCTGGACCGATGATGAGGATACAGCCCGGGCGAGGTGGGGGCCCACGCTTGCGGGTCCAAAAGTGACGAAAGGTGCGGCCGTTCAGCTGCCCCAAGCCCTCAGGCGAAGCTCTCCCATTCCTCGTTGGCCTGCTGCAACTCCATCTCCACTTCCGCGATGCGGTATTGGGTGTCGCGCAGCTTGTCGACGTTGGAGTAGACCTCTTCATTGGTCAGGGTTTCGTTGAGCTTCTCGAGTTTGCCCTCGAGCTTCATGATTTTGGCCTCGAGCTTTTCAAGCTTCCAGGGATTGGACTTCTTGCGGGGACTTTTGTCCTTGGCCTTTCCCTTGTCTTTGCGACTTGCCGCTTGGGCTTTGGCTTCTTGATGCTTGCGGGTATCTGCCGCCTGTTGCACCTTCTTGGCACCGGCGTCATCGACCTCGGCCTGCTTGGCCGCTCGCCATGCGCTGTAGTTTCCTTCGTATTCCAGGACTCCGCCGTCGTGCACTTCCCAGGTGTGGGTTGTCAAACCATCGAGGAACTCACGGTCGTGGGAGATGCAGAGGATGGCCCCTTGGAAACCACCCAGCATTTCTTCCAGCGCTGTGCGACCCGCCAAGTCCAAGTGGTTGGTGGGTTCGTCCATGGCCAGCCAACTGGGTTTTGACAACACCAGGAGCGCCAAGGCTAGTCGTGCCCGTTCGCCGCCGGAAAGGGCCGTGATTACTTTGTCCACGCCATCGCCCCGGAACAGGAACAGGGCCAGGTGGCTGCGGATTTCCAGGTCGCTCATCTTCGAATGACGGCGTAGGATTTCCCCAAAAGGCGTGCTGTCCGGGCGCAGGTGACTGGTGTCCTGATCGAAGTAGGCGCACTCTTCCCCGTGCCCGCGAACCACTTCCCCGGCTAAGGGTGACAGCACCCCTGCCATGATCTTCAGCAGGGTTGTCTTCCCCGAGCCGTTGGGTCCCACCAGGCCAATGCGTTGGCCGCGGCCCACCCGTAGATTGACGTTGGAAAGCAGCACCTTGTCCCCATAGCCAGCTTTGAGGTGTTCAATACCCATGACCTTTTCGCCACCGCGGGCGGCCTCGGGGGCCTTGATGACCGGACGACGCACGTCGTGATTGGGGCGTTCCAGGCGCGTGATGTGTCCGAGCTTCTTGAGCCGCCCCTTGGCCTCGGCCGTGCGCTGGGAGCCCATGTGTTTCTTGATGAATCCTTCTTCCTTCTTCAGCATTTCGCGCTGCTGCACGTAGGCCTTGAGATCCGTTTCATAGCGCTCAGACTTGAGCTCCACATACTTGGTGTAGTTTCCCGGATAAGAGTTCAATTGGCCGAACTCTAGCTCCAAGATGCGCTGCACCGAGTTGGTCAGCAGGCGCCGGTCGTGGGAAACCACCAGGATTGCGCTGTGAATTTCGCGTAGGTACTTTTCGAGCCACTCGATACCCACCAAGTCCAGGTGGTTCGTGGGTTCGTCGAGTAAGAGCAAGTCGCCGCCGCCCACCAGGGCTCGGGCCAAGCTGACACGGTTTTTTTCACCCCCGGAAAGGGTGTTGGCCTTGCTGTCCCAAAGGCGCTTGGGCAAGCCAATGCCCGAGAGGACTTTTTCCACCTTGTGTTCGAGGTCCCACCCGTCGAGGGTTTCCATCTCGCCGGTCAAGCGATCATGGTCCCGCATTAAACGATCCAGTTCCTTCCCTTCGGCGGTCCCCATTTTCTCGCCAACGATCTCGAGGGCCGCGCCCACTTTGCGCGCAGCATCCAAGCCGCTCTCCACATGGGCTCGTACCACCTCGTCAGGCCCGAACACCGGTCGCTGGGGCACGAAGGTCATGCGTGCTCCCTTGCGAATGACCACGCGTCCCCAATCCGGCGCCTCTTCCCCAGTAATCATCCGAAAGAGAGTCGTTTTGCCGCCACCATTGCGTCCGACGATGCCGACCTTTTGACCCGGGCTGATAGCCAGTGAGGTGCCGCGCAGCACTTCTTGGGGTCCAAAGTGCTTTTTGAGGTCTTCGAGTATCAGTAGGGACATTGCAGGGGCTCCGAATGGAAGCCGAGCAGTCTACTGGTCTTCGCCGCCGCCGGGCTGATCTCCATACCCCAATCGGTAGAGATCCGCCTCGGCCGCAATGGTGCCAAATGCCGCCCAGGCTCCTCGCTCCGCCACCAGGGCCAGGGCAGCCCGCGCACCTGTCGTATCACCGCCCATCTGGGTGCGCCAAGCCGCGACCCCGTAGGCCACGGTTGCGTCGGCGATTCCATCGTGACTGGCTTCGAGGGCTTTTCCCACGGAGCCGCGGCCACTCATGATCAAGCACAGGTCCCGGTAGGACTGGTTTTCGAGTACGACCCAGCTGGCTTCCACCGGCCGCAGGGTCTTGGCCGCGGCGCCAAAATTGCCCGCACGACGTTGGGCATGGGCCAGCCAATAGCGCGTGGCCACTTCCATGTCCTGATTTTTGCAGCGCTTGAGGCACATGGTCCAGATTTCCACGGCCTCATCCACGCGTCCTTGCAGATGCAGGCTCAAGGCCCAGTGATAGAGAATATTGGTGTGGTCGGTGCTGCGGGGCAGGTTGTATTCGTTGGGTGCTCCGTCCGGCTCGATGGTGTCCGGATAGTTTTGAGCCTTCTGCCAAGCTGCAGAGAGGTCCTCTTCCGCGCGCACAAATTCCCGCAGGGTGATCCAGCGGTGCCCCCGGTGTCGCAGGAGGCGATAGGAATTGGGGTGACTCTTAAGGGCGTCGCTGTACCAATCGATCGCATCCCGATAGCGCCCGAGGTAGGCCAGGCGCCGACCGACCCAGATCCCGTTGGATTCGGTGGGGTGACTGGAGTGCTCACGGCGCGCCTCAGCCAATTGGGATTCCAGGCGCTGCGCTCGCTCGGGGGCGAGTTCGGGGCGCATGAGCTCGCGGCCTAGAAGGGACGTGGCTTCGGGAGTCGGGCTGCCGGGGACCACGCAGGCGGTGCCTCCCCAGAGGGCCGCTAGAATCCAGATGCTGGGGACGAGTCGCATGGCTTCTAGATTAGCCGAGTTCTCCTCGATGTGGGCGTTGGAGTGCGGTTCGTTCTGTTTACAATCCCAAACCATGAGCGCCCTTCCTCCCGATACCCAGAGCCAGCGAGGGAAAGTGGTCTCGATCCGGCCGACGGGCAGCGACGGGGTTGTGCTTGAGGTGCAGCCAGAGGTGGCTCTCGGCCAGCTTGGAGCCGGTCGCTTCTTCATGTTGCGGCGGAATGGCCCCAGTTCTCCGGCGATCCCTCGACCCTTTTCCCTGTATCGCCAGGGCGAGAACGGAAACCTTGAGTTTCTGATCAAGGTCATCGGGCCCGGTACGGAGGCCTTGGCCGAGGCTCATCTGGGGGAGGACATCCAAGTGCTCGGCCCCCTTGGGCGCGGCTGGCCCGAAATGCCAAGCGACGGCAAGCCACTGGTCATGTTGGCTGGGGGCATTGGTTCAGCACCCTTCCATATCGCCTTGCGCGACGCCCTGCGGGGAACGCAAGACCGTGCGGCAGTCGCTCCCGAGAACCTGCACCTGATCTATGGTGGTCGCCATCAGGGCTTGCTGTATGACATCGAACAATTTGAAGAGCTGGGTCCAGCCGTCACCGCATGCACCGATGATGGCAGTCGCGGCTTCCACGGGAACGTAGTGCAAGCTCTTGAGGATCATTGGCAGGCGGGGCGTCTACCTGAAGATGTGCGCCTATGGACCTGTGGTCCCGAGCCCATGATGAATGCGGTGGTGCGCCTAGCGGAAAAGCGCGGGCTTGACTGCTGGCTGTCCCTTGAGACCTACATGGGATGCGGCGTGGGGATTTGCAACGGATGCGCGGTGTTCACTCGCGAGGAGGGCTCCCTCGGGGATTGGCCCGTGGCTAAGTGTTGCCTCGATGGGCCGGTGTTTGCGGCCTGTGATGTGCGGCTGGACTAGAGCCCCAGGTTTTGGGGTCAGTCCTTTTCAGGGGGCAAACCGGGCAGGTCCGGTAGCGGCCCCTCAATGGTCTCTTGGTTCTTGCTGATGTTCTCCAAGAGGATGTTCAGGGTGCGTTCCACCGCGGGGCGAATACTGTTGCGATCATCCTTGCTGCCGAGAACGTCGATATTCTTGAGGGCGCGAGCGAGATAGGGCTGGCCCAAGTCCGGCCGCCCCTCTTGGCCGAGCAGCAACCCTAGGTTGTGCAGGGTCCAAAACCCCGTGGGGTTGCTTTCCAGGCTCAGTTCGTATTCCTGGATGGCCTCGGCGGGACGTTTGAGTTTTTCGAAGAGCGTCCCGCGGGCCTGTCGCACAAGACCGATGTTCTCCAGGCGCTTGGGATGGTTGGGCCACAGATTAGGTATGGCCAAGACCCTCTCGGTCCAGCGCAGGCTTCCGCCCCAATCGCCTCGGGCCTGCTCCAAACGAGAGAGTCCCATCATCGTGTCCGCATCAGTACTTACGAATTGGGTCAAGGCATCGCTCAGGGCGGCACGCACTTCACCCGGGGGCGAACGTCGGTAGGCAACCTCGAGCATCGTACGGGCTTGGTGAACCGTGGCTTGGTCTTCGAGCAACAAGCGAGCAGCATAGTAGTGAGCTTCGAAGCTCTCGGGCATCAACTCGCATGCCCGCCCAAATGCGTCGATGGCTTCGGGGCGTAAACCCTGGCGCATGAGGACCTCTCCGCGCATGCGATGGGCCGGCCCCAGGTTGGGTTCCCGGTGCAAGGCTCGATCGAACCAGTCCAGGGCGCGGGTTAGGTTGCCCTTGGAATATTCCAGGTGCCCTTGCACCAGCATGATCTCGGGATCTCCGGGGAATTCGGAGCTCAACTCTGCGAGGACTTCCTGGGCCTTAGTATTGTGCCCCGCGTCCACATGGCTCATGGCCAGGTGCCGACGTGTGCGCTTGTCCGGGCGCAAATCAGCGGCCATCTTGAAGGCACTGCTGGCTTCGTTGAGCTTGTCGTTTTTTTGTAGGCATTGACCCAGGTTGAACCATCCCTGGGGGCTGCGTGGGTTGAGGCGTGTGCCCTCGCGCAATTCCGGCTCTGCGGCAGCGAGGTTGCCTGACGCCATCAGGGCAACTCCCAAGCCCGTGTGGGCCTCGGAGCTCATGGGAATCGCTTCGACCACCGCGCGAAAGATCGAGATGGCTGTTTCAAATTCCGGATCCGGGGAAATCATGGCGTTCAACAGATAACACCATGCCTGGCCTAGGTTCCCGTCAATGCGCTCATTGGCGCTGACCATGATGCGAAGGTCCGGTTTCGGATTGGGTTGCCGATCATTGATCACGGTCAAGAGTTCCAGGAGGCGCTCGTTGACCGGAGCTTCGGGCCCAAGCTTAGGGTGCTTGTCACCGTAGTCATGGCCTAGGACCAACGACTGCAAAAAAGCAGCCATGGCCTCGTCGCGCAGGGCGTCCTCGGCGGTGATGCGATACTCCGAAAGCAGCACGCGCCCAAGGCCTAGCCATGCGGCAGGAACATCAGGGGTTTCAAGGACTGCCTGAGAGTGAAAGGTACGGTCGTCGGTGTAGATATTTGTGCGCTCGTGACTCCGCAATGCGAAAACAAGAGCCAACATGGGTACCGCTAGCAGTAGGTGCTTGGGTTGCATGAAGCGCGCTATTCCAGCCACGAGCACCCCCATCATGGGCAGTACCGCAAGGTAGGCATAGCGGTCGGCGATCGGGAAGGCACCGGCATTTTCGGGCAGGATCAAGACCGGAGCTACCGCAAAGGGCAAGCCCAGGGCCCCGGTAATCCACCAGGGCGAGCGGCGCTTGATACCCACGCCCAAGAGGGCTGCGAATAGGCCGAGCCCGATCAAGGCCCGGATCCACTCTGGCTCGTTGAAGGCCAGGACGGGCCTTACCATGTGGAAGAAAGGAAGGTCGCTTGGCCAGAACATGGAGAGGGTCCAACTGCCCAGGACCTCGGCGCGCAACTGCATTTCCCGAGTAAAGGAGAGGTCCAGGCCTACGAGGGCTCCGCCGAGGCCTCCTGAGGGGGATCCGAACACCGACCAGCGCAGCAGCCACCAAACCACGAGGCACACTAGCACCGGGGTCCAGCTGCGCAAGATCCCCGGGCGCGGTTGGTTGTCCCGTGCGCCGAAGCGCAAGAGCATCCCGTCGATCAGGAGTAACAGGGGCAGGCCGGCCAGGGCTTGTTCCTTTGCAAGCAAACCCGCAAGCAGCAAGGTTCCGCAAAGCACCGGAATCCCCGAGGAGCCCCGATCTCGCCAACGCACAAAGGCATTCAAGGCAAGCAATACCATCAGTCCCGCCAAGGGGTCATTGACTGCGGCGATCCAACTGGCTGCTTGCACCTGCAAAGGATGAAAGGCAAACAGGAGAGCGATCAAAAAGCTCGCCGTGTGGTGACGCAGGAGCGCGGCTAGTAAACCCCATGCTGCACAGAAGGACGCGAGGTGTAAGAGAGCTGAAACCAGGTGATGGCCCCAAGGGCTAGTCCCACCGATGGTCTTGCCGAGGGTCAATGCGATCACGGTCAAGGGTCGCCAAAACCCCACCTGTTCGCTGAGGCCGCCACCCGTAAAGCTCCACAGGGGTTCGCGCCAAGCACCGAAAGCGGTGCCCAGGTCTTGCATGATTGGGTTGTCCACCACGAGGGAAAGGTCGTCGTAGACAAACGAGCCGGACAGGGCGGGCTCCAGCACGATGCCCAAGCCCAGGGCCACCAGAAAGACCAGAGCCGCGATCCAACTGGCGGGCAGGCTTGCTCCGGGTAGGTCCTGTACCCAACGGGGTGTCGGGCGCATGGGGTTGGTGGGCGAAGGAGGGTTCATGGGGGGGACTAGAGGCGTTGGGGGTCCACGATACGCACTGATTGGGGCGTTTGAGGGGCGCATCCGCCTCCGGCGGCAAAATCTGGTGGCTTTACGCACTGTCCAGGTTGCCCATGATGCCCGATTCCCCCCGGGTGTAGGATGGGGGCGCATGACCTCTCTCCAACGCTCCGCACAATTGTTGTTCTTGCTCTCGATGGCCGCTTGCTGCGCGCTTCCTCCCGAGGCCTCTGTGGAGGTCGCGCTGGAGGACTCTCTTCCCGGAGATCCACGCTGGCGAGAGGACGCCCTGTTCGAGAGGGTTCTGGTCCTGGGTGCTTCCGCTTCCGCGGGCTTTGGACTGAACCAGGATCTAGGCACGGTGACCGCCGCGGCCTTTGGGATTGAGAGCTCCGGGGTTCTGACCATCGCCTCTTCTTTTTTCTTCATGCGGCCCGAAAAGAATGGTCGCGCTGCCCTGGAAAAGGCCCGTGAGTTTGACCCCACCCTAGTCATCGCCATCGACTTTCCTTTTTGGTTTGCCTACGGGCGCCGACAAGAAGCGCAGCGTTCAGGCTCAATGAGCCTCGGCCTGGAGCTCCTCGACAGCCTGGACTGCCCGATCATTGTGGGGGGCGTGCCCGACATGACCGCAGCCATAGGCCTGATGTTGACCAAGGAACAGGTGCCAAGCATCGAGAGCCAGGAGCAACTGAATCGTCAAGTTTTGGATTGGTCCGATGAACGACCCCGGGTGGCTTTTTATGACCTGCGGGGCTCCCAGCGCAAGGTCGAAGGGGGTCCTCGCCAGTTGGGGGGGGAGACTTGGCCTCCCGAAGGGGCAATGATCTTGCAACCAGACCGTTTGCACCCGACTCTAGTGGGCCTAGTGGGCTTAGTCTTGGAGGCCCTAGAGGAGGTTGGCTTGGGCCAACACATTGAAGGGACTCCCACTGAAATTCTCGAGATAGCCCGGGAACTGCGCAGAAACCGATAAATCATGGACTGGATATCACAACCGGAAGCCTGGGTCGCCCTGGCAAGTTTGACCGCCCTCGAAATCGTGTTGGGGATCGACAATATCGTCTTCATCTCGGTCTTGGTCGCACGCCTTCCCAAGGAACATCAGGATCGCGCGCGGATCATGGGACTCGGCATGGCTATGGGCGGGCGCATCCTGCTGCTACTGGCGATTTCTTGGGTATTGAGCCTCAACCGCGACCTATTCGAGCTGATGGATCACGTGTTTAGCGGCAAGGATTTGATCATGCTCGGGGGTGGCCTATTTCTGGTGACCAAGGGCACTAAGGAAATCCACCACACCATGGAGGGGCTCCACGAGGACGAGGCCTCCAGCGCGCCCACCTCCGTGCGCGGCGTGCTGCTCCAGATTTTCCTGCTGGACCTGGTGTTCTCTTTGGATTCGGTGATCACCGCCGTGGGCATGGTTGATCAGGTGGTCGTGATGATCACTGCGGTGGTCATTGCCGTGGGCGTGATGATGTTGGCCGCGAGCCGAGTCGCGAGCTTCATCGAAAAGCACCCGACGGTCAAAATGCTTGCCCTGTCATTCTTGATGCTGGTGGGGGTAATCCTCATCGCGGATGGTCTGCGCTTTCATGTGCCCCGCGGGTACATCTACTTCGCCATGGGGTTCTCCCTCTCGGTGGAGTTCCTCAACCTGCGGATGAAGCATCGGCGCAAGCGCATCAAAGCCTAGAAGTAAGTGCTGGCCAGTGACTGCCCCTAGGGGCAGAAGGGGATCGACAAGGCATCGGAGAAATCACTCCCCGCGCCGGCCGGGTCCCGGTACCAGAGCTGGAAGTTCCAGGTCTGGCCCGTTTGAATCTGTCCCGCCGGATCTGGCGGTGCATTGAGATCAAGCGCATAGATCACATCTCCCGCTGCGCTGGCCTGGGCAATGCCCAGCCGATAGAAAGGGCCGCCTACGCAAAGAGTTCCGCCGGCCACCAGCGCACTGGTTTGATTCTGGCCGTAGAAGAAGATGCTGAATTGGTTGGGCACCACGCCGCGAGCGGTCAGCACTAGGTCGTTGGCTTGCACGCTCTGGGTGCCGTTGACTCCCAGCACTGCGCCATCGCCGGAACTGTTGGCCGTGGTGGGGCAATAATTACTGATTGGGGAACAGGCCAATGCGAGGGGCCATGCGTTTGAGAGAGATTCAAAGCCCGAGGCCGTATTCCGCACCAATACGTCTCCGCTGCCCGCGTCCACCGGAGGAACCACCGTGATGCTGGTTCCATTGGAGCTGACACCGGTGACTATGGGTTGAGAACCCCAAGAGCTGGGGCCTTTGCTGGTGAACCAGACCTCGTTGCCCGTGGCGCTGAATCCCGAGCCGGTTAGGTGTACCCGTAAGCCGTCAAAGGTTGCGTTCGAGATGACCGGCTTGCCTGGGGACGCGGCTCCATAAATGGCTTGCACGCCCTGGCGGTCATCGGAGGTCAAGGATCGCCAACTGGTGGTGCCGGCGGACATGGACGAGAACATAGTGCTGAATATCTGACTTGAGTGACCCAGGCCCAAGGCGTGACCCATCTCGTGGGTGGCGGCGGATTGCAGATCATAGACCCCCGCTCCAACCGAGTTCGGCCCATCATCCCACGTCCAGTTGTCGTAGTAGCGAATGCGCCAGCCGCCATTGGCGAACTCGGTGTAGGCCAAGAGTCCGGTGTTACTTGCGTGCAGCGCAGAGTGGGTGTTGCCCCACAAAGGTCCCGGGCCGGTGGCAAGGCCTTGGTAGCTAAAGTCGAAGTTTGCTCCGCCGCTACCGATGCCATCAAACGACTGGGTCGAATCGCCGGTTCCATCTCCGTGTAGGGTGCTGCCCCACTCGGCTCCCGCCTTCCAGATGGCCAAGGTGGCGCCTAGGGCCCCGGGGAAATTTGCGTGGGGGGTTGTGTTGTCGTTGGCCGAAACGTCTTCGAAATCATTGAACACCCGGTAGTCACGGACGCCAAAGTCCAAGTCGTGACCCAGCAGGGTGTAGCTGTCGCCGCCAGGCATGAGGGCCAGGGTTAGGACGGAGCCAATCAGAAGCAGCGGGGGAATTGAGCGTGCGTGCATCTTGTGAAGGGTCAGAAATTGCGGTTCTTGTTCTGGGCCTTGCGTTCCTGCTTGGCCTTGTCGAGGGCCTGAATGCTCTTGCGTAGGAGGGGCAATTGTTGGTTGAGTTCCACTGCGTAGCCTTTGCCACGGCCCAGCACGACCTTGCGGCCGCGCTTGTCCTGGAAAGTGCGGAATAGTCCGCCATGGGAGGTGTATAGGGCGTTGCCACTGAAGCCGCCGCCGAGGTCGTCGCAGACCTTCCAAAAGGCAACAATTTGGCTGCCGATGCGCTGGTCGTCGGCGTTGGGTGCCTCTGAATTCCAAACCCCCGTGTGCTCGTCAACGAATCCGCCGGGGAAGCTGACTTCTACCTTGCACGCTTGCCCTCCGATCAGGTCCTTCCCTTCGATCGTCAAGGTGGTGAAGAACATGTCTGGGCCGTCCTTCGTTTCCGCTAGGTGCGTTACATGGCTGGCGGTGATCGTGCCATGCACTGCGCCATCCGTTTGCTCGACCATTTGTTTCAGGGTGAGACGCAGGATCTGAGCCGTCAGAACTGGGGCCAGGCCCAGCAGGAGGAGGGCGGTGAAGGCGATGATCTTTTGGGCAGGCTTCATAGGGTCACCACGTTGATCGCGGACTGTGATGTTGGTCGCGACTGCTCGATAATGAGATGAGGGCCTCGCAGGAAGGCACTCCCTTAAGCATACCCCAGCCATCAAGAGATGGGGTGATTCAGTATAAGATGTGTACTAGCGCTTATTCGTGGCCCCTTGGACCCCTTGCAGAGCCCTAGCGGCCTCACGAAGAGAACGAATACGTGGGTCCGCGCCTTCCAATCCCTCTAGGTGCTCTAAAGCTGATTCCGCATCGAGTGATTCCATATCCGCTGCTGCCAGTGCTAGCTCTAGCTCTAAGGGTTTGCCCCAGGCCTGACTGATCGGCGCCAGCAAGGTCTGGATCGCTTCAATGCGACGCTTTTCCACTAGCACGCGGGCAAGGCCAAACATGGTTTCCTTGACGAAGCGCCCGCTTGCTCCCGCACGAACTGCGCTGGCCAAGTGGATCAATTGATCCTTGCTGATTTCAAAGGCCTCGGCTCGGGACTCGAAGGGACTGGACGGTTCTTGCGAGCGCAGGATGGCGGCTAGGGAACGTAGGAAATCCGCTCGGGGATGGGCACCGTCTGAGTCCTCTTCACCCAGTGCACACCGTTCCAGCATGAGCGCCCGGTAAAGGTCCGGCCAGGTTGAAGGGCGTTGGGCTAAGCGTTGGAGGGCCATAGGGTTTTGGGTTACGGGGCCCGGGGTGAACCAGTCCTCTTCCCGGTCGGCACCCCAAAGTTGCACGCCCACCGTGAGGTCAAAAACACCATCCGCTACAAGCAGGACTTGTTCGGGCATTTGAACACGCGCCAATGCTGCTCCCGCATCTAGCCATGCCATCACCCGGGTGTCAGATTCCAAATCCAACAGAAGGGGCAAGGCCGCGGTGCGCTCGGGAATAGCAGGAACCACAACCAAGTCATAGGCGCCCTCCTGCAATCGTTTCCAAGCGGCGTTGGGGGTCAGGATATCTCCTGGGATGCGACCCACGGGGGCATGATGGAAGAGTTCCCCTTCGAGGCGTGGCATGGCAGCCGAGAAAAACCCTGTGCGATCGGTGCGCTGGAATCCAAGCTGAATCAAGCCCAGGGAGCGGGGCAGATCCAGCTGGCCCACCAGGAGGGCGCAGGGGGTTTCGCGGTCCATCACGAGCCCTTGCGCGCTGCGTTCCATGAGCAAAGCATCGATGGCCTCGCGACCGCCCGCGCCGGTCAAGGGGCGTTGGTCGAGGGTCACCCGAGGACTGCCCTCGTGCCCATCGATGACGGCAACTTCGCCCACGTTGTATTCCACCACCCACTCCGGTTGGCTGGCAAAACGCGTCCATGCCTTGAGCACCGGGGCGGGGCCTGGTGCGAACCACCAAAGGGCCAGGCCGCCGCATGTGGCCGCCATGATCGTCAGGTTTTGGGGATGTCCAATTGCTCCCGCAAGGGCCATGCAGACGCCGCCGATGACTGCGATGGTCGGCCAAGTGGAAGCAAAGCTCGCATCCGGATGGGCGATGGCTTGGGTCAAGAGCGGTTCGATGGCGATTCCCACCGCCGCCCCCATGAACAGGGCGAGGAACAACCGGCCCCTGCGCGCAAGGTGCAGCAAGCACCCTAAAAGCAAGGCGAGGGGGCCGAGTGCCACCAGGGTGATCAAGATGTCAAAGCCCCAGGTCCCAGCATCCGACACGTCGAGTCCCACCAAGCTGACAACCTCGCGCAATCCCGAGGGCCGCGTGAGGCTGGCGGTGGAACGCAGGCTCAATGCGCCGACTAAGCCACCCAAGCACAAGCAGATCAACAGGCGCGAAGTCTCTTGTTCTTGCTCTTGGCGACCGAGCCACGCGCCCAGCAGCCAAAGGGAAAGGGCCGTCAGCCCGACGAAGGTCACCACCATCAGCGCATTGTCCGCGCCGTCCGCAGGCAACATGCGTGTGATCGGCGTGGCGATCGCGGTAAGCAGTAGTCCCAGGCCGAGGCCACCGAGGGCTACGGGCAAACAGGTTCCAAGGGACAACAGTGGTGCGGGCGGGTCTTCTGATTCGAGCGCTTGACCACGTCCCTTGGAAATCAAAAGGGGCAAGATGGCGAGCAGAACCCACGGGCCGGGTCCGCTGCCGTTGCCCACACTGATTGGTTGCAAAAGACCACAGGCCACGAGGCCAAAGAGCGCGCCGAGCAACCAAGGGAGCACCCCGCGCGGCCCGGCAAACAATCGCGGAACCACCGCCATGGCAAATCCGATGATCGCCAGTGCTCCCGCCAGCATGGTGTGTGTGCGCAGGGGATTGTCAGCGGGCAGCTCGAACAGATGGCCCCCCTCGGACCAACCAAGGCCCCAGAGCAACCACGCGGATAGGAATCCAAGCAAGAACAGCACGGGGCCGAGGGTAGGGCCCGGACGGGGCAATAGCGACTCTGGAAAGCAGATTGATCGGCGCGGCGGGATCCTTGGGTCTGCTCGGGGCTAGGATGGGCGGGGTGAGCGCATCCCCGATTGAAAGCTACCCGCGCCTTGGGGCTGATTTGCTCAAGTGGTACGACCTCTGCGCCCGGGACCTGCCCTGGCGCCGTACTCAGGATCCTTATGGCATTTGGATCAGTGAGATCATGCTGCAGCAGACCCGGGTGGACGTAGTGATCGAGCGCTGGCTACGTTTCATGGAGCGATTTCCACGGGTGAGTGAGTTGGCCCGAGCCCAAGAGGATGAGGTCCTCGCGGAATGGGCCGGTCTGGGCTACTACCGTCGCGCCCGGGCGATTCATGCTGCTGCACGGGTAATCATGGAGCAACACGATGGAGTCTTTCCGCAGACCCATAAGGATGTGCTCGACTTGCCCGGAATCGGCCCCTACACCGCCGGGGCCATTACATCCATAGGGTTTGGTCAACAGGAAGCCTTGGTAGACGGAAATGTGGAGCGGGTCTTCGCGCGACTCTTCCAGTTGGATGAGGTCACCGGTAGCGCGCCCTTGAAACGCAAATCCTGGGACTTGGCGCGAGAGCTGGTGCCAAGAACACGTCCCGGGGATTGGAATCAAGCTCTCATGGAGTTGGGTGCCACCGTATGCACGCCTAGAAACCCGGACTGTGAAGCCTGTCCGGCTCGTCAAATTTGCAAATGCGCTGATGCGTTGGAAGCCACCGGCTATCCCCGGCCCAAGCCCCCGCGTGAGGTGATTAAGTTGGGGGTGGAGTGTCTTGTGATTCGTCGCGAACAGCGGGTGCTCTTGGTGCGCAGACCCGACGCGGGGCGTATGGGTGGGCTCTATGAATTGCCCACACGGGAGGTCAGCTGGAGCAGCTCCGAGCCCCCTGGGATTTTCCCAGAGCAGTGGCCCGCGGGACTGGAGTCCTCTGAGGTGGAGCCCTTAGCCCAGGTTTCTCACACGATTACCAAGCACCGGATCCAGGCCTCAATTTGCCTTGGAACAGCCCCCAGAGTGCCGAATCAGGCACTTTGGGCTGGACCTGATGACTGGGCCAGGCTGGGTTTGAGCGGCATGACGAGCAAGGCCCTTTCGAAGTCAGGGGTTGAGATCGCTACCCTCAGAGCGGACACAAGATCATGAGTGCAAACAAGATGAGTGCAGACCAAGAAGTGCTGACGGCCAAGGGAGTGACCCTGGTGGTTCCCGCCTACAACGAAGAGGGCGGGATTGAAGGGGTTGTACGCCGGCTTGCGGCCCTCGACCTGGGCGCACCCCTCGAACTACTCGTGGTGGACGACGGCTCCTCCGATGGGACACGCGGAAAGTTGAGTCAGCTGGAGAAGGAGTTTCCTTGCCTGCGGGTGATTGATCACGGCCGTAATCGCGGCTACGGGGCCTCATTGAAAACCGGGTTCCGGCAAGCGGCTCACGAGGTGGTTGTGATCACCGACGCCGACGCGACTTATCCCGAGGATCGCATTCGGGATCTGCTCGACTGTTTGGATCAAGGTGCCGAGATGGCGGTGGGGGCACGCATTGGAGAGTCCGTACACATTCCCTTGATTCGTCGTCCGGCGAAGTGGGCTCTGCGGTGCTTGGCTAGCTACCTCGCTGGCGTGAAGATTCCCGACTTGAACTCGGGCCTGCGTGCATTCCGCCGGGAGCTGGTGGAAAAGTACGTGGGGATCTTGCCTGATGGGTTTAGCTTCACAACGACTATCACCCTCGCGTCGTTGACCAACCATCACCACGTGGAATACATCAGTATTGATTATGCCCATCGCAGCGGAAGTTCGAAGATCAAGCCGATTCAAGACACCTTGCGCTTCATCTCGCTGATCATCCGTACGGTGCTCTACTTCAATCCTCTCAAGGTCTTCTATCCCCTCTTCATGGGCTTGTCCTTGATGCTGGGGGCGAGCCTTTACTACGACATTTTCCTGACCGAGACAGCGCCTAACTTGAGCGAGAAGACCGTACTCTTGTTTGTCGCAAGTGTGCAGGTATTGGGCTTGGGGCTTGTAGCGGACCTGATCGACAAAAAAGCGCGACTGCGGTAGAGCGCAGCCTCGCAAGGGCCCCGACAGCAGGCTAGAGTTGGTCCATGGGACCCATTAGCCGCTTCTTTCCGCTGTTCACTATTTTGGCTCTTGTAGGAGCCCTGTTTGCCCAAGACCCGGGGGATCCCCTCGCGGATCTCAAGCGCCTGCGGGATGACGCCGACGCAGAGTTGGTTTGGAAAATCGCAGAGGGCGGCGACCGCGCAGCTGCCGAAGGTTTAGTGGAGGCCTATGACCTGATGGGCAGCACTTGGATGCGCCGCGAGATCATTCGCGCCCTTCCGCGATTTGACGGCAAGTCAGGCGCCGAGAAGCCCGCTCTTGACCACCTTTTCGGAGTAGCTCAAAACACCGATGATCTGATCCTGCGCGAAGAGTCTCTCGAGGCTCTGGCGGGGGCCACCAACTTGGGCAAGGGGTATCTTGCCCGCATCGTCGAGTCCCCCTCTGCGGACATGGTGCGTGTGCGTGCGATGGAATTGCACACTCGCGTCTCGGATAAATCAGACCATGCTTGGTACTTGGCCTTCTATGAGGACCGTGGCGGAGCAGCCGAGGGCGAATCCAAGAAGCCGAAACGCAAACGCAAGTCCAAGAAGAACGACGAGGAGGAAGCGCCCGAGTTGGTGGTCCATCGACTGGCTCAAATTCGCGCCCTGGCATTTGAGATGATCGCGTCATCCCTGGAGGACCGGCAGGTCTTGGGAGCCTTTGATGAGGAAACCCATATGGAGGTGCGCTCTGCCATGTTGCGGGACCTGGAGCGTCGAGGGAACAAGGAGCTGGGCCGGATGGCCCGGGAATTGGTTGAATCCGTTGCCTTGCGTGGGGATATGCGCGCGGAGGCGGCCGAGATTTTGGCCCGTTCCGAAGGCGCTCGCATCGCTGACCTATTCATAGATTTAGGTCGTAAGCAAGCGGTGACTCCAGAGGTCCTGCGCACGACCATGGCCGAGCTGCTGGCGGGCCTCGATGACCCCAAGGTCGATAAGCTAACTGCAAAACTGATTGGTCGTGGCAAGCCCCACGAAAAGCGATTTGCCTTGATTGCAACCCGCGGCACCAAGGACGAGAAGGTGCTCAAGAAGATCGCCCGTGGGCTCAAGGACAAGGATCCCGGCGTGGTGATTTTGACTCTTCAGATTCTTGGAGAGTCCAAGTACGAAGACGCGATCGAGGACATGGAGAAGGTCCTGGATAAGGGCAAAAATGAGGACGTGCTGACCGCCGCAATGAAGGCCCTAAGTCAGGTGCGAAGCTCCGATGACGAATGGCGTCAACGCCTTGAGGGGTTTGCCCTGGGCGAGCATCGCCTCTTGCGTAACGCATCAATCCGAGCCCTTGGATCCGAGCGTAAGCTGCTCGACCTGTTCACAATCACCCTCGCACACGACGACTGGTCTACCCGCTTGGCAACCTTGAACGCCCTGGAAATGGTGCGCAAGGCTCCAGTGGTGGGCATCATTGTCGAACGCATGCAAGAGGAAGGGGGACGCATGTTACGCGAGTGCGCTGACTCCCTTTGGCGCTTGACAGGCGAGCCCTATCGCTTGCGGACCGTGGCCTGGAAGGGTTGGTACGAAGGAAACAAGGACTCAATTGAAATCATCAGTTCCTCCAAGTTGGCGCGGTTGGAAGAGGAGGAGGAAACTCGCCGGTTGAAAGAGACCTCGCGGGTGGAGTTCTTTGGCATCCGCATTGAATCCAAGAGCGTGATTTTCATTCTCGATATTTCGGGATCCATGCTCGAACGCCTGCGCAGCCGTTATGTGGGTAAGACAGGCGAGACGCGCATCGACCGCGCAAAGAGCGAACTGGTCAAGGCGATCGAGAGCCTTGAGGAGGGTGCGCTGTTCAACGTGGTGGCCTTCAACGGGGGCGTGCTGCCCTGGAAAGATGGCCTCTCCGCTGCCACCGGCTCCACTCGCTCCGAATGCGTGGAGTGGGTCAACAAACTCGGTGCATTGGGGGGGACCAACCTATTCGATTCCCTCGAGCAGGCATTCCAGGACCAAGATGTGGACACGATCATGATCCTCTCCGATGGCGAGCCGACCGCCGGCAAGATGACCGAGCCCAGCGGCATTCGCAGCGAGGTCCTGGGCTGGAATGAGGACCGAAACGTCCGTATTCACACGGTGGCCATGGGTGGGTCCCTGAAGATCCTCGAATGGTTGGCGGAGGACTCTGACGGCCAGCACACGCGTCACGACTGATCGACCAGCGATGGCGTGTGGGTTCAATTTGGTAGTCCCCCTTCCCTTGGGCGCTTTGCCTCGACAAACTGATGAGCGCCTTGGCACGTCCTTACCGTTTTCTAATTTCGATCCTCCTAGCGGGAGGGCTCTTGACCCTGCTGCTGGTGTGGTCAGACCTGTCCCCGGCCCGGGTTTGGCAGGCCCTTGGCGATTTAGGTTGGGGCGTGTGGGTCGGCAGCTTGGCCTTACAAGGGATGCTGTATCTCTTACGGGCCCAGCGCCTGCGCGCGCTGCTGACTCCTAACGGGCCCCGTCCGATTGGCGGGTTGATGGCGGTTTCGGTGACTCACACCCTGATGGCTTACCTCTTGCCCGCGCGCTTGGGCGAGGCGACCCTGCCGCTTTACTTGGCAAAAGGTCTTGGGCGTTCGAAATCCGAAGGAGCCGCGATCTTGCTTCTTGTTCGTCTGCTGGATTTTGCGTGCTTGACCGGCACCATGTCCGTGGTTTGTTTGATGCTTGGAAGCAGCTTGAAATACCCGGAGCTCACCTGGTTGACTCCCTTGGGATTTGCGTTGCTCGTGCCCGCTACGTTGTTCCTGGTGTTGATCCTGCGCAGCAGCTTGTTGATTGAGTTGTTGGCTGGAATGTTGTCCATGCTCAAACTCGGGCGTTGGCCCATGGGGCGGCGGGCCCTCGAATTTACTGAGCTGGTGGGCAAGGATGTGCGCCAGGTGGGGGGCCTCAAGCTCTTGGTGGCGGGCGCCTGGACCCTGCCCCTTTGGTTTGGAATTTTCTCCTTCTGGGGTTGGCTGGCCGTGCGGACCGGCTTGGCGGATTTGGGTCTCCTGGAAGCCACCTTTGGATCGTCTCTAACCGTGCTCTCGACCCTCGTTCCGCTGAACGCCTTCGCCGGAGTAGGCTTCCAGGACGCGGGGTTTGCTTTTGGGTTTGGAGTTCTCGGGGCTGATCCCACCGCAGCCGCCGCCAGCGCAATTGCGACCCACTTGGTCTACACCGTGAACCTGTTGATGTACGGAGTCATCGGGCAGATATTCATGCCCCGGGGCGCGGAAACGACGTCCCCTTGAGGGCGTCCGGGATGGCTTCGGCCACCCGTTGACCTACCCACGCGGCACCACGCGGAGTCAGGTGGAAGTGATCGTAGAAGTGGTCGAAGTCCATGGGTAGTTCGTCCATCAGGCCCAGCACCGGCAGGTCCAGTTCCTGGGCCACACGGACCTGCACTCGATCCAGGGTCTCAAGTAGTTGGCGCACCACTGGCAGGGTGTAGTAGGTGTCCAATTCCCGCTCCAACGGCCGCCCATGGCCGAAATTCCAGAGTTGCAGCTTTTCCTGCTCGGTGAAGTTTCGGTTGAGCCAGGGCTGGCGCACGATCATGACCTTTGCGCCGTGCTCTTGGACTGCGGCGATCATGCGCCTCAGGTTCCGCTCGAAGCATTGCTCCATGGGCGTGGAGTCGGGCACCTGGTCAATCCAATGGGTTGCGTTCGCGCGCATGATGCGATTGCGGGCGATAGAACGCCCCACATTCTGACGGTGCTCCACGGGTTTCAGGGATCGGCGCGTGATGCGGATCGCAAGACGCCTGAGGGCGCAGGACTTCAATGACCCGCCGAAGAGCGTCTTTGGGTTTTGTTGGAACAGGAAATCCTGGGGCAAGTCCGCGTCTGGCACTTGCTCGGGCGTGCCCTTTTCAAGCCATGCCACCACATCCGCAGCGCCCACATAGGTCATCACGAGATCCAGCTTGGGATAGCGCACGAGACTCTTTTCAAGCACTTGGGCTTGGGAGGCGCAGGTCAAGAGAGAGCGCGAGATGTTGCCCACGTGAACCTTATTTCCCTTGGAGCCCACGGATTGGCGGGCCTTCCCCAAACTGTGTTCCATGACTGCGGGCCATGCTTGATCTTGATCCAAGAGATAACACTCAGCGCCGCTTCCGCCGGCGACCAGGATTCTCAAGGCGTCCTCATGGTCCGCGGGTGGTTCAGACCCACGTTCCCCGCGGGAGTTGATTTCCAATCGCACGGGAGACACGAGGCTAGGCAACGTGTCCAGATCGAGCTCAAAGCGTTGGCGCATGTGGGGCACGAAGGGAAAGTATCCCCCCCGCATCATCCAAGCGCGAGCCAGCAATTCCGCGCCAACCGCCGCAAGGATCAAGGCGCCGCCCCAGAACCACCAAGAGTCGATCACGCTTGACCTTCCCTGCGGCGATCACGCAGCACTTGAAGCGGGTCCACATGGGGATCTCCGCGCCAGACGAAGAAGAGCGCAAGGGAAGATTGAAGCGCCACGAAAGCGAGGCCTACTGCTACCAGGGGCCAGAAGCCGTTGGCTCCCGGACCGAACTTGATCAAGAGCAACAGAGCAAGCCCCGGCAATAGGCCCAAGCCCACGCGCCCGAGGGCGTAAGTGGTCCATTCCGCTGGGCGCACATTGAAGGTCTTGCCTGCGCTAGCGATGAAGAACAGGGAGAAGATCACGTTGGGGATTGCTGTGCCCAAAGCCACGCCCAGGATTCCATGGGAGCGCACCAGGATCAGGGACAAGACCAGGTTTCCCAGGCCCATGGCGAGCAATCCGATTGCCGGACCTCGTGGATTCCCCGAACCCAGCAAAATCGGCAGGGCCACCCCTCGCACGGGCAAGAACAACAGGAACGAGGCCATCAGTACCTGCAACAGGGGCCCAGCTGCAGGATCGTATTCGTCACCTAGCCACCAGGCGAGGAACTCGGGCCCAAAGACCAACAGATAGGAGCCCAAGGTCAAGACGATGAAGACCGCCACCTTGGACCACTTGAACAACAGGTCCTTGAGTTCACTCTCTTGATTGCGCGCGCGCATGGTTGCTGCGGCGGGCATGACCACCATGCCAATGGCCAGCAACAGATTGATCAAAGGGTCGAAGATCTTGTTGGCCATGCCATAGACCGCCACATCCGTTGGAAGCATGTGGTTAGCTACCACGAGTGCGTCAACCTTGAAAGCGAGCAAGGCACCCATGTTCAGGAGAAACGCAAAGACACCGAAGGAGAGCAGCTTCTTTGCTTGGCCCAACGACAGGGCCGCGGGCCGAAAGCGAACTGATCCGTGCCGCTTGCGCAAGACCACGAGGGCTGCGCTGAACTCTGCCACCGCAACCAGCGCTTGCACCAGGGCCAGGGTGCGTAGGGAGGTGTCCCAGGTCAGAGCTCCGACCGTCAAGCCCAGGCGAAGCAGCATGCCTGCGCCCATGATCAAGTTACGGGGGATGAAATCGTGGAAAGCCTCGAAGACCGCATAGGGCAGGCGTAGGCAAAAGCCAACCGCCAAGTTGATCAGCACGATTGCCAATGCCGTGCGCGTGTCCAGGATCGCGTTGCTATCAAGAGCCCAGCGTTGGCTGTCGAGCAAGCGATCCTCAAAGCCCCACCACAGTAAACCTCCGGCTGCGAGTGCGCCGCCCGCCAAGATCAGGGTCAGGGTTAGGCTTTGGCCCAGGGCTTCCTGCGCTTCCCGATCATCGCCGCGACCCAGCGCACGGCTGATCGCACGGACCGTGGCCATGGGGACCCCAAGGATCATCAGTTGCAGCGGGCCCGCCACGGCGATCACGGCTTCCCAAATACCAAAGGTCTCTTGGCCCAGCACGTCCAGGGTGAAGCGCGTCAGGGCCATAAAGACCAGGATCTGGAGGGCGTTCAGCGCCCAGTTGGAGGAGATGTTCTTGAGCACAGGTCTTCTCCATATCGGCCAGGGCGGGGCTTGAAACCCCAGTCACCTGGGAGGAAATTAGGGTTGGAGGGCCCTGGTCACGGGGCCGCCACCCAGCAGAATCGCCCTCCAAAGGTGCTCATAGCCCGCGGAGTTCAGGTGCAGAGCGTCGATGCTCAGGGCCGGATCCAAGGAACCGTCGGCCAGGGTGAGGGGGCTGTTGGAGACCCCTATGAAGGGGAGTTTGCGGACCCCACAGAGGGCCTCAAGGGCCCCATTGGCTGTTTTCAGGGCTTCTACTCGGCTCGGATCCAGGCCGACTTCCGGCAACAAGGCCAAGACGGCGATGGGGGTATGGGGCCAAAGTTGCCCGACCCGGTCCAGGATTCTGGCCCCAAGTCCTGCGATCTCTCCGGAGCTGGCGCCCCCGAAGCGGTGGTCGATGGAAGTCATGTAAAGGACGATTCCTCCTGGTTCGGGGGGGACGCCGACCCCAAGCCGCCCAAGTAGGTCTGCGCCGGCTTCAAAGGCGACCCCTCGGTTCAAGGCCGTCCCCGTCGGCGCAAGGAAGTCGAGTGGCATCCGTTCGATCATCGACGACCCAAAAAACACCACAGGGTGGCCCCCAATGGGGTTTTCTGCGCGAAATGAGGCCAGCCGAGCTGCCCCATGCTCCTCCCGCCGCCGGACCTCGCGCTGGTGGTGCGGTTCGAAGAGGTTCTGCAGCCGCCAGCCTCCTGGGACCCACCCTCCCCAGGCCAGGCCCAGGTAGGAGGCTCCCGCAAAAGTAAGAATCAGGGCGATTCGGCCTAGGGACATGGAATCAAGGGTGCCTGCTTGGGGGGGTGGAGGCAAGGATCCGGGCGGCTTTCGGGGGGCGAAGGGCGTCCCATGGGCCTGCCGGGGCGCTACCTGTCCTTTGCAACATCCTACCCTTGACAGGTCAGGGCAATGTTCGTGAACTAGATGACAGATCTGACACCTACGTCTTGCCTGCCTGACCCCTGCTGGGTTATTCGCCTTCTGCTCATGTTGACCCAAGCCTCCCGATTGGAGCACGAGGAGAAATACCTCCTACCTGCTTCCCGTAGTCAGACCGCCCTCGGTCTGTTGCGTCAAGGGCTGGTTGTGGATCCGGATCATCCTCGCGGTCGGGTGTACAGCGTTTACTTCGATACTCCCGATTGGAAGCACCTCGGTGAGAAGGTCAATGGAGACAGGCACAAGTCGAAGCTACGCGTGCGCTGGTACGGCCAGATTGGTGGCGATGGATTATCGGGGGGGTGCTTTGTAGAGGTCAAGGTTCGCGTGGGCTCGGCCCGTAGCAAGCTACGCTTGCCCGCGACTCCCTCCGCGACGCTCTTGGCCAAGACTCCCCTTTCTGATCCGATATTCAGCGACCTCCGGACATTGCTTGGAGAGCTCGGTGTTCCCGCGTCGGGCACCCTGCGACCGGTTTTCGAAATTGCCTACGACCGCTATCGATTCGTGGACCCCATCCATCGCGATCGGGTCAGCCTGGATACGAACATCTCGATCACTCGAACGAACCCGCTCGCGTGCTATGCGCGCACCGGGGTCAGTTTGCCCAACGCTGTGGTCGAGGTTAAGGGGCCCGGCGGCCGCTTGCCCCGTATCCTCGAGCGCGACCGGCGCTTGAGTTTGCGACGCTCTTCCTTTTCCAAGTATGAAGCCTGCTGCGCGGCCAATGTGCGCTGTACCCCCCTTGTTTGATCATGGATGAGACCCTTCAAAAACTAACCGAGTTCGGGCGCGAAGGCCTCGAGCAAACCGGACTTGCCTTCTTGGCATTGGCCATGGTTGTGTCCCTTGTGGCATCGCTGTTCATCACGCACCTCTACCGGGTCTTTTATCAGGCCCGGGCGATCGGTAGCGGAGTGCAAAAGTCCTTTCCGCTCCTGGGCCCTGCGATCACCGCGGTGTTCATCACGATCCAGTTCTCCCTGCCCCTTTCCCTGGGTCTCTTGGGAGCGCTCTCCATCGTCCGATTTAGGACTCCGATCAAAGAGCCCGAAGAAATCGCCTTCATCATGTTGGTGGTGGCTTCCTCCCTGTGCTGCGCGACCTTCAACTTGCTTTTCCTGGCAATTATCCTGGGAACAGCGGTGTTGGCCTTGATCTTGATTGAACGCCTCGAGCTGGCCTCGAGCCGGCGCTCAGCGGGCTTGGTGGTGGTGCGCTTGTCCAAGGATCAGGGCGCAGACGCTGCCTTGAGTTTTCTGAATGACAAGATCAAGAAGGGGGCTCTCGACAGCATGGTCGAGGAAGGCGAGCAGCTAGTGATCTCCTACCGTTTTGTCGGCATGCCGGAAGCTACCTCCGGGAGTCTACGCGAGGGCTTGCATGGGGCGGCCGTGGGCGCCGAGGTTCACCTGTACTTCGATCAAGGGGCGACCCTCTAGGTTGCGATGGTATTAGGCCGCACAGTCATGATGCTTGGGGTGCTTAGCGCTTCCCTTGCGATCCTTGAACAAACCAGTGTTGTTCATGCGGGCAGGCGCGTGATGAGCAGTCCGCGGGTTAGAGCTGATGTGCTCGATGGGGGCTCCCTTGGGGACAGCTTGCGCAAGCTGAATCTTGTAGAGACCGTGCCGCCCGGTGAGGCTTGGCACTTCGGTACCAAGAGTCGTGGGGCGCACATTGAGTTGGTCTATGGGACCAAGCCAATAGCCATCGAGGCGGTCGAACTCATGCCGACTCTCGCAAAGCCCGCCCCTGACGAGTTGACTGTTTCCCTGTCTGTCCACGCTCGGGACTTGACTGATCCTCGTCTTGGGATGCTGCCCAATCCTGACATTAAGCTTGAGAAGCCCGCTTCGCTGGCGCTTTTTCGCGGCGAAGAGCTCCTCTTTCAGACCCGTTGTGGCGTGGGCCTTAGCGGCCACCCCCAGAGATTCCAGCGTGGCTGGGCGAGCTTTCGCCTCTACTTGCGGGAAGAGTACGGGGTTGAGCAACTTCCGGCGGGAGTGATCCGCGATACCCTCGCGGAGTACACCGACCGGCTGAACGTGCGCGCTGCGTCAATCACCTCTTCAAACCTTGGCTTTGAGATAGCGAATAGGATCGGCGCGCTGGCCCCAGGAATGGAGCGTTGCCGTTTGGTTCTTAACGGGGAAGATCAGGGGCTCATGTCCCTGACCGAGCACCTTTCACGGCGCACCATCAGCCGCCGTTTGGGGCACGACGACTATGACTTCTATCGGTCCCGCGCGGACGCCACCGTTCGTGACCGACGGGAGGGGAAGGCCATGCGCAAGTGGGTGAACCGCCTCGGCCCAGAGGACTACAACACTGCGAAGGTGGGGCAGGTCATCGACCTAGACAACCTGGCTCGGCATTTGTTTGGGATCATGTGGTGCGGCGTGGACGACTGGGCCCAGGGTGCGCGCCTGCGAGATCGTCGGGCGGATCATCCCCTTTGGACCTGGGTGCATTGGGATATGGACCGTGGGTTCCAGCATTCCTATTCAAAGCAGCCATGCTTGGTCTGGCAGAAAGCGGGCTTAGATTTGGTTCTGGGTGTGCGCGAGGTAGAACAGAAGGGGGATCGGCCCCAGACCTTTCACAGCCAGCAGACATCTCTGCGGGCGATTGTCTTCAAGGGCATGTTGGCCAACGACCAGGAGTTCCGGGATCTGTTCCTGAGCATCGCTGCTCGCAGTATGAATCACCTCTTGACTCGCGAATGGATGGAGCCCCTGATCGTTGAGCTGGGATCTGGTCTTGAGGCCGTTGAATTGCGCGATGCAACGGGGGCTGCGCGGGCTTATATGGGCCAGCGTAGTAAATGGATGATGAAGGACATTTGCGACCTGATGGGGCTTGGGGCCCCGGTCTGGATCCGCTTGCGAGGTCCCCAAGGGGTGGAACTGACCGTGGACGGGTACCCCGTTGGCCCGAAGTACTCGGGCTGGTACTTCCCCGGCCAGACCATAACGGTGGCTTCCCCAGAGCCGGTTGTCTGGATCATTGACGGGGTGAAGTCTCAGGGAACCGAGTTTTCAGTGGAAGCCAACCAGGACTTGGTGATCTTTGCTCGCCCTTAGGTCTGGGATCTGCGGCTTCGCTCGCTAGACTGATTTCTAGCTATGGCTCAGACCAACGCACAGGCCCAGATTGAAATGCACAAGGAGTTAGCCCCGCGCTACGCCTTTCGCTATTCGTTTCCGTTCTCTCGACGCTTCCAACAGGACTGGCATGGGGAGATGATCTCTCACGTGCCCTCCGGTGCCCAGCGCATCTTGGATCTGGGCTGCGGTACGGGCTTTTTCCTGGCCGAGCTCGAGGCCAAGCACCCCGGTGCTGTGGGCCTCGACATCTCGCACGCCATGCTCAAGGTCTCCGACGAATATGTGCCAGGGGTGCGCCTGGTGACCGGAGACGCGGAAAAACTGCCCTTTCAGCCCGCGGCCTTCGATGTGGTCTTTTGCAAGGGCAGTTTGCACCACGTACGCGATCATGTGGGGTTCTTGACCCATTGCAAAAACGCCCTAGGTGGCAAGGGCGTCTTGATCATGAGCGAACCGTGCAACGACAACCCTTTTATTCGTTGGGCGCGGGCGCTGATGTACAAGAAGTCCAAGCACTTCGATGTGGGGGATCAGGGTTTCTCCAAGCGAGGGATCATCTCCCTCTGCGAACAGGCGGGGTTTGAGGTGGTGCTTGCGAAGAAGTACGGGATCTTTGCCTATGTTTTCGCAGGCTTCCCCGACCATGTGGGGATCTTGCGCTACCTACCGGGCAACGACCTCCTGACGCGCTTTTTCCTGGGCCTCGATCGGGTGCTGTGCGCCCTGCCCGGGTTCTCGCTGCTGGGGTTTCACATCGTGATCGTAGCCCGGCCGCGCTAGGGATTTGCGGGGCCGATGATCAACTTGGCGATCTGAGGCGACGAGTGGTTCGGCTAGGAATCATTCCGGCGCCCTTCCACGCCGGTGCATTTGACACCGTTGCGTTCCAGTAGCGCTGCTGTGACTCCTGGTCCCGATACCGCGGCCCCGCCCACATGGGTGGTGGCAACCCCGCATGAGGGCGAGCGTTCCTTGAGGAAGGCACGGGTGATTCCCTCCTTCTTGCACAACTCAAGGGCTCCTTCGGCCCCGGCCAGGAATTCGGCGGTGACATCTGTGCCATCTCCCGTGGAGAGCCCGGATGTTCCGTCCAAGACCGCCGCCGCCCCATCCCGCTCAATCCAAGCGGCCGGCCTTGGGGTGGTCAGGCCACCGTGCTCCTCGGGACAGAAGGGCACGGGGGTAAGGCCCTCCTGGGCCAACTCGGACTCCAGCGCCTGGTCCCGATTGTGGCCGCCGTCATAGCGGCAAGCTTTCCCCATGAGGCAGGCGCTCACGAGGGCTCTCGGGGTCGGTTCGGGGCTGGAATCGTCAACCATGGGCTCATTCTAGTCCCCGGGAGCCACCCCATCACCGGAATCGCTTGACGGGAAACCGGACCTGCTCCTATCCTTCTGCCCCCTTCTACTCGCCAGTCCGTTACGGCGGCCAGCGGGAGGGATAGACCCAGGACTCTCAAGAGCCCGATTTCCCCCAGGTATTAGCCCCATGCGCCCGGTTCAAACCCTCTTTCTGCCCCTCATTCTCCTTGTCCTGCCCACCGCCCAGGCAGACACGATCCACCTTACCGATGGCACCTCAATCGAGGGTGTGAGCATCAAAGAGGAGACCCTACAAGGCGTGGTCTACAAGGACGGCCGCACGGATGCCACGGTTCAAAGCAACCTCATCCGTTCGATCACCTTCAGCCCCATGCCGGTCCTGATCGACCGTGCAGAAGCTGGGCTCGACGAAGACCAGTACATGGGTTCGGTCGCGGGCTATGAAGAGTACATCGCCCAAACCAGCAGCCCCGAGCGTAAGTTCCCTTGGGCCTTGAACTACGCCTACTTCCGCGTGATCGAGCTGCAGCAGACCATGGGTAAATATGATGCGGTGGTTGCTGCGGCGGACCGCTTGATCGAAAAGGCAGGGACCTCGCGCTACGCGCCCTTGGCCCTGGTCAAGAAGGCAGAGGCCCTGTTTGATGGGGGCAAGGCCAAGGAAGCCCTAGCGGCCCTTGACGCCCTGACCCAGATGAGCAAAAGCGCCCAACTCGGCGAACGCTGGGACATTGAGGCTGATTTGCGGCGTGTGCTGTTTGATGCCCGTCTCCAGGGTCAGGCTCGAATCAAAAAGTTGGAGGCGATCTCATCCCGCGCCGGCGGCATGTATCAGTCCGTTTGGGGCCGAGCAGAAGTTGCTATCGGCGAGGCCTTGCTTAAGAACAACGACCAAGCAGAAGCCGAAAAAGTCTTCCGCAGTGTCTTGAAGGAAACCGGTTCCGACCGCAACGCCATGGCTGCCGCTTGGTCAGGTGTCGGGGCGTGTCTTTTCAACCGCGCCGCCGCAGCCACCGAGGCTGGCGAGGACGGGGCCCCGGCCATTTGCCGCGATTCTGCCCTGGCCCACATGCGCGTGCTGGTGCTCTATCGTGACCAGACCCGCTACCTTTCTGGCGCCCTCTACTGGGCGGGCCGAAGCTTCGACTTGATCGGCGACGAGGAGAGCTCAGATCGAGCCCAGCGTCTTTACCGCAAGGTGATTAGCAACCACAAGGGTTCGCGCTGGGCCGAGGAAGCCCGAGCCTTCTACAAGAAGCGCTGAGTTCTTGCCCCGGGGTCTCTGCGGGACTGCGTCTCGCAGCTGTGGACCCGTGATATTCAAGGCGCCCTCGGGATCGAATCGGTCCCGGGGGCGCTTTTCTTTTTCTCACATATTTTTGCCTTGGGAGAAAAGGGGGATTTGGGCCCCTTCTGGCCGGTCCCATTCGGCCACCTTGGCGAAATGGGCCCCCCATATCCTCGTTCTCGGGGAAGGCGAAGGGTAGACGGGGCCTCCCGGGGACTGGCCATAGGGCCAGGGACTTTTCGAAAGTCCGCTCTTAGGGGCAGAATGAATACGAACCCCCACAAATCTGCCCAGGATCCCGAACCACCCCTCCAGGACCTCCCTTCCCCTTGGGATTGGGAGCACTACCAAGAGCTCCATGCTTGGCTCGTGCGTCGCTTGGAGCAGGGTGGCTGTCAGAAGCAGGACGCGGAGGACGTGGCCCAAGAAACCCTTTACAAGGCGCAGTTGCGCGTTCAGATGGGCGAGGCCTTGGAGCCGGGCCGAGGTTGGATGTTGGTGGTGGGGCGTAACATCGCCCGGGATCGGGCGCGGTGGAGCCGCCAGGTGGGTAGCGTGGGGCTGTGTTCCGAACATATGGACGCGCTCGACTCCTCTGCGTCCTTGGTGGGGGAAAGCGGTCCCGAGATGCGCAGTGAGCGCACCATGGGCTTGCTCAACAAGATTTTCGATGCCTACTGCGGTCTGCGCGATCGCGACCAAAACTTGCTCGGCGCCTGGTGCTTGACGGGCGGAAATACGGAGGCTGTTGCCTCTGCATTGGGCTTACATCCGCGCGTGATCAAGGTCTGCGTGTTCCGAGCTCGTGAACGAATGCACCTGCGCCTGAGACGCTGGCAAGGGGAAAATAACTGCCCTGAGTTGGAAAAGACCATCGGAGCCCTGCAACACGCGCGCGAAGAACGCAGCAGGGTGAAGCGGCTCAAGCGAGAGCATCCGCATGGTTCGGAGGCACCTCAAGAGGCACCAAATCCAGATGAGCAGCCATGAGCACTAGGCTCTCGCTGATCATCATCCTCTTGGCCATCGCCATGATTCCGGTGCGTTGCAAGGGTAAGGGCCACCATGCGAACGCACAGTTCTCCCTTCGCCAGCTTGTCCACGCTCGAACAGCTATTCGAAGGGGCGATCCCGGTGCGTCCATGGAACTCGTGGAACAAATGCTCGCCATCGAGCAAGTTCGAGGCCTTGATGGCACCCTGGCGGCCGAGTGGCTGATCGCGGGGCGTCTATTTGGACGTCTAGGGTCCTCTGAAGCAGGGGTGATCCTGTTTCGTTGGGTTGAATGCAGGGCACGAGAAGCGGGATGGCGCGCACGTGCGGCCCATGAGGCGCTTCAACTGCTCGCACGCACGTCGAACACGGTGACCCGACAGGATTGGGTTGCCTTAGGCCTGGTTCACGCCTTGCCAGGGGAGTTGATCGGGCCCGTTGCCCTCAAGTGCAGCACAACAGAAGGAGCATTGACCCAATCGAATCTCATGAACGCGATCGAAAAGCGACGGAGCAAGGGTGGTGAGTGGGGTCAGGCACGCTTGCGTTGTGAATTGCGCGCTCTGTTCGGGCCTTGAGGACCTGTGAAGCGCATAAGTGCACGTGAACAGCGGAGTCAACCACATGATTGCAGTGCAACCGGCCCACAGACTGCTAGTGAGCCGAGTGATTGCCTATCGAACACCGAATGATCACGCAATCACCAGCGAAAAATCACCGAAAATGGCCCGTTCACTCCGCAGACTCATGCGTTGGCGCTCATTTTTTTTGGCTTCAGGGCAAAACGGTTCTTTCGCGGGGGCAATTGCTGCGGTATGAATCATGTTCTCCGGTGATCTAATTCTTCGCCTTCCCGTGTTGCGTTCTGCGCAACATAGGGAGTGAGGACGAAGTGATCTGGGGAACGTCATAACATCGGATGGGGCGGCCTTGACATTTGGAAAGGTCGTCCCGTCTTACGTTCCAGCTCTTGTGGGCGCCTGCGGGCTTGCATGCCGCACGCGAACAAACAGCGCAAAAGGGCTGGATAGACGCCGATGTTGAGGGAATTGAAGCGGAGGCGAGCGTAGGAGTTCACCTAGAGCGAGTCCCGCAGGTGTGCTTGATGCACGCAACGAGCGTCCAAAATTTCAGTCGCGCGTAGCAACCGTCACGTGTCCACGGCGTTCGCGGCGTCCGGATGATCCTTCGACTCAGCGACCGACGCCGCGGTATTTGAAGCCCATCTCTACCAAGGTTTCCTTCGGCCAAACGTTGCGTCCGTCGAAAATAATTGGCTGTTTCAGATCTTTTTGGATCGCATCGAAGTCCGGGCGGCGGAATTCGTTCCATTCCGTAACCAATACCAAGGCATCAGCACCTTTCACCGCGCTCATGGGGCTTGGGGCATACTCGATGCGGTCTCCCAGGTGATGTTCACGGCAAAATTCCATGGCTTCGGGGTCGTGAGCAATGATTGTGGCGCCCGCGGCCAACAAATCATCGATGACTACCAGTGCCGGAGCCTCGCGCATGTCGTCTGTGTTGGGTTTGAAGGCCAATCCCCAGATCGCAAAGCGTCGGCCAGACAAGTCCGCGCCGAATTCGTCCGTGATCTGGCGCACGAGCAGACGTTTCTGGCTCTCATTGACCGCCTCCACCGAGCGCAGCACCTTGAAGTCTAGATTGTGGCTGCTTGCGGTGCTGACTAGGGCCTTGACGTCCTTGGGGAAGCACGAACCGCCGTAGCCAACCCCTGCGAACAGGAATCGCGAGCCAATGCGCTCATCGGAACCGATCCCGGCGCGCACCTGGTCGATGTTGGCACCCACTTTAGCGCAAAGACTGGCGATTTCGTTCATGAACGAGATGCGGGTGGCCAGCATTGCGTTGGCCGCGTACTTGGTCAACTCGGCCGAGGCCACGTCCATTTGCAGAATGGGGTTGCCCGTGCGCACGAAGGGCTCATAGAGTTCGGCCATGATCCTCGCGGCGCGTTCGGAGTCCGAACCGATGACGACTCGGTTGGGCTTGAGGAAGTCCCCGATAGCGGCGCCCTCTTTCAGGAACTCTGGGTTTGAGACCACATCAAAGGGGTACATGGCCACATCTTTCATGGTTGCGGTCACTTTTGCGGCGGTGCCCACAGGGACTGTGGACTTGTCTACGATCACCGCATAGCCGTTCATGTGCTCGGCAATCGAGCGCGCCGCCGCCAAGACGTATTTCAGGTCTGCGCTGCCGTCTTCGCCGGGAGGAGTGCCCACGGCGATGAAGACCACCTGTGCGTCGGGAATACCCTTAGAGTAGTCCGTTGTGAAGTTCAGGCGCGAATCGCGCTTGTTCCTGTGCAGCAACTCCTCGAGGCCAGGCTCGTAAATAGGGACTTTGCCCTCGTTGAGGGCGTCGACCTTGGCTTGGTCGATGTCGATGCAGGTGACGGTGTTTCCGCTTTCCGCGAAACAGGTGCCTGCGACTAATCCAACGTATCCGGTTCCAACTACAGCAATGCGCATGGGGGTGTCTTGTCCGCCGGGTGTGGAGGATTCCTCTCCGGGGGGTCAGTAGGTTATCGTCTTGGGGCGGGAATCCCACCCGTCAGCTTCCTGGGGCGATTAGCTCAGCTGGTTAGAGCGTCTCGTTTACATCGAGTAGGTCGGGGGTTCGAATCCCTTATCGCCCACCAGGAAGCGCCCCTTCGGCCGGGTTTTAGGCGCTCGGATCTGGGTTCAGGTCCAGAAGCCAAGCTTGGTGGCCTTGCTCAAGGCGCCCAATCGCCAGGATTGCACGGCGGCTGCCCCGGCCTCGAAAACGGCGGGCGATGACCTCTGCCGGGTCCGGATGGCCCCGTTTCCAGACCTCGAGAGGCCCCACATCGTGCTCTGCCAGCATTTTTCGTACGCGCCGGGGGTCTGCCTGGGTGCTTCCCAGCACCCGGCGGGCCTTGAGGAAGGGGGAAGAGGGGCGTTCATGGCCGCCGAGCCAGGCCAATTGGGGGGCAAGGGGGAGCATGCCATGGCGTTTGGCCTCGAACTCCAGAAGCCCGCTCCGCAGTAGGGCCGGGTCAGGATTGGCCAGCCATCCGATGTCTCCCACTTTTTCGGGATCCATGGGGGCGAGGGTGATCGGTTCCCCCGCAAGGGTCGCTTCTCCCCCGTCCAGGGAGAGGGCCACCACCCGGCGTTCCGGGCCGTCCGCCCGGGCCAGTCCGGTGAAGAGGGTGACCTCCTTCAATTCCCGCTCGAAGCTGACCCAACAGAGGGTCCCTTGGCTCAGAATTTCCTCGTTGGGTTCGAGGGCCGGCGCCAGTTTCACACAGCCTATTTCCACCTGCCCCAAGAGATTCAAGCACTGATCTAGGCTCGGGGACCAAGCCGCGGGATTCAAGCGTCGCCGTCCCGCCGTCCGTCGGTCCGGGTCGATCAGCATTCCGGATGCTTTCACTGCGCCCTCCGTTGCGTCGCAAGCCAAGACTAGGGTATTCCCTGTCAAGCCTTCCGCTTCCGTAAGGTTGTAGGCCGCGCAATGGGCGGTCCTGGGGTCTAAGTCACTGGAGACCACGGTCATGCCCGCCCGGGCCAATGCAAGGCTGTCTGCACCGAGCCCACAGGTTGCATCCCAAAAGGACCCGCCGGGAGAAATCTTGCTTAGCTCCCGTGCCCGCCAGACCGCGACCATGGGGTGTGTTGCCTGTTCGAGGCCCTTGCGCGTTAGAAGTTTGAAGTCCCGATTGCCCCGCTGGAGGAAGGCCTTTCTGCGCAAAGAGTGCTGCTCTGTGGCTGCCAAGGCCTGTTCGGGCCCTAAGACTTTCCGTAGAAATGACGCGGCCTCTAGACCTTTCGCATTTTTAGGAAGTTCATCCAAGAAATGCAGGGAATGATGGTCGAGGATGCTCATTGAGAGAAACAAGAGGACCTCCCGTGAGCCTCGCCCTCAAGAGAGAGTGCAAGAGATTGTGCTGAGGTGCGCTGACCGCGGGTCTACAACAAAAGGAGACTAACAACGTGATTCGAGTTCTACTCGTGGAGTCTAACTCCGCCGAACGGCTTATTCTATCTAGCCGCTTATCCGATTTCGGGTACCAGATCAGTGTCGCTGATTCTGGGCTCACTGCACTTTCGAGCGCCCGTGAGGAACACCCGGAAGCTGTACTGCTTTCCGCCACCCTTGACGGGGAGATTGCAGCACCAGAGGTCATCAAGGGCCTCAAAGCCATTCTTATGCAATCGGGAGCACCGATCCTGGTTTACCGCCAGGGCGTGATTTCAGCCGAGTGCATGCATGATATGTACCAAGCAGGATGCGATGCAGTGCTTGGCCGCTCCGAAATGGAGGTCATTGAGAGCGTACTTGGAGCTCACCAACGAACCCGGGTCCGGCTCGGGGAACTCGGTGCCCAGAACCGCTTGATTGCGGGGCAGGTTCGACGACTTGAGCAGGAGCGCTCCCAAAAGCCCGCTCCCGCCGAGGCCGAGGCCCAAGCCAGTCCTCCCAGCCCCAGCGGAATGTTGATCGTTGACAGTCAAGGCATCGTCCGCAATGCGGATCGCGGAACCATCGGCATCGTCGGTTCCAAGTGCATTGGCCAGCGCCTTGGGTCGATGTTCCCGGGGACTGGGTTGGAAGCCTTCGTGCGTGATGCCCACCTTGGCACCCCGCGGACCTTCCGCTTGGAACTTCGTAGCCGGGGAGAGGCACCTAAGCGCATTTTTGGTGTGCAAGTTATCCCCACGGCACTTGGGGCGCAGAGCGGCGACACGAATCTGCGTGCTATCCTTTTCCACGAGCGTGGAGCAGGACTGGTCATGGCTTCGGTCCCGCAAGAGTCCAATCAAAGTGCTGTCCGTGAGGACATCAACGAACTCCTGCTCACTGCTCACCGACACTATACCCCTGCGGCGATCATCGGCTCGGGCCCTGCGGCCCGCCGATTGAAAAGCATCGTGGCTCGCACTGCGAAGCGCACGGGTTGTGTTTTGATTAGCGGTAACCTCGGAGCCGAGCACGACTTGATCGCGCGCATCCTGCACTACTCCTCTGGCACCACCAGCGGACCTCTAATCAACTTCCCTTGTGGCAGCGTTTCCGCCGAAGTTGAGCAGGCCACCCTGTTGGGCGGCGTGGTCAACGGCAAGGCCCGGTCTGGGTATCTGACAGGGGGCAACCCTGGCACTCTGATTTTGGAGTCCGTGGAGAAACTCGACCCGTCAGTTCAGGCACAGGTGGCCACGCTACTGGACCGTGGTGTTTACGACAAGGGACAGGGCAGCGAACAGGTTGCCATGCGCGTTGTCGCTACTAGCGCGGTGGATCTTGAGGAACTCAGTGACATGGACGAGTTTGACCCGGTTCTGTTGGGCCATCTTTACCATCACCGGATCGACATCCCGGCGATTTCCGAGCGCCCGGAGGACCTTCCGGAGCTCGTCCAAGAGATCTTGGACGAGAACTGCGGCCCCAAGGGCTTGGTTACGGCGACCCCGCAAGCCTTGGCCCTGTTGGCCGAGCAGGAGTGGGCAGGCGACATGGAAGAACTCAAGTCCGTGGTGAATTTCGCCATGCACCGCTGTGAATCGGAGTTATTGGATGTGGGTCAATTGGCCTCCGCCCTCGGCTTGGAGGCTTCTCAGATGAGTGGCGCCCACGGCCAGTTTGCGCCGATGGCGCACACGGCTCAATCCGCAGGGATTCGCCACCAGCCCGGAGCATCCGGAACCACTGGCCCTTGGGCTATCACGGAGGAAGATCCCATCAGTCTCGATCACTACGAGATGAAGGCTCTGTTGCGCGCACTGAATGCGACCGATGGAGACAAACTTGAAGCCGCCCGTCTGCTTAAGCTTGGCAAGAGCACCCTTTATCGGAAGCTGAAGCGCTTCGGGATTTGTTGAACATGAGTACCGAACAAGTGGTATCTCACGATGCACAGCAAGCCGCGCAGGGAACTGCGCGAATCTTGCTTGTGGACGATGACCCTTCCGTGGGCGTCTTCATGGAAGGCCTGATGACTTCCGCCGGCCACGGTTTTAAGTGCGCTGGCTCTGCTTCTGATGCCCTTGGGGTCCTGTCCTTGGTGGACCAGCCCGTGGATTTGATCTTGCTGGACATCGGTTTGCCCGACCTGAGTGGCTGGGAGTTCCTGCGCAATCTAAGAAAGCGTGGCGATCAGACCCCGGTGATTTTCCTTTCGGCACAGCATGCCCTGGCGGATCGGATTCGTGGCTTTGAGCTTGGCGCGGATGACTTCATCCAAAAGCCTTTCCGGCCCGAGGAACTCATCGCCCGGGTCAACGCTGTCCTGCGGCGGCACAAGATGTTGCCGACCTATCAGGTGGGACCGTTGTCCTTGAACTTAAGCCATCAAACGGTTGATGTCGCTGGGAGCCGCCTCGATGTGAGCCCCCGCGAATTCCAGGTCCTGATGGCCCTGGTGAGCGCCCGCGGGGGAATTTGCTCTCGGGCTGAATTGCTCCGAGAGGTCTGGGAACTCGAGACCGATCCGGGAACTAAGCTGCTTGAGGTGCAGATCACTCGACTGCGCCGCAAGTTGGCCTCCGAGGGCCGCGACCTGATCCAAACCGTGATCGGCCAGGGCTACCGCATCCACTGGGCCCCTATGGCGTCATGAGGTCCACGGGCGGCCCGGCCCCAGCGACCGGGCTGCTCGATCGCATTCCCGTGTTGAAGAGCGTCGCGCGCAGGCTGTCGAAATCACAGATTGCGTGGGCCTCAGCCAAATCAAACTCGATCAGGCGCACCACCGCCTGTTGTCCGGCCTGCCAATAGAGGTCCGTGCGCGCCAACACATGGCGCGGCGGAACCATTACCACGTGGCCGAAGGGGTTGATGAAGAAGGGCGTGTTCCGGCCTCGCTTGCGAAGCCTGATTTGCAGGTCCAGAATCTGAGGCATGGCGGGCTCTGGGCAGTTGGGAGCAGAGGTTAGCTCCACTCGTACTTTTCCTTTCGCAATGCTGATGCGTAGCTGGGGCTGGGCCTCAAGGGTCCGCTTGCGCAGCATGTGGAACGGCCGGTAGTTGGCTCCGGTGGTGGAGAGGGGCACTGTGACCAATTCATAGTTGGCGAGGAATCCGTTGCCTGTGGGCTCGCTCTCGCTTGGGCCTCGCAGGAAATCAGCCCAGGCCTCATCCATTCCCGGCAGAGGTGGCAAGGTCACATCCAGGCTGGGATCGATTTCGCCCAGGATCACAAGATCGGCACCTTGGAGTCGAGCAAGGTCCAGTTCCTCTCGCGCTCGAAAGGGTGACTGGATCGGAAAGGTCATGGTTGGGATGCGGCCAGTCAAATCCCGCACCGGGTTTCCGGGGGTGGGCAGGAACTCGCCCGTTTGGGCCGGCCTGATGCCCGCGATGTAACCCGTTGCCCCCGGCCAGGCGGTTGCGATGGTTAAGTTTTCTGGCGTGTGATCCCTCAGGAAAATTCCAAGGGCGCGCATGGTGATTGTGTGGTCGATTTCCGCTTGCAGGGCGATTCGGCCCTGTTGCGCGGGTGCAGGGTTAGGGCCAATCTGGTCCTGGGGGAAGTGAGCAGCCAAGGGCATGGGGCCTCTTGGGGTCATCCACTTAGTCATGGAGTCCTTCAGGTTGAGTGGACCCACATCCGCTGGGAACCGACTGGCCATGGCTCCTGCGCTGGCCACGCCCACCAGGGCCGACCAGGCCAGGATTTCCATGGGGCGGGAGTTCGTGTCCAGGGCAACCAAAATACCCTGTTGAAGTCCAATGCAGAGCAGGGGTAGGGCCGGGGCGAGGGCCATGTGCATGGCCGGGTCCGAGCCGCCCCCGAGGATGACCAGGGCAATCCAGGCTGCTGCCATCAAGAGAGCCCGCGCGCCGTGTCCCGACAAGCGTCCGCACAAGAGGGCAACCACAGGGAACGGGATCAGGATCGGCGTGACCCAAGCCACCAGTGCGTCCCGGGTCGAGTGCACCCCATCGACGAGCGTGGCAGCGTCGGGCGTGAAAAGTTGTTGCCACCATGTGACATAGAGGGACGCGCCATCGAAGCGTTCGATGCGCATCAGCAACAGGATCGCGAGCAGGCCTGGGGCAAAGGACCAGAGGGGCGCGGGGTCTCCTCGATCTTTTCGGGGCCGTAAGCGCTCGTACAAGCTGAGGGCAAACAAGAAGCCGAACATGGGCGCGCCTTCCGGGCGCAGGGCGATCAACACAGGGAGGCAGAGGGCCATGGCCACCCAACGTCGGCGTTCGAATCCAACCCAGGCCGCGCTCAAGAAGAGCGTCACCGCAGCCCATTCGGTGCCGCTGATGGCCGTGGCGGCGAGTGTCGCGTTAGCCACCAGGAGCAAGGGCGGAATGACCCCCGCTACGCGGTCGGTGGAAAAGCGTGCGGTGGCTCCCAGGGTCAACAGGGCGCAGAGGATTCCGATCACTTGGGCAAAGAGGGTGACCGGCAAGTAAAGCCTTTCGGCCACGGCAGACAACACCACCCAAAGGGGCGACGGGTAGGCCGACCAGGCGACGGGCTCGCCCAGGTTCCAAGCAACTTCGCCAAAGTGGACCCAGTTGCGCGCCAAGCGGAAGGCTACATGGGCGACCTCACGCGCGGGCGCGATCTCGCCAAATCCATCCACATGGATAGCGAGTGCATGTGCCAAGAGCACCGCCATCGCCATCAGGAGCGCCATAACCCGCTTCATATGGGTGCCAAGGTAGTGCTTTACCCGTGCTCGTAGCTAGTGCCCGGGCGGTTTGTTCTCAGGAACCGGGGTGGATGTGCTCTTTGGCGGATGCACGCACCTGTGCCTCTTCGAGAGTGACCAGGCCGAGCTCCGCTTCGATGGTCTCGCACTCCGGGGCCTGGGCGCGAAGAGCGGGCTTTCTGGGCTGGAACACCGTGCAGCAATCAGGTTCATCGCGGATCGACACATCAAACGTACCGATGCGCTTGGCAAGGGCGATCACATCTTCCTTGTCGTGCGTGATTAGGGGGCGCAGCACCTGGATATTCGCGGCGGCCCCGATGCAGGCCAGATTTTCCAGGGTTTGGCTTGCCACCTGCCCCAGATTCTCGCCCGTGATCAATGCGCCGGTTTTTGACCGTCTGGCCAGGTGCGACGCGATGCGTTGCATGGAGCGGCGGTAGAGAATGGTGCGCAGGCTCTCGGGCGCGCCCTCGCGAATGGCCAATTGGATGTCTGCGAACTGGACTTCGTGAAGGGTGCTCGGTCCCTGCCATTCGGCCAAGACGCGGATGAGATCGCGAATTTTCATGCGCGACCCTTCACCGATGTAGGGCGGACTGTGGAAGCTGACGAAGCTGACCTTCAAACCGCGCTTCATTGCGCACCAGGCGGCCACGGGAGAGTCGATCCCCCCCGAGAGCAGACACAGTCCGCGGCCTAGGGTTTTGACGGGCAATCCGCCGGGTCCGGGCTCCCGTTCGAGGAAGGCAAACGTGCCTTCCGGGCGCAGGTCGATGTTGAAATCGATATCTGCATTCTTCATCTGGATCAGCACGGTGGAGTCCTCATCCAGCATGCCATCGGCGATGGCGAGGGCCAATTCACCCGAGGTCATGGGGAAAGTCTTGTCCGCTCGCTTGACCGTGACCCGAAAACTCGGCTGCGATCCGGGCGGGTACTCTTGGAGCTTGTTCTCCAAGAGACGGCGACCCATGGCAACCATGGATTCCAAGTTGCGCTCGGTGTTCCAGGCGGGGGACACGGACTTGATGCCAAAGGTCTGGGCGCAGGATCTCATTGCCTCGCGCCAACGACCTGCGGGCTTGACTTGAATGCGGCCCCAGCGGCGTATGACCTCGCCGCCGCCCACGTGCTTCAGGGCTCCTTGCAGATTGCGCACAAGAGCATTTTCGAAAAGCGCGCGGTTGCCGCCCTTGAGGGCTAGCTCCCCATAGCGCACGAGCAATATGTCTGGGTCTTGTAGTTCTGTAGTCATCAGGAAAGGTCCTTGAGGCTCTTCGAAACCTGGCGCAAGGCGCTGGCGGCAATGCCTATGTCGTTTGGGGTGGTTTCGCGTGAAAATGAAAAACGTGCGATTTGTCGAGCGGAACCCGCATCCAGGCCAAGTGCGAGTAAAACCGGGCTGACGGCCTTCGATGCGGATTGGCAGGCGGAGCCGACGCCGATGAAGACCCCGTATTCCTCTAGGTGGTGCTGCCAGACCTCTGCCGGAGGTCCCGGAAGGTGCACCGCACAGATCGAATTCACGCGTTCCCCTGCTTGCAGAATGCGCGCGCAGTCCATGCTGTTCTGGTGCATGAGGGACACGCCGGTCAAGGCTTCTTCTAAATCACGCAGGCAGATTTCGGCGGTCTTGTTGAAGTCTGCTTGTCCCTCATGGGCAAGGTCCACTGCGAGCCCAAAGGCCGCGATGCTTGGCACGTTTTCCGTGCCGGGGCGTAGCCCTTCTTCCTGAGAGCCACCGAATAAAAGGGGCTTGATCTGTGAGTTTTTGCCAAGGGCCAAGGCACCCTGGCCCTTGGGTCCATGAACCTTGTGCCCCGAGAGGGCGAGGCTGTCGACACCCAGCTCTTCTAGGTCCAAATCGATTTTTCCCAGGGCTTGCACCCCATCGCAGTGAACATGGACTCTCCCGCAGCGGGCTCGGGCCAAGCGCGCCAAGCGCTGCACCGGGTAGCGCGTGCCGAGCTCGTTGCTCACGAGCATTTGAGCCACCAACACCACGTCGTCTCCCATACGCTCGGCGGCGTGGTCTAGATCCAGTTGTCCGTCGGGCTTGAGGCGCAGTGTTTCCACGACAAAGCCTTCGTTCGCGAGTTGCGCAGCTGCCGTACGCACACTGGCATGTTCCGTGGGACCCACCAAGACGCGTCCCGGTTTCCGGTTCCGGACACTGCCCAAGAGGCCTAGGTTGTTGCTCTCGGTGCCTCCCGACGTGAACACAATTCCCTTGGGTTCCGCGCCTAAGCAGCGGGCCACGCGCCGCCGGGCGTGCTCCACCACCTGCCGCGCCCGGGTCCCCAAGGCATGCCGCGAAGACGGGTTGCCGTGCACCTCGTCGAGGTGCTGGATGAGGCATTCGCGCACCCGGGGGTCCAGGGGACTGGTGGCTGCAAGATCAAGGAGGACGGGCTGCATGGAATCAGCCGGGCAGGATAACGCCCCGCAGGTGCCTCGGGAGGGGAGGAGGGTTGTCCCCGGGCTTATCCCTCGGGGAATGGATCTGCGGTCACGCCCCGCTCCACCGTGACCGGGGTCTCTGCCCCGGCGCCCCGGGCGCGCCAGCGAATCAGCCATTGCCCCTCGGGTACATGTTCCCAGCGCACTCGGCCGTCCCCATCGGTTTCACCGGTGGGCAGACTTGGTCCCTGGCCGTTGGCGGGGATGGCGAGCACGAGGGCTCCGGAGATTGGCTTGCCCTCTTCGTCGCGTAGAACCCCGGCGATGGTTCCCGTGTGCACGATCAGGGGCAAAGGCTCGGGTCCAGGGTGGCTCAGGCGCATGGTAGATCCCCCCAGGGGTTGCAATAGATCCCAGTCAAAGTCGCGGGCGCCGTCTGGGGGCAAGAGGCGCAGGATCCAGGATCCGTGGGGCAAGTCCGGGACTGTGATTTCCCTTGCGCCACTGAGCGTCATGCGCCTGGGCGCGCGGTCTCCCGCTTGGGGCGCGCCCGCGGGATCGAAGGCCAAGATCATGCCCTCCGGCGAACCATCGGACTGGGGCAGGAGCAACTCAATTTCCAGATCCGACGCGGCGATCCCTGCGGGTTCGGGGGGCGTGACCACCGGGTTCTCGATCGTGATCTCTTGCAAGCCTGAGCCTACTTCCACCGTGATCGAGGTGGGTAGGCGATGGAGCACAAGCACGGTGAGTTCTGCTTGGCCTTTGGTGAGCTCGGGCAGGATGAATTGCCCCTGTTCATTGGTGCGGTCCCGGCGCACTCGGTTGCCCTGGGTGGTGACCACGGTCGCGTCGGCAATTGGTTGGCCGGCGGTGTCGCGCACGATCCCGGACAGCATCGTGTCGCCCAGCCCCAGGTCAGGGGCTGCGATGGCTTCGAAGGGTGCGACCTCCCCAAAGGGAGCCGCATAGGGAGCTTCGCGGGTCAAGATCCAAACCCCAAGGCCCAAGGCCACGATGAAAACCACAGCGGGGAAGCCGATGGTCAGATTCCAGAGGGTGCGGTTCATTGGTTTTTCTCCGGCCGGGCCCCATGTGCGGCAAGGGCCTCTGGGCGCAGGGCTTCTATGAGGGCAACCCTCAATTCTTCGCAGAGATCAAAACCCGCGCAGTCGAGGGCCTCCAAGACCCCGTGGAATGGGGCCAAATCCCCTCCTCCGGCGCGTTCTAGGCGGACCAGATGGACCCCCAACTGCAGCTTGTCGCAGAGGTGCACAAATTGGGCTTCCGGGGTCTTCTGTGCGGTGTATTCGGCAAAATAGGCCTCTGGGAGCGCTCCCAGGGGGGTGATGAGCTGTTGGGCCAGGGAACTCTCCATGGTTTTCTTGGCTCCGGGGGGCAGGTGTTTGGCCGCCGGGGCGGGCAAATCCCCCGAAGCGGCTTCTGGAGCATCGTGCAGTATCGCCATGGCCAAGCAGCGGCCCAAATCTAGGGGCGGATCGACCTCGGGGGCTAGGCTCAAAGCCAGCCAGGCCACCCCCAGCACGTGCCCAGCCACCGATTCGCCGCCTTTAGCCCCCGCCAGCAGCCATCCCGTGCGGGGGAGGACCTCAAGGGCGCCCAAGGAAATCAGGGCTTCGAGTCGTTTTGTGGGGAAGGTCATGGGATGCGTAGACGCTGCACCTGTGCCCCCCTTATACTGCGCCGCTCGACCGACTGATCGAACTGTCTGACCAAGACCTCTTTTTGAACCCTTGGAAGTCACCCCCTTCTACTGTTTCACCCCATGCGTACGCCCCTTGTAGCCGGAAACTGGAAAATGAACCTCGACCGCAGAGCGGGCGTGGATCTGGCTGCGGCTGTGCGTTCTCACCTCGAAGGGCTTGAGGGCGTGGAGGGTGCGATTTATCCGCCCTTTGTTTACATCGAAGAGGTGGCTCGTGCTTGCGCCGGCACTGCGCTCGCGGTTGGCGGCCAAGACATATGCGACCAGGAAGTCGGTGCTTTCACCGGCGAGGTGTCGGGTGCCATGTTGCGCGATGTGGGGGCCACCACGGTTTTGGTGGGGCACTCCGAGCGGCGGCATGTTTACGGGGAGACCGACGAGAAATGCGCTCTCAAGGTGCGTCGTGCCTTGGCCAGTGGCCTCAAGGTTTGTCTGTGCATTGGCGAAACCCTAGAGCAGCGGGATGCGGGCCAGACTGAAAAGGTCTGCAGCACCCAACTGCACGGAAGTCTGAACGGGCTCAGCACCGAGGACATGGGGCAAATCACCATCGCCTACGAGCCTGTCTGGGCTATTGGTACCGGCCAAACCGCGTCACCCGATCAAGCTGGAGCAGCCCATGCCTATGTGCGTGGCGTGCTCTCTGGCCTCTTCAATCAAGCCGTTGCGGATGCCACACGCATCCTCTACGGCGGTTCTGTTAAACCTTCCAACGCTGCTGATCTTTTGAGTGTTCCCGATATTGACGGAGCGCTTGTAGGTGGTGCAGCACTCACCGCAGAGAACTTTCTGCCCATCCTCGACGCCGCCACAGAGGTTCGTGTCCGATGACTCTACTAACTCCCATTCTCTACATTCTGTTTGTCCTGTCAGCGATCATCCTCGTGGTGGTCATCTTGCTCCAAGAGGGCAAGGGTGGCGGGTTTTCTGATGCACTTGGTGCCGGTGGTCAACAGACCTTCGGTGTCAAAGCTGCCGGCATCCACAAGTTCACCATGGCCATGGCCGTGCTGTTCTTTGGTTGCGCTCTCGGTATCCACATCCTGAACAGGGGTGCTAGCGAGGGCGGCGGTACGATCTCTATCAACAGTCCGGCCGACTCCGAGTAGCAGGAGCTGTTCTTGATTCGTTCGATGACGGGTTTTGGGGCGGGCACCTGCGAGGGTGTTGGTCTCGCCGTACGGGTGGAGTTGCGCAGCGTCAATCATCGCCACTTGACGATCCAGCTGCGAATGCCCCCTGGGCTTGCTTCCTTGGAATCCGAGGTGGAAGGGCGCATTCGAAAACGCCTTTCTCGCGGCGCGGTGGGTGTAGCAATGACCGTCACGCCCCTGGCCGGTTCCGAGAGTCGGTTGATCGATCACGACTTGGCGGGGCGTTTGCTCGTAGAGCTCAAGACCCTCGCCGAGGAGAGCCAACTCGTCGCGCCCGATGTGCGCTCGGTGCTCTCCTTACCTGGGGTCCTGGTGAACGGCGAGGTGCCCGCGCCCGAAGATGTGGGTACGCCTTTGCTCGGGGCTCTCGACCTGGCGCTGGAAGAGATTTTGGCCGCCCGTTCCCAAGAGGGCGCTTCGCTCTTAGCGGATCTGGAATTCCACTTGGCCCAAACGGAAAAGTTCGCGGCCCAAGCGGCAATCCTGATGCCCGAGGTTCAAGTGCGTCATCAAGCCGCATTGATCGAGCGGGTGGGGATTTTGCTTGGGGATGCCCATGCTGTTTCACAGCAGGATCTTGCCCGGGAAGTGGCGGTCCTTGCCGACCGTCTTGACGTGGCTGAAGAACTCAGCCGTCTCGATGCACACGTGGTGCACTTTCGCAGCAAACTGGCCCTAGGCGAGCCCGTGGGACGTTCTCTGGACTTTCTCTCCCAAGAGCTTTTGCGCGAGGCGAATACTCTGGGATCGAAGTGCAATGATGCGGAGGTTGCCCACTTGGTGGTGGATCTCAAGGCGGTGATTGAGCGCTTGCGTGAGCAGGTTCAAAATGTGGAGTGATTCCAATGACTGAGACAGTCCAAGGAGGAGGAAAGATGTTGCTGGTGTCCGGACCTTCGGGCACGGGCAAGAGCACTATCTGCAAGCTGTTGGGCGAGGACCCGAGGGTTGTGTTTTCCGTTTCAGCCACCACCCGGGAACCGCGGGCCGGAGAAGTCGATGGCCGTGACTACCACTTCGTCAGCAAGGCGCGTTTCACCGAAATGATTCAAGAGGGCGAGTTCATCGAGCACGCCGACGTGTACGGCAACATGTACGGCACTCTTCGTGCGCCCATGGAAGCGGCCATCGGGAAGGGTCAGATTTTCCTGGTTGAGATCGACATTCAAGGGGCCTTGCAACTCAAGACGCTGGAAATGCCCGGCCTTTATATGTTCATCTCTCCGCCGGATTTCGAGACCCTGACACGGCGTCTTTCCGGGCGCGGGACCGAGTCCCCGGAACTGCTCAAGCGTCGTCTACACAAGGCTGCAGACGAGATGGAGGAGCGCTTCAAGTACGATCATGTGATCGTCAATGACGTGCTGGAGACTGCCGTGGAAGAGATTCGCGTGATCAGCGGCCTAGGCCAGGGGGCGACCCCATGAGCCGAATCCTCTTGTGCTGCGGAGCCTCCGCGGCGATCTTCAAGGCCTGTGATTTGGCCAGTAAGCTGTTCCAGGCGGGGGATCAAGTGCGGGTGGCGATGACCCCCAATGCGGGCAAGTTGATTTCTCCCCAGCTCTTCGAGGCGCTCACTTCCGAGCCCGCCGCGACCTCCGAATGGGGTCCCGACCGGCGCACCGCCATGGACCACATTGACTTGGCCCGTTGGACCGAGAAGGTGGTGGTGGCTCCGGCCAGCGCCGACTTGATCGCACGAATTGCTCTTGGCGTGGCCAATGATTTGGTGACCACCACCTTGTTGGCGGTGCCCCAATCCGTTCCGCGCCTCTTGTGCCCGGCCATGAATCCCACCATGCTCGCTGCGCCCAGCGTTGTACGCAACTTGGCCCAGTTGGTTGAGGACGGTTGGCAGGTGTTGGATTCCGAAAAAGGCCATATGGCCTGCGGTGAAGAGGGCCAGGGTCGCCTGGTGGATCCCGAGCGCATCGTCGAAGTGCTCGCTAGTCTGTCGTAAATCTAGAACAACCATGCGCATCCTGATCACCGCCGGACCCACCCGCGAATACATCGACCCGGTGCGTTACCTCTCGAACGAGTCGAGCGGCAAGATGGGTTTTGCTCTTGCGGCAGCTGCCAAGCGCCGAGGGCACCAGGTCACATTGATCGCCGGCCCGGTTTGCCTCGCAACACCCAAGGGAGTCGAACGCATCGATGTGGTCAGCGCCCGAGAAATGCTGGCGGTTCTCCGCGAACGCTTCAAGGATGCGGATGCTCTGATCATGGCCGCCGCCGTTGCGGATTTCAGACCGCGCCGGAGATTGCGGGGGAAATGGAAGGCCAAAGAGGATGGAGGGGATCCGAGCATCGACTTGGTGGAGAACCCAGACCTGCTCATGACCGTCGCTCGCCGCAAGGGAGTGCGCAAGGTTGTGGCCTTCGCCCTGGAAACTTCCCAGGGGAAGCGCCGCGCACGGGCGAAAATGGCGGCCAAAAATGCGGATTGGATCGTGTTGAACGGGGCCGAGGCCCTCGGGGGGGATCGCACGAGCGTGACCCTCATGGATCGCGCTGGAAATGAGCTGGAATTGCTCGATCGGACCAAGGTCCAGGTCGCCCGCGTGGTAATTGGGCTCCTTGAGTGATGGGAATTCCTGCCAAGCGTTGAATTGGCAACTCCGGAAGGGGATATTAGGGGCCTAAGGGAGGGCGTTCGCTTTCTCGGTCCGCGCTGGGCTCTGGCCTGCGCAGGCTCCGGATCCAACGAGGGGAATATAAGGATTGGCCCGAAAAAAGAGTCGTCGTAAGACAGCGTCCAAAGGACGCCTGAGAGAAATTTTCAGGAGCCTCATGTTGGGGGCGCCCATGGAAGAGACCACGGTCGCGCGCATCCGCGAGTTGACGGGCCTCGGCATGATAGGGCTCTCGACCTGGTTGCTCGTGTCCATGGTCAGCTTCCAGGTTCAATCGGCGGGCGCAATGCCAGGGGTCGAGAACCATGGGGGTCAGGTGGGTTGGCACCTCGCTCACGCGGCGTTCTTGGCCATGGGCTTGGCGGGTTACTTGCTCAGTATTCTTGGCCTTGCATGGGGCGCGATCTTGATCACCCACCGGGAGGTCAGCTTGCCCGCGGTGCGCGTTCTCGGGACTATTTGTTTCCTGGGGAGCTTCTCGTTCCTGCTGCACCTGAGCTTTGGCCCCGATGAGACCCAGATGGCGGCCATGGGAGACCTGAGCAATTGGTTGCCCTATGGGCCAGGGGGTTGGCTGGCGCACATCACCATGCCCACCCTGGCGGATCGTTTCGGCGGAGTAGGCATTTGGGTATTGCTGCTGACGATCACCGCAATTTCGTTCGTCCTAGCCACCGACCGGGCTTTCTATCCGGCGATTTCAGCATTCAGTGGTTGGCTCACCGAGCGCCGCGAGCAACTGGGTCAGTCCCTAGTGCCGGCTATCGCATCCTGGTCCCGAGAGTTTGCCCTTGGGCTTTGGGATTTCTTGCGTGGTGCGGACTTGGATCATTCCGATACCAAGGCGAAGGCGGCTCCGAAAAAGAAGCCCGCGGCCAAAAAGAAACCTGCCGCGAAAAAGAAGGCCAAGCAGCTAGAGCTTGCGGAAGAAGAGGAGTACGAGGAAGAAGAGGAATACGAAGACGAAGACGAAGACGAAGAGGAGTACGAGGAAGAAGAGGAGGAGGAAGACGAAGAGGAGTACGAGTACGAGGATGAAGAAGAGGAAGAGGAGGAGGAATGGGAAGAGGAGGAAGAAGACGATGCCATCGTGCCCTCCAAGCCCATGCACCTTCCGCCACCGGTTAAGCAGCCGGTCTATGAACCGGTCACGCCTCCGCCGGGTCCCTGGACCTTGCCCCCCACGGATCTGCTTGTTCCACCCGCCACGGCCGGTACCACCGACAACGAGTTCCTTGAGAAGAATGCTGCAGCCCTCGAGCGCGCCCTGAGGAGCTTCAAGGTCATTGCCGAAGTGGTCGGTGTCCAGGTTGGACCGGCGGTCACCCTCTTCGAATTGTCTGTGGCGGAGGGCACGCGCATGAACCGCGTGACAAACCTAAGCCAAGAGATCGCTGCGACCCTGCGCGCCCAGAGCGTACGGATCATCGCTCCGATTCCCGGCAAGTCCACCGTCGGTATCGAGATCCCGAACCCGAATCGCCGCAAGGTGCGCATCTCGGAGCTGATCCAGCAACGGGCCTACGACAAGGAATTCATGGCCTTACCCCTGTTTCTGGGGATGGATGCCGAGGGCCAACCGATCGTGGAAGACCTGGCCCGCATGCCCCACCTTTTGATCGCGGGCACAACGGGCTCCGGTAAGTCGGTCTGTATCAACACGATCGTGGCCAGCCTGCTCTTGACCCGTTCGCCCCATGATGCGCGTCTGATTCTGGTTGACCCCAAGATGGTCGAGCTGATGATGTTCGCGGGAGTGCCACACCTCGAGCTGCCGGTGGTCACGGATATGCGCCAGGCAACCAACGTGCTCAACTGGGCTGTGGAGAAAATGGAGGCGCGCTATGAGCTCTTCAAGAATGCCAAGGTCAAGAACATCAAGGGTTACAACGCCCTTGGTGAGGAGAAACTACGCGAGCGCCTTGGGGATGAATTCAACGAAGAGCGCACCCCGCGCCATGTTCCCTACATCGTGTTGATCATCGATGAGATGGCTGATTTGATGTTGCAATCCAAGAAAGAGGCCGAGGGGGGGATCACGCGTTTGGCGCAAAAGTCGCGGGCCGTGGGCATCCACGTGATCGTCGCCACCCAGCGGCCGTCCACTGATGTGATCACCGGTGTGATCAAGGGCAACCTGCCCACGCGGATTGCGTTCCAGGTGGCCTCCAAGATCGACAGCCGGGTTATTTTGGATGCTTCCGGTGCGGACAAGTTGTTGGGTCAAGGGGACATGCTTTATAGCCCGCCCCAGTCCAGCCAACTTAAGCGGGTTCAAGGGGCGATGATCGAAGACGAGGAACTGCAAAGCATTGTGGACTTCGTCACCAAAGAGGCGCCCCAGACCTTCAACCAAGACCTGGTGCAATCCGCCACGGGTACGGCGCTTCCGGGGGAAGCCAGTGAGGGGGGCGACAAGGTCGACGACCTTTTCATGGATGCGGTGCGCGTGGTTCTTAAGTCTCGAAGGGGATCTGCGAGCTTGCTGCAACGCGCGTTGGGCATCGGGTACACCCGAGCCTCACGACTGATTGATCAAATGACTGATGCGGGCATCGTTGGTTCCCACCAGGGTTCCAAGTCCCGCGAAATTCTGATGACCCTCGAGGACTTCGAGGAAAACATCGCCAACGCTGAAGCCTGAATCCAATGACTATTTCCACTGAGTCCACCAACCGCAAGAACGAGTCCGTGGGCATCCTGCTCTTCCTTATTGGAGTTCTGCCCGCGGTGCTGGTTGCCATGCTGATGTTGCGTCCGCCCATAGAGGGCCTGGACATGACCTTTCTGCAGTCCTTCTCCAGCGCACTCGTGGGAGCCTTTGGTAGCGCCCCCGTCCTGATGGTCAGTGTTGCAGTAGCGGCTCTGGGTGGCTGGATGTTCACGGGTGGCGCGATCACGGATCCCGTGCGGCACCTTTCTGCCATCGTCGCAGTGGGCGCAGGGACAGCGATCGCCTTGGGGACCTTTGACCCATTATTGGGTGGCAACCTGGGGCAGCAAATTGGCGGGCGCTTGGGTGACGTGCATCCCATATTGGGCTTGCTCGTGGGTCTTGGGGTGGCGGGCGCGATGGCTTGGAATGTCTGGCTCCAGTGGATGGTCCCCGCCAAATCTCTTAGAAAGAAGAGCAAGAAAGAGGCAACCATTGACGATGTGCTCTCGGAAGTAGAAACGGATGGAGTCAGCGAAGCCGAGACGAGCGCTCTTGTGCCCGACGAGGCTGCTCTTGAGCATCAAGAAGGGCTTTGGCTCCAATCCGTCGACCAAAACCCAGCAGCTCGTTCGCCCTATCCCGAGGACGTACGCCTGCAAGGCAAGATCCCCATGGGCGTCCGCGCCCTGTCCAGCCAAGATGACGAGCCCCAAGAGCCAACCCAAACCGGCCGCGTCCAAGCCGTTGCCCCTTCCCCAGAGCCTCAGCCTATCGCCACTGGCGAAGATTTGGCTCCCGCCCCAAGTGCCGTGGGCAGTGCTGAATCCTCCGAAGGGACTGCTGACTCGCTGACCGCTGCCCAGCTTCTTTCGGCGGAGCGCGGAGTGAATGTGGAGGTTCTTGAGCCCCAGGCCGAGAGCCCGGCTGGGGGACATTTGACCCCTACCTGGGAGCAACCGGATTTATTCGGTCTTGAAGAACCAGAAGTGATTGGTGCGGATCATTCTGAAGAGGCGGAACCCGAGGCCGAAGAGGTCGAGGTCGACGAAGAGGAAGTTGAGTACGAGGACCAGGAGTCCGACGAGGAAGAGACTGAGGCCGAGGAAGAGGGCGACGAGGAGGCCGAGTACGAAGAAGAAGAAGCTGAGTACGAGGAAGAAGAGGAAGAAGAGGAAGAAGAGGAAGAAGAAGGGGACGAGGAAGCTGAGTACGAGGAAGAGGAAGAGACTGAGGACGAGGAAGCTGAGGACGAGGAAGCTGAGGACGAGGATGAAGAAGCCTCCCTCGAAGAAGATGCTCCAGACCCCGAGCCCTCCAAGGAAGTGCCCGCCGCCGTGGTGCTCAAGCCCCGTAAGGGCAAAGCCAAGGCCGCGCCGGTCTCTCCGCCCCAGGACCTCTCCCCCGATGAATTGCTCGCCGCCTCCGGTGATCTCTTCCTCAAGGAGGGCCGGGTGGCCGTTTCGCTCCTCCAGCGCCGTTTTGACCTGGATTTTCAGGCAGCCTGCGAGGTTCTTGACAGACTTCAGGAGGCAGGGCTCATCGGAACGTACAAGGGTGGGCAGCAGCGTGATATTCTGCTGACCCAAGAGGAGTGGCAGTCAAAGGTGGCTGCCTCCTGACGCGCCCCGTTGAGGGGCATTGGCCCCGATCCCACACGCCCCCTTGTCTAACAGTCCCACCCGCGCAGAGGTCGTTTCCCTCGTGCACCTAGGTTGTGCGCGGAACCTAATCGACTCCGAGTTGATTCTTGCCCGTCTGGCCGAGCAAAACCTGCTGGTCTCAGGGGATCCGAACATGGCCGGCACTGTGGTGCTGAACACTTGCTCGTTCATCGGGCCCGCGCGAGAGGAGTCCTATGGGGCCCTTCGCGGTTTGCTAAAGCGCAAGCAAGAGGGCAGTTTGGATCACGTAGTCGTGGCCGGTTGCCTCGTGCAACGGTACAAGCGCCGCTTGAGCGAAGATTTCCCAGAGGTGGACTTGTGGTCGGAGATTTCCGACTACCGCGGCATGGCGAAGGCCGTGCGCTCCATGGTCGACGGGCAGCAATTCACCAGCTACTTGGACAGCCCGGGATTGCGGCCGGCAGAACGGGAGGGTGCGCGCATGTTGGCGACCCCTGGATCCTATGCCTATCTGCGCATCAGTCACGGCTGTGATCACACCTGCGGCTTCTGTGCGATTCCCTCGATCCGTGGCCCCCATCGCAGCAAGCGGCCGATCGACTTGGTCGCCGAAGCCAGTGAGCTGATCGACGCGGGAGTCAAAGAGCTTGTGCTCGTGGCCGAGGATTCCACTGCCTGGGGCCGTGACATGGACCTGGAACTTCCGCATCTGATTGAATCCCTGGCCGAGCTGGACGGGGACCATCGACTGCGCGTGATGTACGCCTATCCCAATCGTTTCCCCTGGGAGCTCACCAGACTTCTGCGGGATCACCCGCGGGTCGAGCCCTACCTCGATATTCCAATGCAGCACGCAGCCACTAACGTGTTGCGCGCCATGGGGCGTGCGGGCAATGGGGACCAAGTGCGACGGATCTTGGACCGCTTGATGGAGGAGGTTCCGGGTATCACCCTGCGCACAACCCTGTTATTGGGCTATCCGGGCGAAACCGACGCTGACGTTGAAGAGTTGCTGCAGATGGTCAAGCACTATGAATTCACCCGATTGGGCGCATTCACCTACTCCGACGAGGAGGGCACCCCGGCCTTCGGGCGCAGTGGGGCGGTTCCCCCGGACGAGGCTGACGCTCGTATGGCCGCGGTCTTGGCGGTACGCGACAAGAACCTCGCCAAGGTCCAGGGCGAGTTCGTGGGCCAGACCGTCGAGGTGTTGATTGACGAAGATCCCGACCATGAGGGCGAGGCTCTAGGACGAACTTCCATGGATGCTCCTGAGGTAGATCCCAGGGTGTTGGTGCGGGGCGAGGTCCAAGTGGGCCAGCGAGTTCAGGTGGCCATCGACGGGGTTCTCGATAGTTTTGATTTGAGCGGGAGCGCGATTTGAAAGGAGTCTTTCGCTACTGGCCCAACCGCATCACTGCCATGCGCTTCGCTGGGTCGATTGTCCTCTTTGGGATTCTGCATACCTTGGCCGATGTGCCCATGGAGTCGATCGGAGACCACCGCGGTGTGGTGCAGGCAGCCTTCTGGTTGTTTGTGATCACCGCCGCCACGGACTACCTAGATGGTTATCTCGCCCGTCGTGATCACCATGTGACTGCTTTTGGCCGCATTGCGGATCCTTTCACCGACAAGGTCCTGATTCTGGGCGCCATGATTTTCGCAGCAGTCAGTCCTTGGATGCGCGATTTGCTGCCTGCCTGGATAGTGGTCATCATTCTGGCTCGCGAGTTCCTTGTGACAGGTATTCGCGGCTATGTGGAGAGCGTCGGCGAGGAGTTTCCCGCGGACGGCTTGGGCAAGATCAAGATGATCGTGCAGTGCATTGCCGTGGGTGGGGTGCTTTGGATTCATGCCTTCCCGTGGCCCGATGCTTGGCGTGAGGCCTGGGTCGTTGTGACCCAGATTCTGGTGTGGATCACCTTGTTGGCAACTGTCGGTTCCGGGGCAACCTATGTGCTCAAGGCCCGCAAGATCTTGGGCGGAATCAACTGATGGACCGTTTACGCTTAGGATTGATCACCGCGGGCTTTCTGGGCTGCGCGCCGGTGGCGCCGGGGACCTTTGGCACCCTGGCCGGAGTCCTCATCGCCTGGGCCCTGCGCTCGACCCAGCCCTTCTTGGCGGTGCTCCTGGGCATCTGCGTGGTGCTTTACCTCGTGGGTCGCGCCCTTGCGCCGTGGGCGGAAAAGGAGCACGGAAAGGACCCTGGCTGCTTTGTTTTGGATGAGGTCATCGGCTACCTGATTTGTGTGGCATGGGTTGCTCCCCCCAGCTGGTTCGCCATGGGCGTGGCATTTGTGCTTTTCCGCTTCTTTGACATTCTCAAGCCCTGGCCCGTGCGCTGGTTTGAGCAGCTTGGTGGGGGCGACGGCATCCTGCTCGATGATGTGGCTGCGGGCCTCTACGGCTTGGGGGTGATGGCTCTCTTGCGGTACCTCCTTCCAGGGACGGACCTTTGGGTCCACAATGGAGTCCTATGAGCAGATCCCGATCCCAAACCTCAACTCCTGGCATGGGAATGGCTGCGCGTTTCGCCCTAGCCATGACGGGATTTTTGGTGATCGCCATGGTGCTTGCGGGGCTCGTGCTCTTGCCCAAGACCCAAGAGGTCGTCGACCGCTGTGTGGACGGGGCATTGCGGGTTGCGGTGCGTGCACAAACCGAAGTGAATCAAGGTAAGGCCACGTTGCAGCCGATCCCCGGGTCCAAGATGAGCCGCTCCAAGGGTGTCTTGCGCTATGACACGGAAATGCCCGCGGGGTCTTTTTTCGGCCGCAAAGCCGCGGTCTATGAATATGAGTCGGAGGGCGGGGTCAGCATCGTGGCTCCGGCGATCCTTGAAAGCCCGCGGGAAGACCTCACCGGCTTGATCATCATCGTGGGCGCACTCGTGGTGTGCATGGCCGGCCTGATTGCGGTGGGAGTAGCGGCGCAGACCTCAAAACCCTTGGCCCTTCTTGTGGACGATGTCCATGCCCTGGGCCGTCGCGGATTGCGGCATACGGTGCATGAGAGTGGCCCCAAGGAGGTTTTCCTCTTGGCTCGAGCCATCAAGAACATGGCGGCCGAGTTGAACTCGGCTCAGGACGCGCAGCTGGAACTAGGCGTGCGTGAGCGGGAGCAAGAGGTCGGCCGTGAAGTCAGCGCAGCTCTGCGCCCCTCCAGCACTCCAGAGGCCGATGGTTGGTCTTTCAGCGAGGCCCTGATCGAAGGCACCGAGATCGCCGGTTCCTTTCACACATACGTGGAACAAGAAGACCGTATCCTGACCGTGCTTTGCGACACGGGTGATGGGGTTCCGGGAGCCCTTGTGGGAGCCACCGCCCGAGCATTCTTGCGCTCGGCACTTCAAGAACAGGCTAGTCTGAGCGAGGCCTTGGCCAGCGCCAATCGTGAGCTGCACCGGGACATTCGTAGGGGACTTGGGGTGACGGCGGTTTGCGTCGACCTGCAACCCAGTACGGGCCAATTCAAGATCATCTGCGCGGGTCACCGCATCGCGCCCCTTTTCTGGGATGGCGAAGAGGCCAAGCTCTCACGCCTCCAGCCCGAGGGCATCGCCCTTGGATTCGACGCGGGCCCGGTTTTTGAACGTCGGCTCGAAGTGCGCGAAGGGGTTTTGAGTCCGGGCAGTGCCTTGATCCTGGCCAGCACCGGCTTGGTGGAACAACTCGATGAGGACGGGGAAGAGTGGGGCGAAGAGGCTTACCAGAGGACCATCAATGCCTATCTGCGTCGCGGTGTCGAGGGGGCAGCTCGCGGCGTCATCAATACCTGTGAAAAACGTATGGGTGACCGCGAATTGGACGCCCCCGACGACCCCATCCCGAACGCTACCCTACTCATCATCGCCAAGGAGAACTGACCCCGTGCAAATCACCGAATTTCAACGCCTGATCGAAGAACTCTATCTGAAAAAGGACACTGCCCGTGGCCTCGAGGGCACGCATATGTGGTTCTGCGAAGAAGTGGGCGAGTTGACCCGCGCTTTGCGAAGGGGCCAGACCGAAGAGCTCGAAGGGGAGTTCGCCGACGTACTCGCTTGGCTGGCCAGCATGGCCTCCATGGTGGGCATTGATCTTGAAGCCGCCGCGCGCAAGAAATACGCGGAGGGCTGCCCCCGTTGTAGCTCCACACCCTGTGCGTGCGGGTGAAGCAAGGGGAATTGCTCGGAGGAGCCAGTCACGGTGTCCTTGCCTGTGTGGCTTTGAAGCGTCCCGTGCGCGAAGAGTTCACCTATGGGGTGCCTCATGCCATGGCAGAGAACCTGCAGGTCGGAATGCGCGTAGCCGTGCATTTTTCGGGCCGCAGAGAGGTGGGTATCGTGACCGCCCTTCCCCAGTCCACCGATGTTCCCGCCTCGCGCCTCAAGAACATTTCCGCTGTCCTGGATGAGGGGCCGGTTCTCGACGAAGACCTGATGGAACTGACTCGCTGGATGGGGCACTACTATGGGTGCTCCTGGGGTGAGGCCTTGGCAGCGGTCTTGCCCGCTGCCCTCAAGCGTGAAGGGGGTCGCCGGCAGGTTGTGCGCCTTAGCCCCGCAGAAGGAATCGGCCAAGAGGAGCTCGCCAGCCTCGAAGACAAGCATGTGGGCCAGTACCGCGTTCTGCGAACGCTCTTGAACGCAAGCGGACCACTCGAGCGCAATGAGTTGGTGCGCAAACTGAACATCTCCATGTCACCAATTCAGACGCTGCTCAAGAAGGAGTGGATCGTGGCTGAACGGATCGATGCGGTGACCGAAGCATTGAGTGGCGCGCCCGCAGAAAGCCGACCGCCACCCGAATCCTTGATGCCCCAGCAAGTTGCCGCCATTGGGGCAATTTCCAAACCCCTTGAAGCTAAGGAGTTCGAGACGTTTCTCCTGCGCGGAGTGACGGGTAGCGGCAAGACCGAGGTCTATTTGGAGGTGATCAAAAAGTGCCTGGAGCTAGGTCGTGGTGCCATTGTGCTGGTGCCCGAAATTGCTCTGACGCCCCAGACCGTCGGCTGGTTCCGCGGCCGTTTTGGGCAGGTGGCTGTCTTGCACAGCCGCATGACCGATGCCCAACGTCATGACGCTTGGAAGGCGGTGCGCAAGGGTGAGGTGCGAGTGGTGGTGGGCGCCCGTTCCGCGCTCTTTGCCCCCATGCCCGACCTGGGTGTGGTGGTGGTTGATGAAGAACACGAGCCCTCGTTCAAGCAGGGATCGACCCCGCGCTATCACGGCCGCGACCTTGCTGTGGTCAGGGCCAAGAGAGCCAACGCGGTTTGCATTCTTGGTTCCGCGACACCATCCCTTGAGTCATGGCTGAACGCCAAGAATGGGCGCTACACCCTGCTTGAGATGTACGAGCGAGCCCAGGGAGGGGCCCTCCCCAGTGTGGAGGTGATTGATCTCAACAGCGTCAAGGTCAACGGGCCTTTCTCCGACCCGCTTGCCCTTGCGATCCGCGAAACCATCCAGCGCGGAGAGCAGGTGATTCTGTTTCAGAATCGGCGGGGCTTTGCGCCCGTTCTTTGGTGTGCTCAATGCAAAGCGGTGGTCAAGTGCGACCAATGTGATTCCTCCATGGTGTTTCACCGCAAGCTGCAGCGCATCGTTTGCCACGGGTGTTGCGCGGAGCGACGCCCTCCCAAGCAGTGTCCCACTTGCAAGGCGCCTGGGTTGCGTTTTCTGGGTGAGGGGTCCGAACAGGTAGAGCAGGCCGTGCAATCTCTTTGCCCTGATGCTCGTGTTGCGCGCATGGACTCGGACAGCATGAACCGGCAAGAGGACTACGAGCGGGTTCTAGGCCAATTTGGTGCGGGCGAGGTCGACATCCTGGTTGGAACCCAAATGATCGCCAAGGGCTTGGATTTCCCTGGGGTCACTTTGGTGGGAATCGTGAGTGCGGATTCTTCTCTGCACTTGGCGGACTTCCGCGCATCGGAACGCACCTTTCAACTTCTTTGCCAAGTCGCGGGAAGAGCCGGACGGGGAGAACTCCCGGGCAGAATTCTCGTTCAAACCCACGCCCCCGAGCACCCGGCCATCGTGCACGCGGCAACCCATGACTATCGGGCCTTTGTGGACTACGAGCTTCCCCTGCGCGACGAGCTCGACTATCCGCCCTATGGCCGAATCATCTTGGTGGTACTAGAGGACGAGGACGAGGCCTTGGTGGAAAAGACTGCCAATCATCTCGGCGAAGTCCTCGAACATCACCTAGCCGACGATGAGGTCCAGATTCTTGGTCCTGCACCAGCACCGATTGCGCTCTTGCGGAATCGTCATCGCCGAAATTTCCTGATTAAGACTGGTCCGAGCAGCGAACTCCTCGACAAGACACGCAACCTCTTGCAGTCCTTTGTGGAACGGCACCATCGGCCGCGGATCACCGTGGACGTGGACCCGGTCTCGATGCTTTAGACCTGTGAACGCTGTTCCAGAACCAGTTCGCGAAAGCGCATGAACAGGTGGGTCGAATCCAAGGGGCCCGGCGCGGCTTCCGGGTGATATTGCACGCTGAAGACCGGCAACTGGCGGTGGCGCATCCCCGCTACCGTGTTGTCGTTCAGGTTGATGTGGGTCAACTCCAACTCCTTCGGCATGGAATCCAGTTCCACCGCATAGGAGTGATTTTGCGAGCTGATTTCTACCCTACCCGTAGTCTCGTCGCGCACCGGATGGTTGGCTCCGTGGTGACCGAAGGGCATTTTGAATGTTTTGGCTCCAAAGACAATCGAAAGGATCTGATGTCCCAAGCAGATGCCAAAGACGGGCTTCTTGGACACGAGCACGCTGGCGGATTCGATAACGCTCTTGGCGGCCGAGGGGTCTCCCGGTCCATTGGACAGGAAGATGCAGTCCGGATCGAGGGCCAAGATCTCGTCCGCGCTGGTGGATGAGGGCACCACTGTCACATCAAAGCCCACATGCACCAAGCTGCGCAAGATGTTGCGCTTGATGCCGGTGTCGATGGCGACCACTTTCAATCGCTCGTCGTGGACTATGGGCAGTTCGGTTGGGTAGCTCCCCTCATAGCCCTCGTTCCAAGTGTAGGGCTTCTTGCACGAGACCTCTGCCGCCAGGTCTCGGCCAGCTGTGCCCGGAACCTGCTTGGCCTTTTGCACGAGGGATTTGGGGTCGCTGTCCTCGGTGGAAACGATGCAGCGCAGGGATCCATGTTCGCGCACCATGTGCGTGATGCGGCGCGTGTCCACCCCTTCGATGGCCACGATGCCCTGTTCCATGAGCCAGTTGGGCAGGGTCATCAGGGATCGGTGATTGGACGGGGTTCTGCAAACCTCGCGCATCACAAATGCCTCGGGCCAAGCACGGGCCGACTCCGAGTCCTCGGGGCAGATGCCGTAGTTACCGATCATCGGGTAGGTCATGCAAACCGCCTGCCCCGCATAGGAGGGATCAGTCAGAATTTCCTGATAGCCCGTCATGGCGGTGTTGAACACCAGCTCACCACCCTTTTCGCCTTCGGCGCCAACGCTCAGGCCCTCAAATACTTCGCCGTTCTCAAGGGCCAGCCATGCTTGCTTGGATTCGCTCATTTGTGATCAGGGGTTTTTATTCGGTTGATCGTGGCTGCGGCATAACCCGCCCCAAAGCCATTGTCGATGTTGACCACCGTGACCCCGGCAGCACAGGAGTTCAGCATACCGAGTAGGGCGGCGACTCCGCCGAACGCAGCGCCATATCCAACGGATGTGGGCACTGCGATCACGGGCTGATCCACCAAGCCGCCCACCACGCTGGGCAGGGCGCCCTCCATGCCTGCCACCACCACCAAGGCGCGGGCTTCCCGCAGGCGGTCCACATGACCCATCAGGCGGTGCAAACCGGCGACCCCCACGTCAGCTAGGTGTTCTGTCCGGGCGCCCATCAGGCGTGCTGTGTGGAGCGCCTCTTGGGCTACGCTGCGGTCGCTGGTCCCCGCGCTGACCACCAACACGAGGCCCTCGCCCTCGCGGGGCTCGCGGTCCACCCAGAGCAAGTTGGCGTCCTCTTCATATTGGGCGTCGCTGACCGTGTCCAAGACTTCCCGGGCGCCCTCGGCGCTGATTCGCGTGATCAACACTCGGGGATGGTGAGTCAGCATGGCCTCGGTCAACTCAGCTAACTGCGCGGGGGTTTTGCCCGCCCCAAAAATAACCTCAGGCTGTCCACAGCGGGCTCCTCGCTGTAAATCCAACTTGGTGTGCCCCAGATCCTGGGTCGGCCAGTGGATCAAGGAATGCATCGCATCCGTAACAGAGGTCCCTCCGTCACGTACCAAAGTCAGCAAAGCTTCAAGGTCCTTCTTTTCCACTGGCGGGGATTGTACCGGCAAGGGCTGCTGGAGGGGCGATGGAGTCAGCGCGGCGAGGCATCCAAATCCAGATCCCCAGCTTGCCCCGTTTCAAACAGCTGCCAGCCGAGGCCTGCGATCATCACCGCATTGTCGGTGCAGCGGTTCGGCGGTGGAAAATGGACATGGATGCCCTCGGGTTCGCTCACCTGGGCGAAGACGTCCCGGAGGCGCTGGTTGCAGCCCACGCCTCCGGCCACCAGAACCTGGGTCAGGTTGTGTTCCTTGGCAGCCTTCAGGGTCATTTTGACCAGGGCATCCACCACGGCTTCCTGGAAAGAGGCTGCGACGTTGGCCCGCTCGACAATGTCCCGAGGCGCGGGAGTCGGCGCCAGGGCATCTCCGCCCCGGAGGTGGTAGAGGACCGCGGTTTTGAGTCCGCTAAAGGAAAATCCCAAGCCTCCGCGCTTGGGTCGATAGCGCGGAAAGGCGATTGCTTTGGGATCACCTTCTAGGGCAAGTTTTGAGATCGAAGGACCTCCAGGGTAGGAGAGCCCCAACATGTGCGCGACCTTGTCAAAGGCTTCTCCTGCTGCATCGTCCAAGGTGCTCGCCAGGGGCGTCATGGAAAGTGCTCCTTCCGCCATGTAAAGCGCTGTATGCCCACCCGATACAACCAGTGCGATGGCGGGGTAGGGGTCGTGGTCCAAGTCCATGGTGGCGGCGTACACATGGGCCTTGATGTGGTCGACCCCCACTAGAGGCAGGTCGGCGGCCAGGGCCAAACCTTTGGCTGCGCCGACTCCAACCAACAGGGAGCCGATTAAGCCCGGCCGGTTGGTGACTGCAATGCCAGCCAGGTCCGTGAGCTCCACTTGCGCTTCGCTCAAGCAACGGTCGAGTACCGGCAGAATTTGTTCCAAGTGGCTGCGGCTGGCAATCTCGGGCACAACGCCGCCCCATTTGGCGTGCTCGTCAATTTGGCTGTGGACCACGCTGGCCAGCTCGCGACGACCAGCGTCTACGACCGCTGCCGCAGTTTCGTCACAGGACGATTCGATCCCTAGGATTAGATTCGGCATTGAATTAGTTGTTGAGGTCCAAGTTCTTGCCCAGAAGGATATCTAGGGCCGTTTTGAGGGTCCGATCCACGGGCGCGGGGGGCAGGAGGTCAAGTCCCGAATCCGCCTCCCATTGCCGGATTAGAGCCTCTTCTTGGGCGTTTGGTTGATGGGAACCTAGATAGTTGCTGATGTCTCTGCGTTCGTTCGCATCAATCAGGAGGGCTACATCCGGCTGAATTCCGGTGGATCGTCCTTCGGCCAGGCTGCGCTCGAAATTGCGCCCGCTGGGGCTGTAGTAGTAAGCGCTGGTCACTTTTGCCCGGGCCCCCCAGGGCTCAAAGCGCCGAATGGTTTGTACCACCCCCTTGCCGTAGGTTTTCATTCCCACCAATACCGCACGCCGGTGATCCTGCAGGGCCGATGCCAAGACCTCGGAGGCGCTGGCCGAGGACTGATTGACCAACACGACCAGCGGAAGGTCCCCGTGGGTGACACCGCTGGGCGTCGCTCGGGTCACGTCCCTCGTTCCATTGCCTTGGGTTTCGACGATCACACCCTCGGTTAGGAACATCTGGGCAATTTCAACCGCCGCATCCAAGACTCCTCCGCGGTTGTCCCGCAAGTCTAAGATAAGTCCGGACAGTGGAGCTTCGCTTTCAAGCTGTGCCAAGGCATGGACTAACTCGCCCGCTGTTTCGCGCGAGAAAGAGTTGACCGAAATCCACGCCACTGGGGGCGTACTCGAGACCATTCGGATATGCCGCAGGCTGGGGTCCACCAAGATCCCCGCGTCCACCAGCACATCCCGTTCTTTCCCATCCAAATCGACCAAGCTCAGGGTCACCGCTTCGCCGGATTCGGGGGCCAGGGTTTCGCGGAACTTTTGATCGTCCCAGTCCGTGGGGTCTTGGCCGTTGAGCGTCAGCACCCTATCGCCGACTTTCAGGCCGGCTGCTCGGGCGGGGGAGTTTGGCAGGGTGAAGAGGACGTGCCGCCGTGCGTCAAGTGTGCGGAATAGGGCGCCAATGCCCTCATAGCGCCCACCGGTCTCCCGTTCGAGCTGCACTGCTTCCACCGGCGGGTAAAAGCGCGAATAGGCATCTAGGCTTTCCAGCATGCCCTCAAGGGCCGCATCGAGCAGTTCTTGATCGTCCACCTGGCGCACAAAAGTGTCCCGGGCGTAGGAGCTAACCAGCTCATAGCGGGCGAGATCTTGGCGCTTACCCCGTTGGAGTACCGCTTGCACCAGGGTCAGAAGGAGCACTCCCGTGGCAAGGCCAAGTATCCAGCCGCCAAGAAGAGTCGGTCGCTGGCTCAAGAGACCGGTGCGCTCAGTTCTTCCAGAGCCTGGGCCAATTGCTCGTCATTCGGCGCACAACCGTGCCAATCTGAGGTGTCTTCCATATAGGAAACGCCCTTGCCGATGGTGGTGACAGCAATGATCGCGGAGGGTTGCTCTGCCACTTCTTTGGCCGCGCAAAGGGCTTGATCAACGGCAACCACATCGTGACCGTCCACGGTGACCGCGTGCCAACCGAATGCTTTGTACTTGGCTTCCAGGTCGCGCACATTCATCACTTCGCGCATGGGGCCATCGATTTGGATGTTGTTGAAGTCCACCATTACGGTCAAGTTGCCAAGGCCCCAGTGAGCCGCGCTGGTAGCGGCCTCCCAGATCTGGCCCTCTTGGCTTTCCCCGTCGCTAGAGGTGCAATAGACCCGCGAGTCCCAACCATTCAAGCGCGCACCCAAGGCCATGCCCTGGGCCACGGAAAGGCCCGTCCCCAAACTACCCGTGGAGAAATCAATTCCCAAGTCCAGGTTGCGGTTGGGATGGCCCTGCAAGGGGGAGCCCATCTTGCGGAAGCTCAGGAGGGTATCCTTTGAAATCAAACCCTTCTGGGCCAAGAGGGCATAGTACCCGGCGCAGGTGTGCCCGTTGCCAAGCACGAACCGATCGCGATCGTCGTCGAGGCGATTTTCCGCAGTCAGGTTCAGGTGCTCAAGGAACAGTGTGGTCATGAAATCGGCCATGCCCAAAGGGCCCCCGGGGTGACCACAGGCTGCGGCGTGAACCATGCGTACGACGTCCAGGCGCACCTCTCGGGCCACTTTGCGGATGTTCGTTGCCTTTTCTCTGGATAGGGTCATAACTAGCGCTTCTTGCGTTTAATGAGGTTTTCGGCGCGGTCTGCCAGGGAGGCACCGTCGAGGCCGTAGTGTCGAATCAAGTCAGGGGCCGGGCCGCTTTGGCCAAAGGAATCGTCCATGCCCACGAGGTCCATGGGTACCGGGTGATGGCGAACCACCGCTTGGGCAACCGCGTCGCCGAAGCCTCCGCGGATTTGATGTTCTTCGGCGGTCAAGATAGCTCCGCAGCGTTCGGCCGAATCCACGATTAGGTCCACATCGATCGGGTCGATGCACGCGAGGTTGACAACTCTCGCTTCAATGTTGCGACTTGCAAGAATGTCAGCAGCGATCAGGGCTTCGGCCAACTCGACGCCGCATGCGGCAATGCAAACATCGGATCCTTCCCGCAGGAGCGATCCACGTCCTAGTTCAAGGCGATAATCATCGCCAAAGATGACCGGGGTCGACGCACGGGAAAGGCGCACATAAACCGGTCCGGGGGTTTCATAGGCAAGGCGCACGGCCTCGGCCGTTTCCACGGAGTCCGCCGGAACAATGACTTTCATGTTGGGCAGCACGCGCATTAGCGTGATGTCCTCCAGCATTTGGTGGGACTTGCCGTCTTCGCCCACTGTCAGGCCCGCGTGGCTTGCGCAAATCTTGACGTTCATGCTGGGGACGCAGATCGTCTGGCGGATGGGCTCCCAAGCCTTGCCCGTGGCGAACATGGCAAAGGAACTGGCGAACACGGTGCGCCCGCTGCAGGCCAAACCCGCGGCGGTGCCCATCATGTTGGACTCGGCAACTCCGCAGTTGAAAAATCGATCCGGGTGTGCCTTGCGGAACACTGCGGTCTTGGTAGAACCGGAAAGATCCGCATCCAGGACGATTACGTCCTGATGCTGATTTCCAAGTTCGAGGAGGGCCTTGCCGTAGGCGGCTCGCGTGGCAATAAACTTGTCGGCGCCATCACTAAGAGGCGCGAGCTGGTGCATGGTCAACACAGGTGCTCTGGGTTCTCTGGGGGGAGATGGCATGGGGATCACGAAGGGGGGGTGTGACCTCCAGCCGGAGTGGAATGGCCCCGCCGGGACCGTTGTGAAAACAGTTTGTACAAGGGACTCGCCTCCGGGACAACGATCGAGACTGGGGAAGGGCGCACAAGTGGTGGGCAGCGGCCTGGAGAGCCCCCCCAGGAACGCCAGGCCTCACTGTCCCATCCGAGGGACAGGGAGCGTCCTCAAGGGGGTTGCCCGATCCACATGGGCCCCCTCAGGTGCTCTCGGGTTAGGATTTGGGTTCCCAGAGCGGTTGGCATGCCATTCGCACTTGGCTACCCCGTGAGCAAATCCCGCCCTAAGGAGGGCCCCATGCAGAAATTCAACCAACTGATCATCCTCGGACTCATCCTCGTCGGGGGCGCCCAAGCCCAGAGCAAGGGAGTCTCCCTCAAGAAGGTCCGCACGATCTTCAGTAAGGCCGATGCCAATCAGGACGGCTTGCTGAACCGGGCGGAAGCCACGGCTGTAGGCATCCCTCAGCGGGACATGGTTCGCGTAGATGCGGACAAGAGCGGCGACCTTTCGGGGGAAGAGTTCGTCTTCTACTACAGCCAGCTCTTGACCCGTGCTGGGCGTGCTCCGGCGAAGGACCTCGAAGTGGAGGCCAAGCGCATCACCGATGCGAGGCGTGCCGCTAAGAAAAAAGCCCAGGAGCGCGTCGATCAAGCGCGTGCCGACAAGAAGGCCAAGGATCAGGGGCGTGCCGACGAGGCGCGGACTGACAGTAAGGCCAAGGAC